>CAYTKB010000011.1:0-22458 GCA_964438265.1 uncultured Acetomicrobium sp. | reverse complement strand
TTTAAATCGACAGTCAGATTTAACCAAGTACAAAGATAAAGCCAGGGCCGCATCCATGCCGCCCTGGCTTTATGAAGAGCTGGAGGTATACGGTGATGAGCGCATCTGTTCTGCAAGGATTGGGCCTGTGCGCTGTGGGCATTTGGCTCTTTATTGAATCTTTGTCCATTCGAAGTTTAGGGTATGATGCTCTTGATGCGCCTTTCTTCCCCAAACTCAGCGCTGTTTTATTGATAATTTTCGGAGCAGCTGTAGCGCTTAGCGCTGCGCTCAAGAAGGAAACAAAGCCTCAAAAAGAGAAGAATGGGCGAAGTTATACCAAAATAACACTGTATATGTGTATGCTTATAGCATACGCTGTTGCAGTTAAACCTCTAGGTTTTGTGCTGACTACAATTTTCTTTATAATCATAAGTTACTTGATGATGGTAAAAGAAAGATCTCTTAAGGAAATAATCTACAGTATAGCCTTTGCTTGCGTTACCACTTTCGCATTCTGGTATATATTTGAAAAAGGCTTAAAGGTGATACTGCCGTAAGCACCTAAGGTTAAAATCAAGACAAGGGGGTTTTTGAACTTGACTTCCACAGAAAAACCAACAATAGGCTTTATCGGGCTGGGGATAATGGGACGACCCATGAGCAAGAATTTGCTCTCCGCCGGCTATCCGCTGGTCGTATATACCAGGACCAAGAACAAAATTGAGGAGATGGAGAAGTTGGGCGCCAAGGGGGCAGCCTCCCCCAAAGGTGTTGCCAGCCAAAGCGACGTAGTTATAACAATGCTTCCTGACTCGCCTGAGGTTGAGGAAGTAATTTTAGGTGAAAATGGCGTCATTGATGGCGTAAAGCCTGGGACCGTGGTCATCGACATGAGTTCGATTGACCCCGTCGTTACGCGCAGAATTGGTGCTGTACTTGCCCAAAAAGAGGTGAAGATGCTCGATGCCCCCGTGAGCGGTGGCGAGAGCGGAGCTATAAAAGGAGAGCTTGCCATCATGGTAGGCGGCGACAAAGAGATCTTCGAGCAGTGTCTGCCCATATTTCAAGCCATGGGACGCACCATCACTTATATGGGGAAATTGGGCAGCGGTCAGACTACAAAGTTGGTAAACCAGATCCTAGTCGGAATAAACATAGCTGCCCTGTCCGAAGCATTTGCCTTTGGAGCCAAGGCTGGATTGTCTGCAGAGGACATACATAGGGCAATCAGTGGAGGCATGGCCGGCAGCAGGGTTATGGAAATGATGGTGCCACGCTTCATAAAGAGGGACTTTAAGCCCGGCTTTAAATTGGATCTCCATATTAAGGACTTGAAAAATGCCCTTAACGCTGGAATGGCGTTGAAATCTCCTCTTCCTTTGGCCTCTTTCGTCGAGCAGGCCATGATCTCTCTCTCTGCGGAGGGAAAGGGGGATTCCGATCACGGTTGCCTTGTTGAACTATGGGAGGAATTTTCTGGAGCAGAAGTTAGATAGAGGTTAGATAAGATATTAAAATAACATAAATACACAGGTCAACCCCGATCCACTTTTCTGCCTGTAAGGAAATCGAAGGAGGAATAGTTATGACGTTTGCCCCTCGCGGTATATTGCCTGCCATGGTTACCCCTTTGAACGATAGGGAAGAGGTCAGCGAAAAAGCTCTGAGAAGCCTCGTGGATTTCCTGATCGATAATGGAGTTCACGGAATATTCGTGGTGGGTAGCCAAGGTGAAGCCTATGCCCTCTCACGGGACGAGAAGAAAAAAGTGATGGAAACAGCGGTGGAACAAGTAGCCAAACGTGTGCCTGTATATGCCGGCACTGGCGCCGTAACCACCCGCGAGGCCGTCGAGCTCACTCGGATGGCCGAAGGGATCGGCGTGGATGCCGTTTCCGTCATCACTCCCTATTTCCTGTCTCCGTCTCAAGAAGAGCTTTACGAGCACTATAAGACTATAGCGAATTCAACGAGCCTTCCGATATTGCTCTATAATAACCCGGGCAAGACAGGAGGGGTGAGCATCTCTGTAGGTCTTGCAGAACGCCTTTCCCAGATCGAAAACATCGTGGGCATCAAGGATAGCAGCGGTGACATGACGCTCACCGGTGAATACATCAGGAAGACCAAAGATAAGGGTTTCAGCGTCCTCGCTGGCAGAGATACACTTATACTCTCTACGCTGCTTTACGGTGGGAGCGGAGCCATATCGGCCACGGCCAACGTGGCACCTAAAATTGCAGTAGATATCTATGAGCATTTTGTGAATGGCGACATGGAGAAGGCCAGAGAGGCGCAATTTGCCCTCGCCCCGCTGCGTGTGGCCTTTGAACTGGGAACGTTCCCCGTGGTGATAAAAGAGGCGCTCAAGATCATAGGCATATGCGCAGGACCTGCCAAAAGCCCCGTTAAAGGCTTATCAGATGCAAAAAGACAAGAATTAAAGGAAATCCTTAAGGGAATGGGGCTTTTGTGATGCCCTCTTTGTTATCTCAAAGAGAACCGCGAGGCGTAAAAGACTTCTGGGGTTCGTAAACTATATAAAAAGAGGGAGAGTGAGCTAAAATGAACGCAAAGCCGAAAGTTTTAATAACGAATCGCATTCCTGGGGAAGGTATGCGCATAGTGGAAGAGCATTGCGAGGTTAGGGTATTCGACTACGAAGGAGCACTCCCGAGAGAGGTGCTTTTAAAAGAAGTTGAGGGAATGGACGGCATCATTTCTCTCCTCACTGATAGGATCGATTCGGAGGTTATGGATGCTGCCGGTCCGCAGCTTAAGGTTGTAGCTAACTACGCCGTCGGTTTCGACAATATCGACGTGGAGGAGGCTACAAGGCGCGGCATCATGGTTACAAACACTCCTGGCGTCCTTACCGACACGACTGCTGACTTGGCATGGGCGCTGCTTTTGGCTGCAGCGCGCAGGATCGTCGAAGGGGATAAATTCGTACGCCAAGGGAAATATAAAGCCTGGAAGCCGATGCTCCTTTTGGGCACCGATGTCCATCATGCGACGCTCGGCGTCGTCGGTTTTGGCAGGGTAGGCAGGGCTGTGGCGCGCAGAGCGATGGGCTTCGATATGAAGGTCATTTACTATGACGTGCAGAGGGTATCCGAGGAGTTGGAGAGAGAATTTAATGCTGAATACAAGCCATTGGATCAACTCCTTCAAGAGGCGGATTTTATATCGATTCATCTCCCTCTCACGAAAGAAACTCACCATCTGATCGGCGAGCGAGAGCTGAAAATGATGAAGAAAGAGGCGTATCTCGTTAACTCTGCCAGAGGTCCCATCGTAGATGAGAAGGCCCTAGCTAAGGCTTTGAAGGAGGGGTGGATCAGAGGCGCAGGTCTGGATGTTTTTGAGCACGAACCGCAGGTTGGACCGGAGCTATTAGGGCTTGATAACGTAGTTTTAGCCCCTCACCTCGGTTCCGCCTCTTACGCTACACGGGCCAAGATGGCTACAATGGCTGCCGATAATTTGGTCAAAGCCCTTAAAGGCGAGACGCCGCCAAATCTCGTGAATCCGGAAGTAGTGAAGAAGTGAGGCGTTAGACTATGAAGAATCCGAGGGAAGACGCGCTTGAGATAGCGAGGAAGGCGATAGACGCGGTATTGCCGGAGAACGCACTGAAGCGGACGCTGGAAGGGCGCTTATTCCCCGGCAAAGTCGTCCTCGTGGCCATAGGAAAAGCGGCATGGCGCATGGCTAAGGCTGCTGCCGATGTGCTTGGCGATCGCATCCTTCGCGGCGTCGTCATAACCAAGCATGGTCACAGCCAAGGGCCGATAGGAAATTTTGAAATTTACGAAGCTGGGCATCCGATCCCGGACGAAAATACGGTCATAGCCACCGAAGCGGCTCTTCAGGCCACAGCCGGCCTTTCGCGCGATGATGTGGTGCTCTTTTTGGTTTCGGGCGGCGGCTCGGCCCTTTTTGAGAAACCGAAAGGCAACGTTTCTCTTAAAAGCATCATGGACGTCACAGATCAACTCTTGCGTTCTGGAGCCAGCATCGTCGAGATCAATGCCATCAGGAAGAGGCTTTCCGCCGTCAAGGGAGGACAATTCGCTCAAAACCTTCATCCTGCCAAGGTCTACGCGGTCGTCCTCTCCGATGTCTTGGGCGATCGCTTAGACAGCATAGCTTCCGGTCCTGCATATCCAGACAGTACTACGTCTGAAGAGGCCCTCCGCATCGTCCGAAAATACGGGCTGAAGTTGGATCCCGAGCTTTTAAAACTGTTAGAGGAAGAGACGCCCAAATCGTTATCCAACGTGGAGACGGTAGTAATAGGGAGCGTTAAGGTGATGTGCGAAGAAGCGGCTAAAGCGGCATCCGAGCTGGGATACGATACTGAGATCCTGACTACGACTCTGGATTGCGAAGCCAGAGAGGCTGGCCTATTCCTGGCAGCTATAGCTCGCGAGGAGAAGGGGTATGATAGACCATTGCCTCGCCCGTGCGCGTTGATCCTCGGCGGAGAAACGGTGGTTCACGTTCGCGGCCAGGGGTTGGGCGGCAGGAATCAGGAGCTCGCCCTTTCGGCGGCCACAGGTATCCAGGGGCTTGAAGGCGTAGCAGTGCTTTCGGTCGGTTCCGACGGGACCGACGGGCCTACAGATGCTGCCGGCGGTATCGTAGACGGATCTACGATAACGAAGCTAAAAGAAGCTGGTTGTAACCCGGAAGAAGCGCTAAAAGATAACGACTCCTATCATGCCCTCGAGGCATGCGGCAGCTTAGTAAGGACGGGACCCACGGGGACTAATGTGAATGATTTGACCATACTGGTATGTCAGTAAAGGTTTGAATAGGAGTGATGCGAAATGAACGAAGTTCTCGATGTCATCAAGCGCAGAAGGAGCATCCGCAAGTATTTACCAGATCAGATCAAGGATGAAGAGCTGAATATGATATTGGAGGCGGCAATCTTTGCCCCGAGCGGTCATAACGAGCAGCCTTGGCACTTTCTGATCATTCAGAATAAAGAACTCATAGACCGTATGAGCGAGAAGGCAAAAGAGGCGATGACGCGTTCGGATATAGACTGGATTGTCAAGATAGGGCAAAATACGCGCCGTCACATCTTTCATAACGCCCCTACGGTGATAGTGGTTTCTGGCCGTAAGGGTTCGTATTCCGCTTTAGTGGACTGCTCTGCCGCCACGCAAAACATGCTTTTGGCCGCCGAGAGCCTCGACATAGGAAGCTGTTGGATAGGTCTCGCCAACTTCTTCTTTCAGCAGGAAGAAGAAGCAAAAAGGCTTTTTATCCCAGAGGGGTACGAGCCTTTTTATGCCGTCACGTTGGGCTATAAAGATCCTTCATATCAGCCTATAGCGCCCGAGCGGAAGCGCGACGTCTTTGCTTATATCAGACGATAAACTTTTGGAGGTGAAGGAGGATGTCTACAGAAATCAAGATTACCGCAGGATCTGTAACTGTAAGAGTGGAATTGAATGATACGAAAACCGCCAGGTTGATAAAGGAAGCGCTTCCTATAAAGAGCGAAGCTTCTACGTGGGGTGACGAGGTTTATTTTTCTACGCCTGTCAAGGCCCCTCTTGAGGATGCCAAAGAGGTGGTGGAAATGGGTGATGTGGGTTACTGGCCGCCTGGAAAAGCCATCTGTCTATTTTTTGGCTCTACGCCTGCGAGTCGAGGCGACGAAATTCGCCCAGCCAGCCCTGTAGTAGTGGTGGGTAGAGTTATAGGTGACCCGACGGTTCTCAGGGCTGTGCACGATGGCGATAGCATAACCGTGGAACTCTCGGAATGACCGCTGGTGAAAGACGTCGGCCAGTCGTTTATGTATAATAAATGTTTTGGATATCCCCTTGCGCAAACCTGGGAGAATTCGTATATTTTTAATTGTGATGAACGAACTTTAGAATCGCAGAGGATACTAAGGTAGGAGGGTGAATGGTGATGAAGCGGATCTATTTGATCTTGACGTTGATAGCGCTCTTACTTGCCGTGCCACATTTTGCATATTCCCAGGCAGTAGGAGAGGAGCCCTTTCAGTTATATGCGCCCTTTACGGGGGTTATCATAGGCGCAAAAGACAGAGCTACATTGGACGTCAAGCTCAAGAACATGACCGACAGAGGTCTGAGCGTGAAGCTCGAACTCGAGAGGGACGAAAAGGCCGAAGGGTGGGAGGCAATGCTCTTAAACTCCGAGTGGAGCGGCTTCGGAGTGAGCAGCCTTCATCTCGGCACAGGCGACGAGGATAAAGAGGCGACGGTAAAACTCCGCATAAAGCCCGCCGAGGATGCCGCGGCAGGAGAGTATCGCTTCATCGTAAAAGCCTCCACCCTTGACGGTGTCTTTTCCGAAGCGTTGCCTATCGTAGTCCAGCTCACCGGTGGCAAAGTGGTTGAGGAGAAAGCCAAGACAGATATCGAACTGGAGGCCAAATATCCTGCCGTCGAAGGCACGCCGGGAAAGGCGTTTAGCTACGAGATTTCCGTTAAAAACGCAGGCGGAGATGCCGTGGTTGTAGATTTGACGCTGAACCTGCCCGAGAAGTGGTCGGGTTTTATAACGCCGCGATGGGAGTCCGAGAGGAGGATAAACTCCATCAAGATAGACGGCAGTGCTACGGAGCGCGTCCTCCTAACCGTGACGCCCCCCATGGATGTTGAGAAGAGGGATTATCCCATAAGGCTCGTTGCCAAGGCTGGTGATGTGGAGAAGGCGCTGGACCTCTCGGCGATTATAAAGGGAACTTATAAGCTTCAGGTGGTGCCTGAGACTAATCGACTCAACTTTGATATGGTGGCAGGGGAAGAGAAGCGCCTGGTGCTCTACCTCTGGAACGAGGGTTCTGCTCCCATCGAAAACATTTCCCTCTTGGCCAGCAAGCCCGAGGGGTGGGAAGTGAAATTTGAGCCGGAAAAGCTCTCAGGTCTGGAGTCCCTCTTGGTCACGCAGAAACCGGAGCAGGTAACTGCTATTTTCAAGGCTCCTGAGCGCACCATCCCTGGCGATTATCAGGTGTCCGTTACAGCAGCTGGGGACCAGGATCAAAAGAGCTTGGACTTAAGGGCTACAGTAAAGGTCCCCACCAGTTGGGGATGGGCTGGAATTGGTGTTATCGTGGCAGTCCTTTTGCTCCTGTTCGGTATTTTCATGAAGTTAAAGAGGCGATAGATCATGGAGTGGGTAGTTGAGGCCTCCGAACTCACCAAGCTCTACGACGGCTTCAAGGCTGTCGATGGTGTGAGTTTTCGCATAGCCAAAGGGGAGATCTTTGGTCTGTTGGGGCCCAATGGAGCCGGCAAAACGACCACGATACTTATGCTTTTGGGCCTCACAGAACCCACTTCCGGCATGGCAAGAGTTTACGGTTATAACTCTACCACTGAACCTCTCCAGGTTAAGAGAGTAACCGGCTACCTCCCTGAGAATGTGGGATTCTATGAAGAGTTGACGGCAGCGGAGAACCTTTTCTATATAGCCCGCTTAAATAGCATCAAAGGTGAGGAGGCCGAAAGGAAGATCGAAGAAGCTTTGGAGGTCGTCGGCTTATCTCACGTTAAAGATCAAGCGACGGGCACGTTCTCTAAGGGAATGAGGCAAAGGCTTGGCCTTGCCTCAGTACTGATAAAAGATCCGAAACTCGTCATCTTGGACGAGCCCACCACGGGCATAGACCCAGAGGGAACAGAGCAGGTATTGAGACTAATTATGAAAATGGCCCATGAGATGGGCGTTACAGTGATGGTCTCTTCGCACCTGCTTTATCAGATGCAAAGGATCTGCGACCGGGTGGGGATCATGTTCAAAGGCAAGATGGTGGCTCAAGGGAGCATCGACGAGATAGGGGCTCAAGTTTTGGGCGAGAGGCAAGGGGTGATGAAGCTCACATGCGATAACCTCGAGCCGTCATTGATGGAGAAGCTCAAGAGTAAAGAGGGCGTGTTCGATGTAAGCGCCAGCGGCATGGCAGTAGTGGTCAAGTTCGACGAAAGCCGTAAGGCCGACCTCGTCCGTGACGTCGTCAGCGAAGGTTTCATTCCCATTGAAGTGAGAGGCAAGGAATACAGCCTTGAGGAGATCTATATGAGATATTTTCAGGAAGGGTGATGGCTCATGGGCGGAGCAGGAGCTGTGTTTTGGAAAGAGCTTACCGATTATTTGGGCAGCAAGCGCTTCCTAATAATATTTTTGATCATCGTGGCAGTCAGCCTCTTCTCTTCCTATGGGGCCACGGAAAGCCTATCGCCGGAGACTACGTATCCGGAGTATCTCTTCGTGATGCTCCTTTCATCCTCTGGAGGCGGGCTTCCGTCTTTTCTCTTCTTCATAAGCTTCTTCGGCCCGCTGATAGGTATAGTATTGGGGTTTGATGCCATAAACTCCGAGCGCTCACGAGGCACGCTGAGCTTGCTCCTTTCGCAACCCATATATAGGGATGCCGTCATCAACGGTAAGTTCTTGGCAGGATTGGCCACTGTGGCCATCATGATAGCAAGCATCATCGTCATGATAACAGGGGTGAGCATCGGCAAATTAGGCGTCGTACCCAATGGCCAAGAGGTAGCGAGGGTCGTCCTATTCTTCCTGGCTTGCGTATTATACGTAGCCTTTTGGCTCAGCTTGGCGATTCTCTTTTCCCTCGTCTTCGCGAGGAGCTCCACATCAGCCCTCGTTTCGATCGCTGTTTGGATATTTCTCTCCTTCTTCATTTACATGGTCGCTGGCGTTATCGCCGACGAAATGGTGCCGCTGACGCAGCAATCTGCTATTGAAGAGATAGCCAAACATGAAGGCATAAGGTCCATGATAATGCGCCTTTCGCCAAGCGTCCTTTTGGAGGAGATCTCTTCGGCCATCTTGAACCCGTCGATTCGGCTCTTTGGTATCGCCATGGAAAGCCAATTGAAGGGGCTCATAGTTTCCCCTCTTTCCATTGGCCAGAGCGTAATGGTTGTATGGCCGCAGTTCGTGGCGCTGGTTGCCCTTTCTATAGTCTGTTTTGCGGTTTCCTATGTAGCTTTCATGCGGCAAGAGATTCGCTCCATATGAGGCGCGCAAGGGCGCAAAAGGGGGAAGAATCAGGCATGGGCAAAAGTGCGTTGTTGAGCTCTTTGGGTAGTGGTAGGGTTTTGGAAATAGTGCAATTTAAGGTTACGGAGGGTGCGGATCTCCTCGAGGCTATCGAAGAGGGCGTTAAAATGAGTGGCATATCTTGCGGCGTCTTCGTCTCGGGCTTGGGGGCTTTGAGGAGGGCTGTGTTCCGCAACTTGAAGTGGTGGCCCAAGGAGTTTCCGGTTAGGCCGGAAGACAGGCTCTACCTTACGCTGGAGCAACCTTTAGAATTGTTGTCGCTCAGCGGTTGGATCGCTCCACGGGAAGGGTCGGAGGAAGTCGAAGTGCATGCCCATTTTACGGCTTCCACGGTGATGAATGATACAGTTGCTACGTTGGGGGGGCACCTAACAAAGGGGACGATCGCAGGGATCAAGGTCATTGTAGCCATCGCCAAATTGGAAATGCCTAATGCGCGTGTCGTGTCGGACGAAAGTACGCGCAGTTCTGATATAGCCTTCGATTGAGAGTGCTCACAGAAAGGAGCGCCTGGGATATCAACTCTTGAGCTGTTCGGGTTGCTGTTTCTGTTCGGAATCGGAGGGGCTGGAGCGTGGCTCTTCTTACGGCTGCGTTTGCCAGCCCCCTCTATATTGGGTTCCCTTTTTGCCGTAGCTTTGACCTGTTCGTTAGGGCTGAAGGTCGCATTCCCCACGGGCGTTGTCTCTTTCTTCAGCAAGGTGACAATAGGGGCCTTTATAGGGCTTCGCTTTGATCGCAACTGCACCAAGCTGTTGCGCGATTTAGCTTGGCCTTCTATTATCGTTTCCCTATGGATGTTGGGTACGTCTATAGGGTGTGGCATGCTGCTTTATCTCTTTACGGACCTTCCCATCTCTACGGCGCTTTTGGGTTCGACCGCTGGCGGCGTCGCCGAGATGGCGCTCCTTGCTCTCTCCCTTGGGGCAGATGTGGCGAGTGTCACCTTGCTTCAGACCTTCCGTCTCGTCGGTTCGATGTTCGTTATGCCTCTGTTAGGTGCCAGGTATGCTGGAGGCGATAGGGGCTCGCTCGACGAAGAGCTCCCACCCTGCAGTTCAAGTTGTGATTCAAGCGATTCGAGCCCTTGGAGGTATGCGACTTTTGTTGGGTTAGCCCTCTTAGGAGGATGGGTGGGCACGATAAGCCATGTTCCAGCAGGAAGTCTGTTGGGTTCTATGTTCCTTGTGGGCGTTTTTTGTGCCTTGGGCATACCCATGTGGTCCCCTCCGAAGATCATTAGGTCTATTGCTCAAACTGGCGTGGGTATAACCATAGGCTTGAGCATGACCGAGGATACGTTCAGGCAACTTTACTTTATGTTGCCCCCGGTTTTGTTGCTCACCGGGGGCATGATAGCCTGTGCCGTAGCCTTGGGTTTTCTCCTCAAGCGCATCACGGGTTGGGACTTGGTGACGTGCCTCCTGTCGGCATCTCCTGCTGGTTTGACTCAAATGGGCGCGATAGCTGACGAGATGGGAGCTGACCCGTTAATAGTCAGCCTCATGCACACAGTGCGCCTTGTGAGCATCCTCATCGTGATGCCATTTTCCCTTTCCGCCCTGCTTTCTTAGCGAGATGCAAGATTCTTGAGTGGTTTTTATCGAAATCCAAGCAGCCTCGAGCATCTCCCGCACGGTCTGTGCCATAGCTACGGCCGCGGGGTTGTCGCCATGGAGGCATATGGAGTGGCACGAGAGTTTGACGTTTATTCCTCCGATGCTCTCTAGACGCCCTCTTTTGCCATTTTCGCTAAGGTAGCAGTTAGTCAACTCAAAGGGAGCCAAAAACGCTACCTTAGAATACATCGGATAGGCTACATGGGAATAGGCAACATTCAACACCCAAGTGTTTGAGCCCAGACAAATTTGAACGGGGTTGTTTGACGAACATGAAGAGCCGGAAGTAACCCAAAGACCAAGCGTGAAAGTGTCCAGTAAACTGCGGCAACTCTGTTAATAGCAGGGATTCCGACATCCTTTCTCCGATTACTGCCTCTTGAAAACTCCTTGCGCATCTTTTGGTTTACCGGTATTCTTTCCATTGGGTGTTCTCTTCTATTGGGTTTTGCACGTAAGTCTTATGCTGAACTTCAGACACCCATTTTTATAGAAAGTACAGGACGTAACCTAACCAAGGTTTCTAAAGATAATAAAAACGGTAGAATAGTGTGAATAGTGAAACCGATTTGATATCTAAAGGAGGTTAACGTTGATGATAGGTAAAGAAGTATTGATGACGAGAGGAGCGCGCAAGGTGATTAAGATTTGCGCAAATGTATCCCAGGGGGAAAGGGTTTTAATAATTACCGATCCAGAGAGATTAAATATAGCAAACCTACTGATGGGGGTGATGGAAGAGGGTGTTGAACCGGTGATGGCAGTCATGTTTCCCAATAAGTATGATGGCCAAGAGCCACCTGATATCATTGCCTGTGCCATGCTCGAGGCTGATGTTGTAATTATGCCTGTGACTAAGTCGATTTCACATTCCACTGCTGTTCATAATGCTCTCAATAATGGCGCGAGGGTTCTTGCTATGTCGGCTTTTGTGGAGGAACAGATGTATGTAGGCGGGATTCAAGCTGATTTTGTTAAGCAGAGACCTGAGTGCGAAAGATTTGCGGAACATTTTACCAATTCTAACAAAGTAGAAATTACATCTTCAAGCGGTACCAAGTTTACAGCTAGTATCAAAGGCCGCAATGGCAACGCTCATTCATGTATAGTAAATGAACCAGGACAATATTCGGCTGTTCCAAATATTGAAGCAAATGTCGCACCAGTGGAGGGGACTGCGGAAGGAGTAATTGTTGTTGATGGCTCTGTCCCAAATTTCGGCATCGGTATTGTAGAATCTCCCATCGTAACAAAGGTTAAAAATGGCTCTATAACAGAAATTACTGGTGGCAAGGAGGCCGCACTTCTCAATAGCCTTTTAAAGAGACTTGGGGATTCTACAGCCTTAAATATTGCACAGATAGCAATAGGACTGAATCCTGAGATAAGAAGATTTAATGGTATCATGCTTAATGATCATGGTGTATACGGTAGTGTACATGTAGGGATTGGGACTAGCCATAATCTTGGTGGTGAGGTTAAGGCTCCGATTCATTATGATGTAATGATGGCTAATCCTACAGTATCTCTTGATGGTAGGGTGGTCATTGATAATGGGGAAGTTGTTGGATAATATAAAGAGACTGCTTAAAAATCACCGAATCACGGTCACTATATTGAGTTATATTTATTTCTGGCATATGGAATTAACAAAAGAAAAAGATGGCGAATTTTATCTTTGCCCTGTCCTTGAGACGGTAACCGTTTCCCCTTGTTGTTTTTGATGTTAATGATGTGGGCGTGATGAATAGCCTGTCCAACACTGCTGTTGCTAACACTGAATCGCTCGTCAGTTCTCCCAATTCGCCAAATTCCTTACTGCTGGTGTGCATGATGCTCACTCTTTCGTAACGAGCGCTTTCAGCTGAAAAAGAGACTCGAACACCTTTTTAGTTCTTCGATCAGCTTTGTAAGGGTAGTGGAGTAGACAGAAATGCCACAAGGCAACGCCTTCATGGAAAGCGCAACTACCAGGCGCGTTTTACCCGCCCCAGGAGGCCCGAGGAGCACCAAGTCCGCCACTCTGTGGACGAAAGCTATAGTGGCGAGCTCCTTGTTTAGTTTTTCGTCGACGCTCAACTGAAATTAAAATTAAACCACATAAAAGACTAAACATAGAAGAATCTCAAAAAACAAATAAAAATGAAACATGTAAATTCGCCATCTACAATCCAGCACCAATATGTACAATTGCCCTTATTTGTTATTAACTAGACTTGACATCTTAGGTAAGATATGTTTTCATATTGAGTAGTTTGGACGATAAGCTAAAATATAGCCGCAGCTCAAAGAGCTTATGGTACTCAAAAGTTTTTTCAGTCGCCAAATAGACCTGTTATTTCATCTTCATAGATGGCAATATGACATACAGTTAAGAAGATGATGTAACATCAAAAACAGACTTAGAAGGTGATCTTCAGGTTTCTAAGTTCGGCTAAAATTAATAAAAACATACAACAAAGAGGGAGGGGAAGTTTAATGAAAAAAGTTGTGATGTTTCTGCTTGTAGTGATTTTGAGTGTAGCTTTATTTGGTCACAATCAAATGGCGGCACTAGCAGCATCACAGTACCCCACGAAACCTATCACCTTATTGGTACCTATGTCAGCAGGTGGTGGCAGTGATGTTATGGCCCGTGCTATTGCCAATGTGATGCAAAAGGAACAAATCCTGCCGCAGCCTTTAGTGGTAGAAAACAGGCCAGGTGGCAGCGGCGCTATAGGTTATACATATGTGGCGAAGAGGGTGGATGATCCATATATCATTACTACAGTAAGTTCAAGTTTCTGGACTACGCCATTGGCGGGCAATTCGCCGGTGAGCTACAAAGACTTCACAGCGATTTCGGCCTTAGCTATGGATCCTTTTTTATTAATGGTGAAATGGGATGCGCCTTATAAAACCTTGGACGACATGCTTGAGGAGACAAAGGCTAAACCTGAGGGTCTGATGATAAGTGGTGCGAGTGGTTTTTCTGACGACCGAGTGTGCACCTCCCTATTAGAGAAAGATGCTGGGGTGAAGTTTAGCTATGTGCCTTTCGAAGGCGGCGGTGATGCTATGATAGCCTTGTTGGGCGGTCATGTGCAACTTTGCTGGGCTAATCCGGGTGAAGCCTTGAACCAGCTTGAGGCCAAGAAAGCCAGAGCGTTGGCGGTTTCGAGCGACGAGCGCTTGGCTCTGCTTTCAGAGGTTCCCACCTTTAAAGAATTGGGATATGAGAGCGTAGTTTTTTTCCAGTTTCGGGGCATTGTGGCACCAAAGGGTATTCCAGAAGATGCTCTGAGCGTGTTAGAGACAGCTTTTAAAAAGCTGAGCGAAAGCCCAACCTGGCAGAAGGAGTATATTGAACCCAACATGGTAACGGCGCGTTACCTACCAGCTAAAGAATTCAGCGATGCCATTGTGAAGCAAAATGAACTTTATTCGAGCATCTTTAAAGAGGTTGGCTTGCTTAAATAAGATTAAGTAGCAGAACTTCCGGGGAGGTTGATGGCGATCGCACGTTGCTCCTCATCCCTATAGTGAAGAAAGGTCACAAAACGGTTCGACAGGCAGCCGAAGGGTTGACCTATCTCTGTGCTTTTGGAATTGTCGATATCGATCGAGCTGAAAAGATTATTAAGCACTATGCATCTGAGGGGAATCAAATGGGATACCCGATTGTTGAAAGGACGGAGGGTAAAAATAATGCATGATTTTACTCTGCAACGCTACGCACGCATACCAGTAGAACTAAACAAAGAAAGCGTTAGGGAGGTCGCTATCATCACCGATACCGGCGTTGAGCCAGAGGTAGCTGAAGCCTTAGCGGCTGCAGCCTATGAACTGGGACTGGAACCGACGATCATGATGATGGTACGTCGACCAGTTCACGGCCTAGAGCCTACTCAGGCGGTAAGCCTAGGAATCCTTGGCGCTGAGTTAATGCTCTTTGCTACTTCGACGGGGTTTGCCCACACCGATGCTGTCCGTACAGCGCTAAAAAGGGGCTGCAAGTACATTGGTATGCCAGAGATTTCTGTAGCTACGCTCAGCAGTGGTGCCGCCACGGCCGATTATGCTGAGGTTGGACGCATCACAAAGGCAGTGTCAGATCTCCTTACTGCCGGTTCAGAGGTCCATATTACCAGTGAGCTCGGAACAAACGTCACCTTCTCAATAGCTTGTCGGCCCTGCTTTGAGCTTTCTGGGGTTTTTCGTCCTGGCACCATTGCTTGTTTTCCCGATGGCGAGGCAGCTATGGCCCCGGTGGAGGGGACGGCCATAGGAACTGTCGTAGTGGACTCTTCACTGCACCAGATCGGCATGCTTCATGAGCCAGTGGTTTGGCGCTTTGAACATGGACGAATAGTAGCGATCGAGGGTAGCGAAGCTGCGCGCCGTTTGCAGGCTATTCTTACAGCTCAGGGTGATTCTAACTCTTGGAACTTAGGCGAGTTCGCTGTGGGTACCAATCCTGCTGCCTGCCACGGTACCACCGTCTCCGAGGATAAAAAGCGTTTAGGCAGCATTCACCTTGCTTTGGGTGATAACCTCACCCTGGGAGGTCAAAATAAAAGCCTTACCCATTTGGACGGAGTGCTCTCTGCTCCCAGTCTGTGGGTGGATGGAAAGCTTGTCATAGAACAAGGCAGGCTAGCTCTGTAGGGAAAAATCGAGCATGAGGGAACAGTTATTTCTTGTTCCCTCATGCTCCTATTGGATATGTCGCTATTTTATTATGGCATGCGGCTCGTGCTTATCCTTTGGTAGCTTCGAATCGCCGGGATGACTACAGCACCGATGGCTATTATGAGTAGTACGAGCGATAGCGGGCGAGTGAAAAATATAGACATGCTGCCGCGGGACATAATCATCGATTGTCTAAAAGAGTTTTCAAGCATGTGCCCTAGAACGAGGGCGAGCACGAGCGGCGCTGGAGGATATTCAAGCCTTTTCATAATATAGCCTATCGCACCGAAGGCCACCGTGATGCCCACTTCAAAAAGGCCCACATTCAAGCTGAAAGACCCTGCCAGGATCAGGACGAAGACAGAAGCTACCAATAGGTGAACTGGGATGTCGAGCACTCTTACGAAGACGGCTATGAATAAGAGCATTAGCGCTACGAGCATAACGTTGCCCACGTACATCGACGCTATAAGCCCCCAGACAAACTCAGGTGCTCGTTGGAATATCAGTGGGCCTGGGCGTAAGTTAAACATCATGAGTGCACCCAATAGCACGGCTGTCGTGGCCGAGCCCGGTACCCCCAGAGCGAGGAGCGGGACAAAGGCCCCTACAGAAGCGGCATTGTTCGCGGATTCAGGAGCAGCCACCCCTTCGATAGCCCCTTTGCCGAAGAGCTCTGGTCTCTTAGATCTGCGCTTTGCCATGGAGTAAGAGATGAAAGAAGCTATTGTGCCTCCTGCCCCTGGAAGCATGCCTATAAGAAAGCCCAAAAACGTGCCGCGCAATATGTGAGACCAAGAATGACCCCAGTCTTCCTTGTTCGGCAGCATATTTCTAAAAGAGAGCTTAACTTCTGCCCGCTTTAGTTGTCCAGTTTCGCTTGCAGCCAGGTTGACGAGCTCGGCAATGCCGAAGAGACCCAGTGCTACCGTAATAAATTCTATCCCGCTGAACAGCTCGGGCCTTCCGAAGCAGAACCGCGGCTTGCCGGTCACGAGATCTACTCCCACAGTCGATAGGGCAAGTCCAACGAGCATTGATGCCATACCCTTAAAAGGTGATTTGCCCGTAAGTCCCGATACAGTAGAAAGGCCCATAACCATCAACGCAAAGTACTCTGGAGGACCGAACCATAGGACTGCCTCGGCCAGCTTAGGTGCTAAAAATGTGAAGATAATTATCGATATAGTCCCGCCGATGAACGATGCCAAGGTTGACATGCCGAGTGCAGCTCCAGCTCGTCCCTGTTGGGCCAGGGGGTAGCCGTCTACGCACGTCATCACTGCTGCTGAGTCGCCTGGGGTGTTGATGAGGATCGAAGATATGGCTCCGCCGAACATGGCTCCGTAATAGATGCCGGCGAGCATAATGATAGCCGTAGTGGGGTCTCTGCCAAAGGTAAGGGGAAGCAGGACGGCTACGCCGGTGGATGGGCCAAGGCCTGGCAAGGCACCTATTATGACGCCTCCGATTACGCCTATCAGGCAAGCCAAGAGGTTTTGTCCCTGCAGAGCTACGGCAAAGCCATCAATTAAAAACCTCAGTGTCTCCATAATATTAACCCCCTAAAAGCCGAAAGGCCCTTTTGGGAAAGACACCATAAGGAGCCTTTGAAAGAGCAAGTAAAAGCATATACCCACGGTTGGAACGATGACGACAGCTTGTTTCAATGAGCCTCCCAGGAACCATACCAAAGCCCCAGCTACGAGGGCTAAGCTCGTCAAGAGCCCTAAGAACAGCGCAAGGACAATGGTGATGATGCCTGCTATGGTCAATATGGCCAACATCTTTAGTGCCCGCTGTGTGAATATAGAACCACCGGGTAGTCTCTTTGCCTCCCATAGTATCCCCACGGCGAAGATGACCAAAAAGACGGCGATCCAAAACGGAGTGTAACCTGGCCCTGGCAAGTCGTTGAGCTTGTACCCCAGCTTGTTTATGCTTGTGGCCATAATATAGATTGCCAAGAGGAGCAAAACCGCAGCCGATATTTGTGTGCCTCGCTTCATTTAGCACTCCTCTCTTCTCTTTGAGCTTCAAGGGGAAGCAGTTTCGCTTCCCCTTGAAGCTATTGTGATTTTGGTATTATTGTACGATATCTTTTTTGCTTTGGCTCTATTTACTTCAATACGCCTATTTCCTTATATACAACCGTATAGGCATCATTGCGCTCTACTATGGCATTGGCAAAATCTTTGGCATTATAGTAACGAGGTGTTACCATAAAGCGCTCTATGTAGTCTTTTTGCCATGCTTGACTTTCATGAAGTTTTTTGAAGGCTGTTTCTAATACTTTTACGGCTTCTTCAGGGGCATTCTTAGGCGCCACTATGCCGCGGAGCTGATAGTGAACTACTTTTGAGTAACCCAGTTCAGAAAAGGTGGGAACATCTGGCAATTTCGCAAGGCGCTCTTCCACGCTCACTGCTAATGCTACAGCTCTTCCTGCCTCAAGCTGATTGAGCGCTTCTCCAGGGTTAGCCCAACATAGGTCCACATGCCCTCCAAGGAGGGCCGTCATGGCTTCTCCGCCACCCTCGAAAGGAACGTAGTTGAACTTGATTCCGGCGGCCTTTTCAAATAGCCCGGTGCAGACCCTGTCGTCAGAAAGGCTCGTGCCGCCCATCGTAAGTCCCATCGGCTTTTCTTTGGCTGCTTTTATCACGTCTTCTACAGTCTTATAAGGCGATTTTGGGTTTACCATAAGAAGGAATGGGTCGAGGCCCAGGCCTGAAATTGGCGTGAAGTCTTTGTAGCTAACTGGAGATTCCGCCGTAAGGGGCGTAGTCCAAAAACTTGAGCTTACGGTTGCTATGATATACGGATCACCGACTTTTCTTGCCACATAGGCATACCCTACCGCGCCGCTGCCGCCGGGCCTGTTTTCTACGACCAGCGGCTGAGGCAACAGCTTTTCGTCTTGGAAGATCTTGGCTATAGCGCGGGCCATTACGTCGCTTCCGCCACCTGCGGACATTGGCACTACAAAAGTGATGGGCTTTTCTGGATATGCAGCCCACGCTGATCCGGTGCTAAAAAGCCCCAGGATCAACCCCAATGCTACAAACAAATAGACCACCCTTTTCATTTCACCTACCCCCTTTAGTAGTAATAGATACCCTTACAGTATAGTTCTTCATGCGCCTTTTGTTGTCCAGCGAGAGAGGATTTTTTCTGCTCTATCGACATTTACAATGCCGCACGTGCACGGTCTTGCCAGTTCCTCGGCTGCCTGCCGCATGCTCTTCTTCCCCTTGCGCACCAGCTCGGCTTCCCTTTTAACGAGGGCCTTTGAAAGAAGGCCGTGGCCACACATGGTGACGATTTCCATTACAGTTTCATCAGGCAGCTTTTCGGTTCGCCCCCATACGCCCAGGGAGAGATTGATAGAGTGCGGTTTGCAATTGATCTCTTTACTCATGTTTAAGACTTCGTCGATAAGGCCGCTCACCGTCACTGATACGCCGAAATCCCCCTCTTTCACCTTTTTGAGGACTTGAAGGACCTTGTTTTTGTCGCTGAAGCAACATCTCACGCGGGGAACTTTTGACATGCGCAAGTTCTTTTTTACGTCCTCTATGGTTATGCCGTCGTAGATATTCTTCTTAACGTCGTAAGAACCTATATTGGTTGGACCGGCTTCGGCTATGATGTCTACGATCTTTTCCAATTTTTCGTGAGAGCCTTCATGATTGATGCCCGCAGCTGGCGTGAATAACAGCACATAGTCGCGCTTTAGGGATTCTACATCCCCACGCCTGTGTAACGAATGAGTCATATTTTCACTCCTCCCGCAAAGGGCGTCCAAGGCCCAAGTTTATTTTAGCATTTGGGCGATGATGAATCCCGAGCTCTTCCAATATCGGGAGCGTTGGGATGCTTCCATCTTCGTCGAACCTCGACACCAGATCGAGGGAAAACACTGTGTCTATTTCACTAGCAAGTTCGCGGATTGCCTGGAGGACCTCTTTTAACCTCTCAAAGGGAACCTCAAATTCCACTATGCATGAGATTACTCGCTCATTTTTTACCCAACTTTTGAGCGTACCCTTTTGTGGATCGTCTATCAAATAAAAAAGGGGGTTATTGTGTTCTAATTGAATGCCCATTTGGGCCAGGCGCATGGTAACTTTTTCAACCTCGGTCATTTTGGTTCCCAAGACGGGACGTCCCATCTCTATTCCTATCCCTACCTGGCCTCGCTTCACGCGTCCAGTTACATCATTGGTTTTGACTTCTTCTGTGCCTCGCCCTGGGATCATCGTTTCCTTGTGCGTCGTTGTGGGGTCGGAGAAGAATTTCCGCACAGATCTCGGTTCCTTATAGACATCCTCAGGCTCTTGGAGCGCACCAGTTGGGCAACCTGCCGTGCGAAGGCACGTTCCACACTCAGCGCAGAGCTCCTGGTCTATATACACTCCTTCGGGTCCGTTTGTAATCGCATCCACGGGACAGTAGGGAAGACACTTAAGACAACGCACGCAGAGCTCTTGGTCTATCCTCATGTGCCCACCTCCTTGAAATGATTATATTTTAGTGTTTGTCACTGCCATCCTTGTATTCAGTATTTTACACCTGATATCGAGCATGTCAATGGCCTAAATTAGTTGCAAATCGTTTGCAGCTGGTGTAAAGTAAGTCTATGGATCTGTGTGATGCTCGCGAGGCTTTAAAAGCCAAGGGGCTTGCCGTAACGGAGCAGCGCCTGGCGATACTACAAAAGATATTCGATACGGGTTGTCATTTTACTACGAAAGAGCTACATCGAGCCCTCCCAGCTGAAAAGCGCGTGGACTTAGCCACAGTTTATCGCACTGTGAGGCTCTTTGAAAGGGAGGGGTTGGTGAGGTGCGTGGGGGAAATAGAAAATTGCCGTTATTACGCTAAAGCATGTGTCCACAACCCCCCTCATGCACATTTCAGGTGCGAAAAATGCGGACGTCTGTTCTGCCTGCGGCCGTTCAACTTCGATGATTCCAAGGAGCTTACCTCATTGGTAGGAGAAGGCTTTGAGGTCCGCCGGGCAACGTTAATACTTGAAGGATTATGCTCTAAATGCAGAAAAGCACAGTTAATCGATTATGGGGAAAGAGGGGAGCAGCGTTGAGGCGGTTTATTTCTGCGGTCTTCTTTTTGTTGACCTTTGCCGTTGCGGAAGGCACAATAGGCATCCGCTCAGCTTCAAGTGAAGAGGCGTTTTTGGCTTGTGTGTCGGTGCCACCGATGGCGTATTTCGTTGAGCGCATAGGTGGCAGCGGAGTCAGAGCAGAGGCTCTGATCGGACCTGGTGATGATCCCCATACGTTTGAACCCAGGCCCAAACAAATGGCAGCGCTCTCCGGCGCCCGCGTCTACTTTGCTATTGGCTTTCCTTTTGAAGCGAGCCTTTTGCCAAGGATAAAGGCTACGAATCCAAAATTAGTGGTGGTAGACGCCGCCTACGGCATTCCCTTCCTCGAAGATGGCGACCACGAAGGAGATCGTTCAGATCCGCATATCTGGACATCGCCACTTGCAGCCTTGAGGATCGCTGATAATGTTTACCGCGGTCTCGCATCTATCGACCGGGGTGGAATGGTTGTTTATAGGGAGCACTATAGGGTTTTTTTGAAGGAGATAATCGACCTTGACGCAGAGCTGTGGGAAACCTTGAAGGGCGTGCGCGGCAAAAAGTTCATAGTCTTCCATCCTGCGTGGGGATATTTTGCCAATGACTATGGGTTAATCCAAGTTTCCATAGAAGCGGAGGGGAAGGAGCCTAAGGGGGCTGACCTGGCTCGCTTGATCGAGATGGCGAGGCTCGAAGGGGCGAAGGCGATCTTCATCTCCCCTCAGCATTCGAAGGCCGGTGCTAAGGTTATCGCCGATGCGATCGGAGCGAATTTGATCGAGATCGATCCACTCGCCGAGGATTGGGCCGAAAACCTTAAAACTGTGTCTAAAATCCTTGCGGAGGCTATGTAAATGACTTCAGATACGTCTGATATTCTCTTTGAAGACGTGTGGTTTTCATATAATCATTCTCCAGCAGTGCGAGGGGCGTCATTTGCTGTGCCTCATGGGGAATTTCTGGCCATTATTGGCCCCAACGGAGGGGGGAAGACGACGCTCTTGAAACTCGCCTTGGGGCTCTACAGGCCTCAGCGCGGGAGGGTTCGTGTGTTTGGTGTTGAGCCAAGGCGCGCATCGCATCTGTTGGGATATGTACCACAGAATTCGAGTTTCAGCCTCGATTTTCCTGTCACGGTGTTAGATGTAGTTCTCATGGGCAGACTCCGAGGTTTGAAGGGTTTTTATGAAAACGAGGACAAGGTCAAGGCGCAAGAGGCGCTCGAAGAGATGGGCATGGGGGGATACGAGTTTGTCAGGATGGGCGAACTCTCCCAGGGACAGCGCCAACGCGTCCTCATAGCGAGAGCCTTGGCCTCGGAGCCCAAGATGTTGCTTTTGGACGAACCCACCGCCAGCGTGGATGTGGAAGCGCAGGGCATCCTCTATGACAAGCTGCGAGAGCTGAACAGGATGATTACAGTTGTGGTCGTAAGCCACGATGTATCGGTCATTTCAAGCTATGCCACGGCTGTAGCATGTGTGAACGGAGCTGTGTATTACCACAGTTCAAATGAAATAACGCCTGAGATGCTGAAACTTGCCTATGGGTCTTGCCCGGTTGAGATTATAGCGCACGGCCTTCCCCACCGTGTCTTGGCCCGTCATGAGGATAAGGATAATGTTTGAAGCGCTTCAATACGATTTCATGCGCAACGCTTTAATCGCTGCGTGTCTGGCCAGCATCATCTGCGGTATAGTCGGCACGATGGTGGTTACCAAGCGCTTGGTGTCCATGGCTGGAGGCGTTGCACATGCAGCCTATGGCGGAATTGGCATGGCGCTCTTTTTCGGCTTTTCGCCGCAACTTGGGGCGATGGCTTTCGCCTTGATCTCCTCCATCTTTATGGCATGGGTGACGCTAAAGGGGAAGTCCAGAGCAGATGCGATTATAGGCATAATTTGGGCTGTGGGTATGGCCATAGGGGTGCTCTTCGCCGATCTCACTCCGGGATACATGGCGGATTTGATGAGTTATCTCTTCGGCAGC
>CAYTKB010000010.1:2603-24191 GCA_964438265.1 uncultured Acetomicrobium sp. | reverse complement strand
TTCAATAGATTGAAGTCAGGGCTTTACTTTGTGGCTTTTGTTGTTTTATATTTACTCCGATGTGTTTTTAAACTTTGTGATGGTTGAAGGAGGTGGAGGTGATGAAGCGTTTTTGGGGGACAAGTTTGATTGTGGCATTCCTCTCCGTTTTCCTCGCTTTGGGGAGTGCGGTTGCAGCTTCTCCTGGTGTGCCAGAGGGCGCGTCTTCTCCCTACACTGGAATGGTCTCGACAGCGCATCCGCTTGCTTCCTTGGTCGGCGCCAGAGTCCTGGCCTCAGGCGGCAACGCAGTGGATGCGGCAGTGGCTACGCAGTTTGCCCTCAATGTGGTAGAGCCGCAGATGTCGGGCATAGGCGGAGGCGGCTTTATGATGATTTATCTGGCAAAGGAGGGCAAAGTGATTACCATAGACTGCAGGGAACAGGCCCCTGCAGGTGCCACGCCGCAGATGTTTCTCGATGATGGCGGCAAGCCTCTCCCCTTTGAAGTAGCGTTGCAAAGCGGCCATGCCGTTGGGGTACCAGGGACGCTCAAAGGGCTCACCACTGCATTAGAAAAGTATGGTACGATGACGTTATCCTCTCTGATCGAACCGGCCATAGAACTTGCCGAAAGAGGCGTGGCGGTGAACGCGCCGCTCGCGCAGCATATCGCCGAAAACGCGTACAAGTTCAACGACGCTGCCAAGAGCGTCTTTATGCCCAGTGGCGAACCGCTACCCAAGGGGGCACTCTTGGTGCAGTCCGATTTGGCGAAGACGTTCAAGTTGATCCGAGATGGTGGCCCAGACGTCTTCTACAACGGAGAGGTCGGACAGGCCCTTGTCAATGCTGTTCGAGAAAGGGCTGGTACAATGTCGATGGAGGACTTGACGGGTTATGAGGTCAAATTCCGTGACCCCGTTCGGGGAAATTATCGAGGTTACGAGATAGTGAGCATGGGGCCTCCCAGTTCGGGAGGGTTGACGCTTCTCCAGATGCTCAAAATCCTCGAAGGCTACGACATCAAAGCCTTGGGTCACAATACGCCTCAGACGCTCCACCTCATGATCGAGGCCATGCATCTGTCTTATGCCGATCGCGCCAAATACCTGGCGGATGCGGACTTTGTGGACATCCCCTTCAGGGGTTATCTGGATGAGCGCTATATCGCAGAGCGCCGCAAACTTATAGACATAGAACATGCCACCCCAGATGTCGCAGCTGGCGAGATCTGGGAATACGAGGGAAAGAGCGGGCAGGCTCTGCATGCCGGAGAGGCGGAGAAAAATCGAGGGGAGACCACGCATTTTACGGTCATGGACAAATGGGGCAATCTCGTCTCCTATACGACTACCATAGAAGATGTATTCGGCTCCGGGATTATGGTGCCGGGCTACGGCTTTATGTTGAACAACGAGATGACCGACTTCGATTTCACTCCCGGTGGCGTGAACGAAGTAGCGCCGGGCAAGCGACCGCGTAGCAGCATGACG
This sequence comes from uncultured Acetomicrobium sp., assembly GCA_964438265.1. Lineage (GTDB taxonomy): Bacteria > Synergistota > Synergistia > Synergistales > Thermosynergistaceae > Thermosynergistes. The sequence continues at coordinate 22,716 of CAYTKB010000010.1, read as the reverse complement.
CCTAGCATAGCCTTTAAAGATGGTAAATGCGCGTTCAGCGTTGGGTCTCCCGGAGGTGCCACTATAATAACTTCAGTCATGCAAGTCATCATGAATATGATTGACCATGACATGAACGTACAAGAGGCTATAGATGCCCCCAGGATCTACAGCTCGAGTTTCCCCAAGGTGCGCTGGGAGGCACATCTGCCTGAATGGATCAGAAATGCCCTCAAGCTGCGAGGACATGTGATGGAGGAGGAGCCATCCGTCATCGGCAGCGTCCAGAGCATCGTCATAGATCTGGAAACCGGCAAGCTCTACGGCGGGGCCGATCCTCGCCGTGAAGGCACTGTGATCGGGGTCCGTTAGCAACAGGGTTAGTCCCTTTGATCGTTCACGCTGGGTTCTTTTGCGTATGCACGCGTAGAGGGAGGCGAGCCTTCATTAAAAAGGCCGCCTCCCCATCGCTGTAATATCGCCTGATCCTTCTCGCCTTATAAAAACCAAAGCGAGTATAGAGCGCCTGTGCCCCATAATTGGATTCGCGGACCTCTAATGCCATCTCCTTGCATCCCCACAGCTTGGCCATCTCTTCCATGGCGAGAAGGAGTTGAGAGGCCACACTTTGCCTTCTGTACTCGGGAAGGACGGCCAGATTCATGACGCGGAGCGTCCGCCTTTTTCTGGAGAAGGCGCTGAAGCCGCATATCACATCCTGCCACTCCGCGCACAGATACACAATGTTATTCCTTCCCGTAGCCAGGTCGGCTTGTATAATGGCTCGTGGCCACGGCACCGGATGCGAAGATTTTTCTATGGAGTAAAGCGCCTCTAAGTCATTGATATTGCAAAATCGAATATTTACCGTAATCATCCAACAAGTCAAATGCCTCGCTCTTTGTTTTATTTCTTTTGCTCGTACTAAAAGCGAAGTATAGTCTGCTCCCTCTTGGGTCCTACTCCTATGATGATTACTGGCACTCCGCCGATCTCTTCTATAGTTTCGATATATTCCTTCGCGACTTGGGGGAGATCTTCGAAGGTTTTACAATCTCCTATCTCTTCTTCCCATCCGCGAAGGGATTTGTAGCATGGACGCACCCTTGCCAAGGTAGCGATCTCTGTGGGAAAGTGCTGAAATTCTTTGCCATTTAGTTCGTAGGCGTAGCAGATTTTGATCTCCTTCATGCCTTGCAATACGTCGAGCTTGGTTAGAGCGATGCCGTGCATATCGTTTATGCGAATGGAGTGGCGCAGTGCGACCATATCAAGCCAGCCGCATCGACGAGGCCGCCCTGTTGTGGCACCGTATTCGTAGCCGCGTTCTCTCAAAATGTTTCCTGCCTTGCCGGTTTCCTCTGTAGGAAACGGTCCTTCGCCGACGCGTGTGCAATACGCCTTAGCGACGCCTATGATTTTGTCTATTCTTGTAGGCCCTATGCCAGCTCCTATACATGCTCCGCCCGACACGGGATGAGAGCTCGTCACGTATGGGTATGTGCCGTGGTCGACGTCCAGGAGCGTCCCTTGGGCCCCTTCGAATAGGACGCGCCCACCCTTGCCCAGCACCTCGTGGATGACGAGCGAGCTATCTCCCATATAAGGTGCCAGATCGTTGCCCCACGAGAGGGCCCTCTCGTATATTTCGTCGAACGAAACCGGGGTCTCCCCGTAGACTCTGGATAGCACGAGATTTTTAATCTCTAAGTTGAGCTGTAACTTTTCTCTCAGAACTTGGGGATTCGCGAGGTCTTCTATTCGTATGCCGATCCTATTTACCTTGTCCACGTAACACGGTCCTATGCCGCGCTGAGTAGTTCCTATTTGATGCCCCCTGCCGCGGAACTTCTCCTCCGCCGTGTCTATGGCCTTGTGATACGGCATGACTACGTGAGCCGCCTTGCTTATGACGAGCCTCGCCCTGTCCTTGCCTTTTTCTTGTAAATCGCGCAGTTCCTTGAGCAGCTGCTCTGGATCTACAACCACGCCGTTGCCGACTATGCAGGTCTTGCCGGGATAGAGCATGCCGGAGGGCAGGAGATGAAAGATGTATTTCTCATCATCAGTCATAACGGTGTGCCCGGCGTTTGCCCCTCCTTGGTAACGTACGACAGCATCTGCATTACGTGCCATTACATCAACAATGCGCCCTTTTCCTTCGTCTCCCCATTGAGCACCTACTACTATCTCTGCCTTTCCTTTCATTTCCCTTCCTCCCGATCTTCACCTTCCAGTTCTTCAAAGAGCTGAGGCACAGTGACCAGTTCTACGCCCTTAAACATGTCCGCAGTCACTTTGGATAGGAAGGCAATCGTATCTTTTCTAACATGGCAAATTGCTACAGCATAACCTCTACGCCTGGCAATTGAAGAGGCTATCTCCAGGCGCATTGCTATCGCTTTCTCATCCTCTTCGTGATCTAAGAATACATTGTTTGCCAGCACCGGCATGCCGAGCTCTTTGGCCACAGAGGGGACGACAGAGTGAGGTGTGGTTCGGCTGTCTACGAACGGCAATCCGTGCAGCTGGACTTCTGCGAGAAGTGCCCTCACAACACGCCGATCACTGGTAGCCAACGACCCTCTGTGGTTGTTCACCCCTATGACGCCAGGCAAGGAGTTTATGGCGCTCTTTGCAGCGTCTCTGATCTCTTGATCGCTCATATTGACGCCTATCACGTATGGACCGCTGTTGCCGTCGCTCTCTGCCTGCATGGGCAGATGTAAGAGATAAGGAATGCCGTGGTCTTTAGCGATTTTAGCAGCTTCCTCACTGCCACCTAAAAACGGCAATATAGCCCAAGTAAGGGGAAATGGGAGCTCGGTCAAGTGGCGCGCCTGGGCGAGCGAATAACCGAAGTCATCCACGATGATGGCAAGCCTCGGAAGCGATGGCGGTTTTGTTTTTGGCCCATTGGGTGCTTGGGGCACAACCTCGACTTGCAGCAATGACTCCTCAGGCGCTTGTGCCCTTTCTTGCGCCGGGTCCATAGGGGTTGCTGTGGGAGGCGGCGTACGAATGGATGCGGCTATGAACAAACTGCCCCCCGTTGCGAGTGCTACGAGCACGAGAACCCAAATTGCACCAGGAGTATTGCGGCGCATTAGCTCGGCTTCCTTATCTTGCGACCAGGGCCTCTTTCGAGGCTATACGTTCCCTTAACTCTGAAATAGCCCGCTGGAGCTGGACATCCTTTTCGCGCTCCTTGACCATTTCACCTTCCACCGTTATGTCGGGTTGCAGTCCGACTTTGTCGATCTCGGTTCCCGCCGGCGTGTAGTAGCGGGCGATTGTGATGAAAAGCCCCGACTCATCGGGAAGGCGAAATAGCGTCTGAACCGAGCCCTTACCGAAGCTCTTTGTGCCCACCAAAATTGCCCTACCGTTGTCTCTGAGTGCGCCGGCTACGATTTCCGAGGCGCTCGCGCTCCCTTCGTTGATGAGGGCGATCACTGGACCGTCGTAGAGAAGCCCGCTTTTGGCGTAGTATTCTTCGTTGGCTTCTCTTACTCGGCCCCTCATGCCCACTATCAACCCGCCGTCGAGGAGCATATCGGAAACCTCTACGGCAGCGTTCAAGAGTCCACCTGGGTCGTTGCGCAGATCCAAAACCATTCCTTGCACTGAAAGAAGCTCCGACAAAGCCTCCTCCATCTCTTGAGCCGTGCGTTGAGTAAACTGGGCAATGCGCACATAGCCCAAATCGTCGATCTTTTCATATCGAACTGACTTTATCTGAATTATCTCGCGGACCAGCTCGAAGTCGAGGAGTTGGTCTTCTCCCTCGCGGCGCACCAAGATGGTTACTTTTGTGCCAGGGTCTCCACGCAGCAATTTTACCACGTCATTTATTTGCCACCCAACTACCACCTCGTCGTTCACCTTGACTATCTCGTCTTGTGGCTTGAGTCCAGCCCTATCGGCTGGCGTGCCTTCTATGGGGCTTATGACCAATGTTCTGCCATCTCGCTGGCCTATATATATCCCCAACCCTCCATATTCTCCCTGCATCTCGATCTCTTCCTCTTTTACCTCTTCCGGATCTACGAAGCGAGAGTACGGATCTCCCCAGGCCGAAACCATTCCCTTGACGGCGCCATAAAAGAGTTTGTCTTCTCCTCGCGCCTCATCTCCATCGACGTGGTAGGTTTCCAGAAGTGACCTTGTCTGTTTCATTAGCCACAATCTGTTCGCCTCAAAGGGGAGGATGCGAGAGAGGTCGAACTCCATCTGCGCAGCCGCAATGCCGCCTGCGAGGATCAACCCAACGACGATGCCTATGCAATATGGCTTAATTTTCCTCAAAAATGGTCGCACCGTGATCCACCTCTTATCGTCAATTTGCTGAAATTTACTGACCTAAGTACTTTAAAGGATCTACTGCCTTAGAGCCTTCCCGCACTTCGAAATGTAGATGAGGTGCCGTCGTGACGCCTGTGTTGCCAACCTTCCCTATTGTCTGCCCTCTGGCGACCTTTTCCCCCTCGGATACATCCATAGAAGAGAGGTGCGCATATACGGTGACGAGATCCCCGCCGTGGTCTATTATGATCACCTGGCCGAAGCCGCGAAGCCATCCCGCGAACAACACCTCTCCTTTCTCGGCCGCCTTTATAGGTGTCCCTTTGGAAGCTTTTATGTCAATGCCGGTATGGACGGTTTTGGTATTGAAGACGGGATGAACTCTCGTGCCGAATGAACTGGTAATCTGTCCGCTGACCGGCCAGGAGAGCTTACCCTTGGGGCGAGTTAGAGCGACGCCACCTGAGCGAAGCTGGGCCAAGCGCTGCTTCTCCTGTAGGAGTTGCTGGATGCGGCGCTCCAACTCCGCCTGAGAGCTCTCAAGCTCCTTAGATGCCTGGGCGTGATATTCCTTTTGGTTTCTAAGTTTCTCTAAGAGTTGCTCTCGCTTTGCGATGGTCTCTTTCAGAATCGCCTTTTCCTTCTCCTGTTCTTTCCTTTGGGCTTGCAATGTGGCCTTTTGCTTTTCTAAATCTTGGCGCAAGCTTTGCAGTTGCTTTGCCCGATCGATGGTTTCGTTGATCAATTCGTCATCTTGTTTGGTTATTCGGCGCAGCATATAGGTTGTGCTCATGGCCTCGTGTAGGGAATCTGCGGCAAGCAACATAGAAAATTCCCCACGACCCCTGAATTTGTATATAGCCACCAGACGTCCGGCCAACATTTCTTTGGCCTTGGTCAAGAAAGCCTCGTTTTCTGCGATCTCCGCGCTGAGTTCCTTTATCCGGCCTTCGAGTTTTTTTTCCTTTGCTTTTAGCAATTCTATCTTTTGACCTGTCAAGACCTCCTGCTTGTTTAACCTCTCGAGTTCGTTTAAGAGACCGCTTTCCTCGCCCTTGATCTTCGAGAGTTCTACTTCATGGAAGCGAATTTGTCTCTCTATTTTCTGCAGCTTTTCCTCTTCTTGCTTTATCTGGGCGTCGATGTCGGCCGCGAAGGCTCCAGCAGCTATTGTAACGCACAACGCACACGCCAGTGATAGAAGTGTCCAACATCGCATTTTTTACCCCCCTCACAGAGGACGAAGTGCATCCCTTATATGCCTGAATGTGGCTATCCAGCTGCAAATCCATCCTAATGCCATCCCTCCGCCCACCAAAAGCAAAACGAGCTGGGTGAACATCTCTGGTCCTACATCGGGAACCATCAGGAACGGGAGAAGGCGGTTTATGTGTTTGACGAAGACCGCGTATGCCCTTATCAATACCAATGTAGCGCTGATGCCACCCAACCCCCCGAGGATAACGCCCTGCAGGAGAAACGGCATAGCCACGTACGTAGGGGTAGCCCCTACCTTTAGCATCACCGCCAACTCCTCCCTCCTCGAGTATACGGCTATGCGAACCGTGTTGAATAATATCAGTACACCTATTATTATAGCCACTGCGATGATACCGATGGTGAGCTGTCTTATGACCGCGTTGAGTCTCGCAAGCCTGTTTGCTGCTTCCTTGGCATAAACCACGTCCTCGATATCGGGGAGAGAGCGCAACGCTTGAGCTACGGCATCCGCATTCGACGCATCGTCCACTCGTAAAACGAAACTCGGGGGAAGGGGGTTTTCGCCTAACAGCTCCACCACCTGAGCCTGCTCCCCCAAGAGCTCTTTTAGGCGGGCGAGGGCTGATTCCGGCGTCACCAGAGTTACTTCCTTCACGTGGGGAATGGCTTCGATTTTTGGCTTTAGGGCCTCGAGGTCGAATTCTTTGGCGAGATAGGCTTCTATCGTTAAGTCGCCCGCCAATTTCGCGACGACGGCATGGGCGCAAGACGTGAGGAGGAAGCTCCCCCCCACCGCTAAGAACACGGCCATCATGGTTACCCACGTCAATATCGTCAATCCCCAATGGCGGAAGAGCAGACGAAAGGCATCGCGCAGGATGTATCTAATTGTAGCCATGCGTATCGTAACGACCTTTCTCTTCGTCGCGCATCATTCTGCCCATTCGCAGTTCCACGACGCGCGCGCGGTAGGTGTCGACGATATATTGGTTATGCGTCGCCATGATCACCGTAGTGCCCGAGGCGTTGATGGAAAGAAGTATGTCCATTATCCCCTCCGCTGTATTGGCGTCCAAGTTTCCGGTAGGTTCGTCGGCTATCAGGATGGAGGGGGATTTGACCACTGCGCGCGCTATAGCCAACCTTTGTTGCTCGCCACCGGATAGCTGGGGCGGGTGCAAGAAGCGCCTTCTCCATAATCCCAATCTCTCTAATGCTTCACCGGTTTTTACCCTGATTTCCTTAGGCGGTAGGCCCATCGCCTCCAGGGCGAAGGCCACATTTTCATATGTCGTCAGGTGAGGTAAGAGCTTGAAATCCTGGAAGACCACGCCGACGTAGCGGCGATAATAACTGAGGGCGCCCCATCCCATCTTTCTGAGGTTGAAGGGGCCTACGCTGATCTGCCCGCGCGTAGGGCTGGCCTCGCCGGTGATCAGGCGCAGTAGGGTAGATTTGCCCGAGCCCGTCGGACCCACCAGGTAGAGGAATTCACCCGGTCTGACGGTGATATATATATCCTCAAGCGCTACGATATCGGGCTTAAATATCTTTGATACCCCGGATATTCGTATTTCCATGCCCTCATCTCCTTCGGAGCGGCCAAACCTGTGCGGCGGCGCTCACTATGTGTTGGTGTGTGAGCGCATAATACTCCTGCAACTCCTCAGGGGATCCGCTCTGGCCAAATCGGTCCTCCACGCCCACAAACCGTATGGGTATGGGGCAAGTGGCGGCTGCAATTTCAGCTACGGCGCTGCCGAGACCCCCAATAATGTTGTGCTCTTCGGCGACGACGCAGCAGCCCGTTCTTCTGAGAGATGATTGGATCAACATGACTGGTAATGGTTTTATGCTGTAGCAATCTATTACCTCTGCTTCTATTCCTTGTCGAGCAAGTACGGCGGCAGCCTTCATCGCTTCGTGGACCATGATGCCGCAGGCGCATATAGTGACGCTCTTCCCCTCGCGCAGCAGTCTTCCTCCGCCGGCGAGAAAGCCATCGTCATCGGTGCCGTATAGTTGGGGCAGCGGAATGCAGCCAAGCCTTATATAAAGAGGTCCGTTCCACGAAAGCGAGTTCAAGAGCAAGCGGCGGGTGGATTGGAAGTCGGCGGGAACGAAGACGGTAATCTTCGGCAAGGCCCTCATAAGCGCTATATCCTCCAGAGCCTGATAGGCAGCCCCCTCCTCCCCAGCGGTTATGCCAGCACAAATGGCGACGAAGCGCACGGAGAGGTTTGGCATCGCTACTGCGTTGCGCATGACATCATAGGCCCTTCCCGCCAGAAATGAGGCATATGAGACTGCATAAGGGATTTTCCCGGCTAAAGCCATGCCGGCCGCGGTTAAGACCAAATCTTGCTCGGCAACCCCGAGGTTGTAGATGCGCTCCGGGAAGCGAGAGGCGAAGTCGTGCAATCCGACGCAGGAAGACACGTCGGCGTTTAGGACTACGACGCGGTCGTCTGTCTCGCATAAACGGATCAAAGCCTCTACGACGGCATCTTTGGGGCTAAAAAGGGCCTTTTCCCCCATGGCTTTAACCCTCATTGTTGCTTTGGCTCATTTCCTCAAGCTCCGTCAGCGCTTGCGACATCTCATCGCGCGCTATAGCTGTTTTAGTTGAAGGCTGATTTTTCTCCATCATTGGAACCCCTTGCCCAACTTTTGTGCGGGCGATCAGAGCGGCTGGACCGTCAGCGCTCAGCATAGCCTGAAAGGCTTGGTGTAATGAGGCGAAGTCGTGTCCGTTCGCATGAAATACTTGCCAGCCGAAAGATTTCAGTTTCTCGTCGAGCGGCTCTAACGCCTTGATCTCCTCCGTTGGCCCTTCGCTTTGCGTGGCGTTTCTATCGATTACGGCGTATACGTTGCTCAGTTTATGAGAGGCCGACGTGAGAGCCGACTCCCAGAACGATCCCTCTTGGAGTTCTCCGTCGCCCAAAACGCAGAATACTCTCGATTTGATCCCAGCGCATCGAAGGCCCAAGGCGATGCCGTTCGCTATCCCGAGCCCGAGCCCCAATGAGCCGCTGCCTGCATCGACACCCGGGGTGCGGCGGGTCTCTGGATGCCCTTGCAGCATTGACCCGAGCTTGTTGTAGTTCCACAGCTCTTCTCGGCTGAAAAACCCCCTATGAGCGAGAGCAACATAGAGGGTTGGACAGGCGTGTCCTTTGCTCAGGACGAGGCGGTCCCTGTTTGGCCAATTCGGCTCTTCCGGGCGCAAATTCATCACTTCCCAATAGATATAGACGATCAGGTCCACCATAGAAAGAGAGGAAGAAAGATACTTCATCCCAGTAACGCTCGCCATGCGCACCAAATCTTTGCGGACTTCCAAGGCTATTTGCTCCAATTTCTTTGCCCTGTCGTATTTCATCAATTTCACCTTCCCTCGAGAGCCTCTTTCAGGGCCGATTGGAGGGACTCCCTCGCTGTGCGCCTTGCATCTGTAATCTCTTTCGTCGAAGGTCTACGGGCGTTTTCGGCCACCTCTTCGAGCGCTCTTTCGCCCTTCCACACCGGTATGGACCAGGACTCGGCTAAAGACTCTACTTTAGGGTCGTAGGGCACAGCGACAGCTTTCGTTCCGAGGAGGAGCGTTAACACGAAAAAGTGAAATCTCATCCCCACCGCGAGAACAGCGCCGGTGAACAGAGAAGTTGCCATTTTCCACGAAGTCAGACGCACAATCTCCGCCCTCGCCAAGAGCCCTGAAGATCGAAGGTCTTTTAACAATGCCTCATCATCGGGAGAGAGGGCCAGGCATCGTAAAGCATATCCGTGCTCCTGCGCATAGGCCGTCGCTTCGCGGGCGATCTCGACGCTTAGGCTACCCCACGGCCTTATATTTAAGATTACCACATCTCCGCTCTCGATAGGAGGCCCTACGTCTAATACGAAAGCAGGATCGGGCGCGAGGTCGGCCGAAAGGCCCCATTTTGACAACAGTCTTTGCGAGGGTATATCGCGCATAACCCTGGGCTTGCAGCGCCTCAATGCATCGCGCGCTATCCTTTCGGAGATTTTTTTGTGAAATGGCCCCACTGATTGGCCGAATGCCCAAGGGTGACATCCGGCGATACTACTTTCCATTACTACGCCCCAGTAATACAGAGGAGAGCGGAGGCTGGTCACATCCTGCAATAAACCTCCTCCCCCAAGAAGCAATGTCCTGCTTTTTCTCAAAGCGCGCAACACTGACTCGGGCCTCCAACGGTTGACCGAAGCTATCGATAGCTCCTCCTCGGTCTGCCGCGGCGAGGCTGAAAGGGCAAGAATTCTATCTTTTTTTAGCCCCGACTCCTTAACCAGCTCCACGAGAGCATGGAGGATCATTTCGTCCCCTACGTTGCCGAAACCGTAGTAGCCACACAGCGCGACGTCGTAGCGCTTGGTCAAACTTCTCCTTCCTCTTGAGCCCTAAATTTTGTGGTGAGCTTTACGACGAGCCAAAGGAGTAAACCCGCAAATAAGCCGAAGAGCGATCCCACCCATAGGCCATTGAAGACGCGCCATAGCGTCAGCGTAAGCGGGGTATGGAAGTGGCAGAAGCTGTTGACCGCTGAGGCGAAGGCCACCGATGTGGCCATCCGGATGAGCACGGAATACATAGCCAACCGCCTGTCTACCTCGCCGGGAAATAGCCGTGCCCAGATATACCAGAGCCATAATGCCGGATATCCCAAGAGGATCTCTTTAGTCCTCGGCCTTGCCATCAGGGTCTGCTCGAAGAGGTCGCGCAGTTTGACCTCCCAGGATGGAACCAACGAGACATTGCCGCTCCGCAGCGCCATAACCCCAGCTGCCATTCCCAACACGGCGAGCACTATGATTTCTTCCCAGTACGGGCTTCGCGTCATTATCTCCCTGAAGTCCTCTGGATACAGGCGGGTTTTAATGGCATGAGCCAGCACTATCAGCGGAGGCAATAGGAGAGTCGCCTTTACTCCGGAAAACGCCTGGAGGCGAAGCATGTACAAAGGGGTGCCAAAAAAAGACGAAAGGACAAGTCCAATTGCTACGGCTATTCCTATACCTTTGAGAATCCCTTCGATGGGACGCTCCCACCCGTTCAGCGCCACAAGCGCGGCTGCTGAAGCGCCCAGGACAGCGCATAGCGCACCTATTGCTTTGGCAGCTGGAGATACATGGACTGCAAGCACTCCGCCGATGGCTACAGAGGCCAGGAGACCGACCCAAAAAAGCCTCGTCGGTGGAGCGTCTCTACAGCCGAAGAATTCCTGCCATAGCATGAGCGATACCGTAAGAGTGGCCAGGGCCATCGCAAACCCGCTCCAATACGATGTTGGCCAAGAGGGCAATGTCTCGGGCCAGCCGAGCGAGATTCCCCTAAGTTCTAAGCCTCTCGCGATGGCCTTAAGGTCTTCCTCGAAGTTGCCAAGCCACGGCCCCGCTCCGATTTCATACGGCCTTAAGAGCAGCAGTTTTACCGATCTTTCCGCGGCAGCCCTGGTCATGCGCTGTACAATTGCATCCCTCGTAAGGTTGCGACTTATGATTTCATCCGTAGTTACGCTGTGAAGCGAAAGGATATAGGGGGATGTCCGCCATACGAGGGAGTTGAGTCCTGGTTGTCTGGAAAATTCCACTTGTGTGACCGCTATTCCTTTTTCTTTCAGAAATGCCGCAAGGGGATCGAGATCGCCAAAACCTACAACTACATTTCCCTTAGGCGATATGGCGCGAATCTGTGGCAGCGCTTCGATGAGCCGCCTTATGGGTTTTACTGCTGTCTCTGTGGGCATGCCCATGGAGGGGGCTGGCCTATATACCACGGGCCAGTTTTGCTTTTTTAAGAAGAGCGCTGCCTCCAAATCTGGCAGAACACCGGCTTTGATGAGGCTGGAATAGGGAACGGGAAGCAGAAAGAGCCACCCATATGGCGCCTTGTGACTTTCCACGTTTCCAAACCGGTCTGCGAGGTAAGGCCTTATTAGATTTGCCCATTGTTCGCTCTTGGTCCACACCACGGCCAGATCGGGCCTTTTGCCCTCGAAAACGCTAAAAGAGAGGGACTCCTTTGGCCCCAACCACAGGGGGAGTGCTCCGCCGGCTATCTCCTCGCCGGTGAGCTCTCCGACGGCTATGGCGACAAGTCCGGCCTCACGCAGGCGATCGAACGCTTTCTCTACAGTAAGAGATGCCTGTTGGGCCATGAGGAGCGCATCCCTGTACGATACGACGGTGGCGGCTTCCCTGTGAGATCTTTCAAATCTAAGGCGTGGGGCCAGCCCTGGCAGTGCTATGAGCGTTGCCAAGATTAGCCCGGCAGCCAAAAGTCTCTGGTTAGAGGGCCACTTCATCCTTTTCGCACCTCCATTGGCAAGTCAGTGGTATATCAAACTGCTCAAGAAGCACACTTAGAAGATACAGTGGCATGCCTACTACGTTGTAGTAACATCCCCTTATGGAGCGCACGAGGAGCGCTCCCTTCCCCTGGATGGCATAAGCGCCCGCCTTGTCATCCCCTTCGCCCAGCTCTGCGTAGCGTGCCAGCGCTTCTTCGCTCGTCTTTCTGAATTCGACCTCCGTCACCTCTACGTCTGAAGCGATCTCATCCCCGCGACGGATCGCCACTCCCGTCACCACAAGATGCTTTCTGCTGTTGAGTTTTTTCAGCATTTGGAGCGCTTCGTGGCGATCGTGCGGCTTGCCCAGGACGGTTCCGTCGACGACCACGAGCGTATCGGCGCCGATTACGAGGCATTCGGGAAAGCGAATAGCTATGGCGCTTGCCTTGAGAAGGGCCAACCGTTTGGCCGATTCCGTGGGGACTTCTTTTGGCAATAAGTGCTCCTCGATCGAGACAGGCATCACCTTTATGGGCCAACTGAGCATCTCTTCGAGCAGATGATGCCTTCTGGGACTGGCCGAGGCCAAGATCACTTCCGTTAAGCAGCTTCTCGTGGTCATGATCCCTTTCACCTCGTCATGTAGTCGAGCAAGATTGAAATCGTCCCCAGCGCTGCGCAATATACGGCGAAGGCCTTGAAGCGACCGCCTATCACCAACCGCCTCAGAATTACGAGAGCCAGGTAACCCGATACTGAGGCCAGTATGCAACCGCCGAGCCAACCGCTCGGCAATGCCGTTACGAATCCGTCGATGCTGTCCATCCTAAGGCATTGAAGGAGGGTTGCACCAGCTATTGCGGGCAACGACAAGAGAAAAGAGAGGCGGAAGGCGTCTTTGCGCCTCGCCCCTGCGAGCAATCCGACCGATATCGTAGCCCCCGATCGAGAAAGCCCGGGTACCACAGCTATACCTTGAGCTAACCCCATGAGCGCGCCCAAAGTGGCCGAAACAGGGACGTTTCCCTCTCGGCGGGAAGTCGATACCCAAAGCAGCGTGGCGGTTATCAGCAGAGCTATGCCCACAGCGCTTGGGGAAGCGAACCACTCTTCTGCAAAATCCTCGATTAAGAACGCCACAGGTGCCGTAGCCATCGTGCCCAATATTATAGCCCACCCGTAGCGCCACCCCTCGTCGTTTCTCCTTGTGGGGTCAAAGATACCCGCGCACCATCCTGTTAACAGGTATACGATGTCGCTCCAAAAGAATGCCGCAGTAGCGACCATTGTGGAGAAGTGGAGCAGCACATCGTAAGCGATGGGGGGCTCTTTCCATCCCATAAGGATCTGAGTCAAAGCGAGGTGCCCGGAGCTGCTCACGGGAAGAAATTCCGTCAGCCCTTGCACCAATCCCAAGAGTAAGGCGTTTTCCAAAGGAATTGCCTCCTTTTAAGATGCCTTGCTTTCCAGATGGGCTTCGGCGAGGCTGGACCGACCCTGAAGCACCGTCACGAAAGGCAGCACGACAGGGAGGCCCTTAGAGAGATGTTTTAATTCTTGCCTCACGGCTGTCACTATGGCTTGAGATATCGCTTTGGGACATTCTCCCTTGGCTCGTTTTATGGAGGTCGCAATGGCGTTTTCGAGTCTCTTATATAGTTCACCGGCCTCGTCCTGGTGGAGAAAGCCGCGGCTTTCGATCGACGGAGGAGCGCACAACGACATATTTTCGTCTACTGTGACCGATACCGCAATGATGCCGTCTTCCGCAAGAAGGCGCCTCTCCTGCAATATGCTCCCTTCGATCTCGCCCATAGAGGTTCCATCGATCAGGAATGCGCCGGCCCGCACGGGGTCCTTAATCCTCGCGCGTTCTTGGTTAAAAGATAGCACGTCGCCATTTTCCAAGACAAAAACGTCGCGAGGCTCCATGCCGAGTTCGTGAGCCAACTGGGCATGGCGCACCAAGTGGCGGTATTCCCCGTGTATCGGGACAAAGTAACGAGGTTTGACCATGCTCAGCAGCATCTTGAGCTCCTCCTGGGAGGCGTGCCCTGATACGTGCGTTTGACGGTCGCCTTCGTATATCACCTCGCACCCCTTGCGGAACAGGTTGTCTATCGTGCGGCTCACCAGTTTTTCGTTTCCTGGGATTGGGAGGGCGCTTATCACTATCAAGTCTTTGGGCCCCAGTTTGATATATTTGTGCTCTCCCTTGCTCATGAGGACCAGGCCGGAGAACGGCTCGCCTTGACTTCCGGTAGTGAGGACGGCCACTCGATTGTAACGCATTCCCTCGAGCGCCTGAGGCGGCACGAAAGCGCTGTCATCTACATCGATGTAGCCCAATCCTCTGGCGAGCTCTACGTTGGCATTCATGCTCCTGCCTATCAGAGCCACCTTTCGGTTGAAGCGCAGAGCCGTCTGTATCACCTGGTTTATTCGGTGCAGATTAGAGGCGAACATGGAGACCACTATGCGCTTGTTCTGGTGAAGTCGAAAGATCCCTTCCAGCGTCTGGCCTACGCCCCGCTCTGAAGGCGTATATCCGGGCTCTTCGGCATTCGTCGAATCAGAAAGTAGAAGGAGCACTCCTTTATGGCCGAACTTGACCAATGTAGAGTAGTCCGGAGGGCGTGCATCCAGTGGCGTGGGGTCGAACTTGAAATCTCCCGAATGGATGATGTTGCCCACCGGCGTCTCGATGGCTAAGCCCAAAGAATCGGGGATGGAGTGGCACGTGGACATAAAATGCACATTAAAGCATCCCAATCTCACCACTTCACCTGCATGTATTTCATTCGCTTTGATAGTATAATCTGGTTTTAGCTCTTGAAATTTATGGTTTACAAGCCCCAACGTCAGACGAGTGCCATAAATGGGAACGTCGATCTGGGGCAACAGAAACGGGAGCGACCCTATGTGGTCCTCGTGGCCGTGAGTGAGGATTAGGCCGCGGATCTTATTTTTGTTTTCCAACAGATAACTGAAATCAGGTATGACAAAGTCGATGCCGAGCATGTCCTCATCGGGAAATTTAAGCCCTGAATCTATGACGAGAATATCGTTTCCATATTCAAGGAGAGAGATGTTCTTGCCGATCTCTCCCATTCCGCCCAGAGGTATAAATCGGAGCTCCTTTCGCCCTCGCTTTGTTTTCTTTTTTCTCTGCCCGCTCGTGATGGGCATCAGTTCACCTCCAACACAATAAAGGGGTGGCTTAAGGCCACCCCACCTATTTTGTAAATGATACTACATCGGCGGCTCTTTGAAAAGATGCTCAGTCCGGATCTGCTGCGTTGCCCGACGGAGTTTTGCTCTTTTGCGGAGAGCGCTCCGGGGTAAACTCGCTCCTTTTATGAAAGATCTCCCTCTCAGGCGCCGAATTGTGGTCGGGCCTCTTGGAGGCCTCCTCCAAGACCAGTTCGGCTGTGCCTTCAGACTTCAGTGCCTTTATAAAGCGCTCCGCCCACCATGTGGTTTCTTCCACAATCCTTTCCTGAATTTCTGTAGGAAGGGACATGATCAGATCATGAAATGGCTTGTTCGCCTTCTTGTAATCTCCGTCTATGCGGCTGTAGCCTTGTACGTCGGCCCAAGCTACGATCTTTCGCCACATCTCTTCTGATATGCCGCGGTCCGGTTCCTTTACGTAAGAACCATCCTCTATGACGGCGTTTCCCGTCTCAGGCTCCATTTTAACGCCGAAGAGCACATTTTGCCATAACGTGGCGACATTGGCTTTCGCAATACCATGAGTTGAAAAGTGAGAGACTTTCTCTATCGGCGTGCCGGATACACCGTGCTGGGCTATTGAAACCCCGTAACGACTTACTGCCTGGGCGATCTCCGATGTCCTCTTGAGATCTATCCCTTCGATTTCTCCCTTGGATCTGTCATACGTGCCGTGGAGGCTGCCGTTTGAGATGGCGAGGAGATCGGGGAAGATGCACCAGGCGTTCAGTCCTCCGACGAAGAAGAGCGCCTCTTCGACAGTGGTGAGTTCCCCTGGACCCTTGATCTCTCCGACTTCAACCTCGAGCCCCAAGTACGGGGGAATGTGCATAGCCGCATCCCTCGTAAAGCACAAATTCTCCCAGTCCGGGTTGTGCGAGGCGTCTATGGCTATGGACGTCCACCCTCTCTCTACTATATGCCGCAGATGGGAGATGGCCCGCATGAGCTCCTCCGTCGATTTTATCGCGTAGTGGTCCACGTGGAGCCCAAAAATCACACCGTGCCCCAATTCCTTGGAATAGCGGACGGCATAGTCTGGGACGTTGTCATATGTGCAGCCGCAGTAAGTTGACTCCGACTTGGCGAGCTCCAAGAGCACTGCCGCATCTAATTTCGCTGCCGCCTTTAGCACACCCTTTATCGTGAGGGGGTTGCGGGCATTGGCGGCGAGTATGGTGACCCCTGCCCTTCTGGCTGCGGATATGATATCCCTGCCGCTCACCAGTCCGACCGGCTCGTTTCCGTATATGGCTTGTACGTTCAGGGGGCGTTTCTTTAGCATTTCTTTGTAAGCCGCTTCCTCCAAGCGCATCCTCTTGCCTCCTTTCTGAAATTGCTCTCTCTGTTGAACTTAGTATAAACGAAAGAAGTATCATTTGAAATCCTATTTTGAGGGGGATTTGCGGCGTGGCAGTTTTGTAGGCGTGACGATGGGATAGGGAGCCGTGGGATAAGGTCTCTATGGTAAAATACTTGAGTAAATCCGGTGATGAGGGAGATGAGAGTCTATGGCTAAACAGGTAGTCCACGCAGACGAGATGAGCTGGGTTTTAAACCCCAGTGAACCGTTTTTGGGGCCGGTGCGCGATGGAGGAGTCATCGTAGCCAGGACGAGCCCAGGCTGTTGGGGACCAATGATAACCCCGGATTATCCGAGCGGGCACGAGGTCACCAAGCCAATTGCGGTAGATGGGGCAGAGGTGGGAGACGCAATTGCCGTTAAGGTGCGCCGAGTGAGAGTGCTTTCTTTGGCCACCACTTCCGGGACCGATCTGCCCCAAGAGGGGCACTTCGTTGGGGATCCCTTCGTTGCGAAGCGCTGTCCTAACTGTGGCACGATAAACCCGAAGACGTATGTCGACGGGGTAGGTGAAGGGTCCATAAAATGCGCCAATTGTCATTCTTCGGTCCAACCGTTTCGCTTGGAGAGCACGTACACGGTCCTCATGGATGTCGATAGGACCTTGGCTGTCACCGTCCCTCCGGAAGTGGCCGGCGAGATCGCCAAGGAGGCTTCGTCTTTCAGCTTCTTGCCGCCGAGCTCAAAGCAATATTCGGCAAATTTAATGGCCCGCGGCGAAATTGCCGGCATCGCCATCCCTTTAAAGCCGATGGTGGGGAATTTGGGCACATGCCCGGCTGTCCCGATTCCGTCATCGCATAACGCCGGAGACTTCGGTGCTTTCCTGGTGGGTGCTCCTCACGAATATGCATTGACGGAGGAACAGCTCGAGATGCGCACCGATGGCCACATGGACATAAACGAGGTGGTCGAGGGGTCCATCGTCATTTGCCCTGTCAAGGCGGAAGGCGGAGGGGTATACGTCGGCGATGTGCACGCAATGATGGGGGATGGCGAAATAGCAGGTCATACGGCTGACGTGTCTGCGGAGGTGGTTTTAGAGGTCTCTATTGTAAAGGGATTAAAGCTCGAAGGGCCTATGATTCTGCCCCGCCCTGAGGACCTCCCTCAGATAGCGCGCCTTCGCACGCCTGAAGAAATAGAAAAAGCTAAAAAGATCGCAGCTTTTTGGGGATTTCAACTCTTGGAAGAGAGTTTGCCCATACAGATGGTCGGCACCGGCAAAGACTTGAACGCAGCTGTCGAATGCGCCCTTTCGCGCATCTCCAAGCTTTTCGATATGCCGCTGCCCGAGGTGAGGAACCGCTGCACCATAACCGGAGAGGTGAACATCGGCAGGCTTCCTGGAGTGGTGAATGTTACGATGCTCGTGCCGCGTCACAATCTTGAAAGCCATGGCCTTTGGAACCTCGTGCGCTCCCACTATCTGTCGTTGTGACCAGTAACGTAAGGAATCTGCTCGTCACAGGATCGCCAGGCGTAGGCAAGACTACGCTCATTTTGAGGGCGATCGAGCAGGTCGAAGGGAAATGTTGCGGTTTTTATACAGCGGAGATCAGAGACAGAGGAATGCGTGTTGGCTTTGAGGCCGTGGCGCTCGATGGCACCAGGCGGTTGTTCTCGCATGTCGGCATTAAGAGCCCTTACAGGGTTGGCAAATACGGTGTCGATGTGGCTGGGTTTGACGAGTTCCTTGAGGGTATTCCGTTTTTCGACCCCCAAAATTTCCTGGTGCTCATAGACGAGATAGGCAAGATGGAATGCCTCTCGGCCAAGTTCAGGAGATTGGCGGTTGCGCTGCTGGATGCCCCTGTGGCGCTTCTCGGCACGGTTGCCCTTCGGGGTGATACGTTTATAGAAGGGATAAAGGCGAGGCCAGATGTGCGGCTGTTTCTCGTGACGAAGGAAAACAGGGACGACCTCGCTTTTGAGATCGCCGAGACCATAAGGAGCCTTGGGTCACATGCCTGACATGAGCCCTTATAGCTGCTTAAACTGCGCCATCGCCTGAGCTGTGCACATCGATTGGCTTGATTGTCTGTTATATTACTTTGGAGTTGCAGTGACTTTATAGTAGCTTTGTTGGATTTGAAAGGTGGCGAACCTGGTTGATCGAAGCGCGCTCCACATTTGGGTCTAATTTTTCTCGAGAGGGCGGGAAGCTACACTGGTATGGAGTGAACCTGGAGGATCTTGCCCGAAGGTATGGCACTCCTCTTTATGTCTATGCCTCTGACGAAGTGCGCCGCAGAATAAAACTTTTAAAAAATGCGCTCGGAGTGATCCCTCGCTTTCATCTCATGTACGCCGTGAAGGCCAACAACAACGTGGAGATCTTAAAGCTCATCGCAAGCGAAGGCGTCCGCTTCGACTGTGCCAACCTGAACGAGGCCGCTCTGGCCATGAAGGTCGGCGCTCCTTACATGATCTCCGGCATCTTCTACACAAAGGAGGAGCTTGAGGCGGCGTTGAGGCTCGGAGCTACGGTCAATCTCGACGACCCAGCAGCGTGGAATCTCGTCAAAGGGCTTTTGAGCGAGGGTGTTCCCCGCCCAAAGAGGTTATTCATTCGGCTCAACCCGGGTTGGGGTAGAGGAGCCTTTTCCCTGGTCCTCGGCGGGGAGGGGTCGAAGTTCGGCATGAAGCCCGATGACGCGAGGATTGTGGCGCGAGAGATCGGCGATATGGGCATAGAGTTCGGAGTGCATGCCATGGTTGGTTCCGGCATATTCGATCCCTCTCACTTCGTTCGTCTGGCATCATTTTTGCTCGATTTCGCCCTTGACGTAGGGGCGGTGGCCATAGACTTCGGCGGCGGCTTCGGCGTCCCATACAAACCCGACGAGACCGAGCTCGACGTAAGGGCGATCGGGGATGGGATCGCCTCTTTGCCCAACATAGAAAAAGTGGAGGTCTACGCTGAACCTGGGCGGTACATTCTTGCGAGCGCTGGCGTGCTGCTGTGTAAAATTTGCTCGATAAAGCGAACCGACCCTCCTATTGTCGGGTTGGACGGGGGCATGAACGTTCTTATGCGCCCGGCCCTGTATAAGGCATATCACGAGATCGTAAATGCCACGCGTCCCATGAGCGATCTGATTCCAACCACAATAGTGGGGAGGATTTGCGAGAGCACGGACGAATTTGGCCGCGACCGTCCTTTCCCCTCTGCGTCAAAGGCAGGAGATATTGTTGCGATACTTCATGCCGGAGCTTATGGCTACGTGATGAGCTCGAACTACAATTCCACAGCCAAGCCAGCAGAGGTGTTGATCGAAGAGGGAGGCGTCAGGCTAATTCGCCCAAGGGAAGAGCCAATGCGCGATATTGTAAAGAGTTTCCCGTAGCACCATATTCGACTGCATGCGGTCCATAAGGCGATGATATAATAAACAATAAATGGCTCTCATATCGCCAAAAAGGCGACGGTGGAGAAAAGTCTTGGTCAAAACTTTACCGGAAGAATTTTACCCTTTCTTTTGGGATGTTCAGCCAGAAAAATTAGATGTGCAGCGCAACGCCTCGTTCATAATTGAAAGGCTGCTGGAGATTGGGGACGATGCGGCCATAAGATGGGTGCTCGCCAGTTATCCCATGGAGACTATTGAAGGAGTGGTGCGAGATAGTCGGCGCCTCTCTAAGAAAACAGTTAGATTCTGGCAGTTGATTTTTGGTCTGGAGGATGAAG
>CAYTKB010000010.1:0-2593 GCA_964438265.1 uncultured Acetomicrobium sp. | reverse complement strand
AAAGTCCGCTCTGGGACTTTTAAAAGGCATTGAAACGATGCGGAACTTTTATCTGGCCGGAGGGACAGGCCTTGCCCTTCAGTTGGGACACAGGATTTCGGGGGACCTGGATTTTTTTTGCCAAGGACAGTTTGAGACGACAACCCTGAGAGATAGCCTTATTGCCACAGAGCAATTTAAGGTTTTATCTGAGGCTCAAGACACTTTGCACGGGGTGCTCGCCGAGACGAAGGTCTCTTTTTTGAGGTATCCCTATCAGCTTCTTTTTCCCGCCGAGGATCTGGAAGGCCTGAAAGTCGCTGACACGCGAGACATTGCAGTGATGAAGATCGCTGCCATCAGTAGTAGGGGAAGCAAAAAAGACTTTGTGGACCTTTACTTCGTTTGTCAAATTTACCCGATGGAATCCTTATGGGAGTTGTTTGAAAAGAAATATCGACAGGCAAACTACAGCAGGTATCATATCTTGAAGGGCTTGGTTTTCTTTGACGATGCCGACCGAGAACCAGATCCCGTGATGCTCAAACCATGGAACTGGGAGCACATAAAGGGATATTTTAGGGAAATGGCCGCCACGCACTTGAATTATTTATAGTTATTTGGCACAAAGTTACTCAGTCCTTCTCCGGCAATAGTGTCAGCAGGATTTGCGAAATTTCTTGACTTTATCGTGGAAATGAAGTATAATTATAACCGTTAAGTGGGCATCTCGAGGAGCGTGAAATAAGATTTACAAAATACTTAAAAAATATGAAAGGAGGTGTCAAGCTATAGCTGCCAAGTATTTTATCAAAAATGACAGAGTTCATAAATACCCAGTTCCATCAAACTGTAAAGTTAAGTACGAAGGTGAAAAACTTTATGATTCTCCGCCGTCAGGACACGATAAATGTGACCACTGCTTCAACTTGCCACGCTAAAATAACGATCTAAAAGAAATATTATGTTTCCGAGATGCCCATGCTTCTTTTTTGTTAATGTTTGCGTCTGTTTTTAGCGGATACATTACCCAGTTTAATAATCCTATGAAAATTGTTATTTTAAAAAGGAGGGAAAAGATGAAAAGAGATATGGAGCTAGTGCTTGGAAGAACGAGAAGATGTTTCTGTGGTTGAAGATATTGAAGATTTAAAGCTTCCAGATTATGACGATAGAGTTGTCAATTACCACCTCCTAAGAATGTACGAAGCTGGGTTAATTGATGCCGAAGCTACGATATCCTCAACGACAAAGACACGATTAATTCGAGTGTATCCATTTGGTTTAACTTGGCAAGGTCATGAATTTCTTGATGCTATGAAAGACCAATCAATATTTAGTAAAGTGAAAGGAAAACTTAGGGGCAAGTTGGACGATATCCCTTTTGTTTTGCTTAAGGAGCTTGCTTTGAAGCTTGCAAGAGAACAACTTGGACTGTTATAGCGGTAAAGTCTAGGGTTAGGTTTTTGTTTTTTACATATCTTAACCTTCCCTAATTCTCGCGTTGTTCATCTCTTAAGCATTTTCCCGAAGCTAATCTCGCTTTCAGATCCACCCTCACTATCCCACGTCTAACGCAAAGTCGGTGTTGTTGGATTTCTTGTCACCCGAATGTTTCTACGCTGCACTATATGACATAGAGCCTTTTTATCCTTGACGGTAGTGGCCCATTTGTGTATATTCATTTACGTATACTATAGTTAACTTTTGTTGGTGTATATGGATATTGGACCAATAATTGGCGAAGGGGAGCGGGATGATAGCTGAAGAGCGATGGGTCGGCGTAGAAGATGTGGCCACGCATCTGGGCGTGAATAAAAGTTCCGTATATCGCTGGATAGAAAAGATGGGTTTGCCGGCCCATCGCATTGGGAAACTTTTCCGATTCAAACTTTCAGAGGTCGATGAGTGGGTTCAATCAGGCGGTGCTGGTAAAACCGGCAGTCCATCCACTTCAAAAAAGGAAACCAATGGATAAACTAAAAGAAGATACAGGATCAGCCGAGACCAAAATCAAGGCTAACTTTGGCAAAAGGGGCGAGATTGGGACACCTCTTTATAGCAGCAGGATCATCAAGGCGGGGGCTCTCCTTCCAGATACGAAGGTTCTTTTTTCCGTATGGGACCCTAATCTTTCTATCAGCGAAAATATACATCGGATACAGCATCAAAATTTGCTCGGTAAAACGTCTCGATCTCGAGCTGAGGATATCCTTGTCATATTTCGGCAGAGATACCTCACTGAAGAAAGCGTTGCTCGAGCCTTAGCGACCCTCGTGAAACGGCAATCTGACGGGAACACCCTCAACCGAATTTTCTATTTTCACACGGCGCGCGCGGACTCACTTTTACGTGACGTGGTCATAAATCTTCTGGTGCCTAAGCGTGCGCAAGGAGATATGGACGTTGACGTCTGGGAGGTCGAGCAGACGTTGAGGAAATGGGTTGGCGAGGGCAAAACTTCAAGAGCGTGGGGGAACTGTACCATTCACCGAGTCGCTCAAGGCTTGCTTTCAACTCTTCGCGATTTTGGTGTGCTGCAGGGAGCTACAAAAAAGTGTATTGCTCCAATCTACTTGTCTGTCCAGGCATTTTCATACATAGCTTTCTATTT
>CAYTKB010000009.1:21842-24270 GCA_964438265.1 uncultured Acetomicrobium sp. | reverse complement strand
ATGTGGCCTTGATAAGGCCTTCCTTTTTTCCGGTGAACCGCTCAAGCTCAGCCCTGGAGCGCACCTCAGACGCCAAATCCCCCAGACAATTGATACCGTCGAGGTCGCCCTCGAACAGCAAAAGCCCCAGCGACTCTCCCTCGAAACCAGATAGATCGTGGGGCATAGACTCTACGCGAATTACATCCACCTCCAAAGCTATATTAAAAAGCTTACGACGAACACGGTCCATTTCAAAAATTATACTACTGCCGCCTTCTATGCCCTACTCATGGCGCCAAAAAATACCGGCGCTTGCGTACACTGTATCTTTATATTAGCTCACAAGTTGACTGGCATAGCTAACTTTACGATAACGATAGCGCGTTCTTTTTCGCCGCGTAGTCACATTATGCTCTATCTTTAGACAGATATGGAAATTTACGCGAAAAGGTGTATAATTATCTGACAGCACCTGAGATCTTAAAAAATAGGAGGGTTAAATATGATCGATCAGATGAGGCAAAGAAGGAGAAGGAGCTCCATAGAGGAAGTAATCCAGAAAACCCAGCAAAAGCTGGAGAAAACAAAACAACGCTTTTTGAAGAAGCACAGCGACGAGATCGCAGACATATTCGTCAAGTTAACTGAAATGGCCGGGGTAGATGCCTTTGAGTTTTTGAACACTCATTTCAAAATGCAACCAATAGAAAGAGAGGGACATTTGAAGGAGCTTCTCAAAAAACTATCCCAAACCCCAGAATCCAACTCGCAGTAAGGTTTGATTTGCCCTAAACCATTCGGGACAAAAGCATGCGCTCTTCTCTCCGAATGGTTTAGGGCAAAAACGCAACTTATCGAGTTTTAGCTGAAATGTTCTGTAGCTTCTATTGCGCTTCTTTTGACTTCCTTGCGCCACCTGTTTTTAGCGCCTTCAAACTCTTCGACCGATATCATCTGCATCTACAATAACACTATTCGCCTAGCTTTAGCCTTTGATCTTTTTAGTCATCTCTAAGAGACGCAGTCGCTTCTACGGCGGGCACATGCTACAGAAGAGCCACGGTTTGCGTATAATAGTCGAGTAAGCCTCGTTTGCGCAGCGAGAAGCACGTGCAGTTTTTCATCCTTTAGGCGGAGGGGGTAGCCTTGTTAAATAAAGAAGAACGCGAAGAGATACGAAGGCGCCACGAATCTGCCACCCCTGGTCCTTGGCAGTTCTCAGGGCGCGCAGTCTCCATGAAATCAAAAAGCCCCTTGAATTTCTTTGTCTGCGAAGTGATCGGGGACTATGGCCGCCGAAAGGGGAACGTGATCCAACAGCGAGAGGCAGACGGCCGCTTTATTGCGGCAGCCAAAGACGATATACCAAAACTGCTCTCGTCTTTAGAGAAAACAGAGGCCGAGGTGGACCGCCTTTCACGCGAAAACGCGCACCTCCGTCACCAATTGGAGGAAATAAGAGTGGAGATAGAAAAGCTGTTAAAGCATAATTGCGCAGTTGTAAATAAGACTCCTTCACCCCAGGAATGCGCTCCTGATAAGGGAAGTAGCAAAGAAGTGGCTCGTGCGGCGGTTAAAGAAGTCGTCCAGAGAGATATCGTCCCTGAAAATTATCCCTCGGACAAGAGCCCGAGGGACGATAAAACCTCTCTCCAGCTGTTCAAGAAATTGATCCGTTGGAAGGCCGGTGCTAATCCGAGCCCTCGCTGATGTTGCCTAAGGTTTTCTCCGCCTGCACCCTTGCATCTTCGGAGAATTGTTGCGCCTTTACGGAGGCGGCGCTGATCGCCTTCATGAATGCCGTGCGTATACGGCTTTCCTCTAATTCGTAGATCCCCTCTATTGTAACGCCGCCCGGCGTGACGACGAGGTCCCTCAATTCGGCCGGATGCTTACCAGAGGCGAGCAGGAGATGCGAGGCACCAATGGCTGTATGGGCAGCAGCCTGCAACGCCAAATCGCGGGGCAACCCCATCCTCAAGGCTCCATAAATCATGGACTCCACGACGGTATAGATATACGCCGGGCCAGAGCCGGACATGGCGGTCAAGACGTCAAGAAATTGCTCGTCCACAGCCCTCGCCTCGCCGAGGTTTGCGAATATTGCCTCAGCTAAGGCTATATCCTTTTGGAGAACCTCACCGCCGTAGGCATATACCGTGTAACCCTTGCGCACAATCGCTGCTATATTGGTCATGGCTCTGATGAAGCGCGAGCGCGGTGCGACGCGCCTCATAATGTCTAAAGATATGGCCGCAGCGAAGGATATGACAAGTTTATCCTCTACCGCCGAGGTTATTTCCTGCAAGACGGGAACCACCTGCTTCGGCTTTACGGCGACCACCACCACATCTGCCCATGTGGCTGCCGCAACGTTATCCTGCGTCGTTTCGATGCCCTTTTTCTTGATCTCCTCGAGCTTCTCCTTACTGCGCCGCGTAGCCAT
>CAYTKB010000009.1:19825-21832 GCA_964438265.1 uncultured Acetomicrobium sp. | reverse complement strand
TGCCAGTCGGGCGCCAGGGCATCGGCGATGGCTCCTCCTATAATGCCCGCTCCGATCACCGCTATTTTGTAGTCCTTCAAACTATCCAACGTCGTTCCCTCCCGGTCGCTAAAGGTCTATATCAAGATTTGCGCTTAAGTGCCATCAGATACACATAGGCAACCCTGATCTCTTGAAACCTTTTTGAGGCCAATTGAACGAATTCCTCATCCAATCCCAAGGTTTTAACTCTGTCGGGGTGATATTTGAGGACTAGACTCTTATACGCACGCCTTATCTCATCCTCAGTGGCTTCCGGCGGGCAACCCAAAACGGCGTAAGGATCGCGCAAGGCACCAAACTTCCGAGGCGGCAGCGCTCTTCGCAGACGCAAACCTCTCAGATTCTGCAAGCAAGAAGCGGTGCCATTGACGGCGCAGGCCAACGCTGAAAGCAACAAAAAGGGAAGTATAAATCCGGTTATTTTAAAGATCATAGCCATAAGACTTCGTCGCAGGGGCTACTTGGACTCACAGAGCTCTACGTAAGTGCCCCTTTGCTCATGGCTGAACGATAACTTCCCCTCCCTGGCCAGCCAACCTATGGCCGCGTCGACCAACCGCTTAGAAACCCTTAAATTTCTGTAGAGGGCATTGAGAGAGCTCCGCCCATTTTTGTCCAAATAATCCCACACCAATCCCGCCGTCTTTCCTATCTCTTCTGCGTCGACTCTATCCATACCCTTCGCCTCCTTGCGCCCTTTAAGGTTCTATTACCACCCTCGACCCGATGCTTATGCGACTCTTCAAAAACTCGAGATCCTCGTTTTTCATCCTAACGCACCCCTCTGTGACGTCCTTCCCCAGAAAAGATTCGTCATGGGTGCCATGAATTCCTATACCCTGCCATCCGGTCTTCAACCGTATGAACCATGGTCCATAAGCCCCTTCCACAGGACCGTCTCCGAAGTCGTATTTCCAATAGCTCGAGTTTTGAATCTGCTCGACGATAAACTCCCCCTCCGGCGTCCTGCGATCGCCGGCTCTCTGTTTGTCTCCGGGATTTTCGCCCACCGCGACGGTAGAGGTCATGATTATCCTGTCACCCTCATACAAATAAAGGGTATGAGAACTCTTTACCACTTTCACCCATACCTCTCCGCCTTTAGCAGGGGCAGTCGCCGCGACGGAAGCGGCTGAGACGTCTTTTTCTTTTTGACCGCCCCCGGCGGTAGCACTCTCGGAAGTCCAAAGGGTTTTAATGCCCCAAAACGAAAGGCCCGCTAAAAGAAACAACACCGGCAGTAACCACAGTCGCCTACGGCGGACATGACCCTCCGAAAAACGCTTAAACGAAGACCTCACCCCGTTAAAACCCCCAACTTTAAATTTTAACGCCAGGCTTTTTAATCATAACATAATACGCCTTTGTCTGCTTACCGACAACGAAATCTTGCCCTGCGCCGCAAGAATATTATCATCGCCCATTTTGCAGGGTCAAGAATGCACTTATGCTCCATTAAAGGAAAATAAAATGAAGGCTGCTTATGGGCAGGTAAGGCATGTTTGCGTCCCCGCTTTGAGCTTTAAAAAGGCAAATGTTAATTCCGACTGGGTTTGTAAAAGTGGTGCCGGGGGCGGGACTCGAACCCGCACGATGGCAACCACCGGTGGATTTTGAGTCCACTGCGTCTACCTGTTCCGCCACCCCGGCACACAAGGCTGGAAAAGCCTAACGCAGTAAGTATATCACAAGACTCCCACGCATAGGCAATAGGCTTTGCGAGATCAAAGCACGTTTGTATGTGTTTCCTTTATTTATCCATTTCGCACCCTCAAGCGAGGGCGAGGTCATCGCAGTACTTTCTCCAGGAACTCGACCGCCCTGGGATGAGTTGGCGAAGAAAAGAATGCCTCCGGCGCACCTTCTTCCAGTATCATCCCCTTATCCATAAAGACGACCCTATCGGCGACTTCCCTGGCAAAACCCATCTCGTGAGAAACGATGACCATTGTCATGCCGCCCTTC
>CAYTKB010000009.1:0-19815 GCA_964438265.1 uncultured Acetomicrobium sp. | reverse complement strand
TCGCCAACGACTTCATCGCATCCAAGACCTCTTTTATCATCTCAGGATCCAGCGCTGAAGTGGGTTCGTCGAAGAGCATCACTTTGGGGTCCATCGCCAAGGCCCTGGCTATTGCCACGCGTTGCCTTTGGCCACCGGAGAGCTGCGCCGGAAACGAGCCGACCTTATCGGAAAGACCTAAAGCTGAAAGGAGCTGAACCCCTTTCGCCTCGGCATCCTCTTTCTTCATCTTCTTGACAACGATGGGGGCCAATGCCACATTTTGCAGCGCTGTGAGATGAGGATATAGCTCGAAATGTTGAAACACAAAGCCGATCTTTTGTCTCAACAGATTGATGTTCGTCCTTTTGTCGTGGACAGGCACGCCGTCGACCCAAACTTGGCCCGAATCCACCGTCTCCAGGCCATTTACAATCCTAAGCATGGTGCTCTTGCCGGCACCGCTCGGCCCTAATACCACCACTACCTCTCCACTCTTCACCTCCAAGTTGACGCTTTTAAGCACTTGGAGATGGCCAAAGCTCTTAAAAACCCTTTCGAGCTTAATCAACTACCTTAAACCTTCTTTCTAAGTACCTCACTGCGCGAGATAACGTGAATGTGAGAGAAAAATAGAGCAACGCCGTTACAGTCCAGATCTCAAACGACCGAAACGTGGCAATTATCACATTCCGCGCTTGAAGGGTGAGATCCACCACCGAGATCACAGACACCAGGGATGAATCTTTTATGAGAGATATGAATTGCCCCGCCAACGGCGGCAGAATTCTCCTGAAGGCCTGCGGCAGAATCACGAACCTCATGGCCTGCAAATATGTCATGCCTGTAGAGCGAGCAGCTTCCATTTGGCCTCTCGAGATCGACTCTATGCCGCTCCTCACGATCTCGGCCACAAAGGCCCCTGAAAATATGCCGAGGCCCGAGACGGCAGCTATAAAGGGCGGCATGTTCACAAAATAGCCTATTCCAAAATAGATGTAAAAAAGGAGGACGAGGAGGGGAATTCCCCTCACGACCTCAACATAGACAGCTGCGGGAATGGCTATTAGCGGGTTTTTGGAAATACGACACAATCCAACGGCTATCCCTATCGCTAACCCAACTATTGTAGAGATGGCCGATAGCCTCAGCGTCAGCAATACGCCATAGAGCAGAACGTCGAGATAATCTATTGCCACTCCCCAGTCAAGTTCGCTCACGGAAATCCCCTCTCTGCCTTTTACGCACTAATATGCAAAGTTTATTTTGCTTCCATCTCTTGTATCCAGCTCATATCCTCAAACCAGTTCTTGACCATCGTTTGATGTTTTAGGCCTCCCACAAAAGAATGCAAGAAGGAATTTATCCACTGAAGTGAGGCGAAGTCGTTCTTAGGCACCGCTATGCCGAGGTTTTCGACAGAGATAAGGTCGTAAACTCCATAGGTGCTATCGGGATGTTGCGCCACATATACTCTCACGCCAGGCTCATCGTAGACGACCGCGTCGATTCTGCCGGAGGACGCGGCAAGCGAGGCATCGGGGAACGTATCGAAATCTCTAACCTGGGCCTTCTCGAAGATCTGCTTGGCCAGCATCGCCCCCGTGGTGCCCAATGACACGCCTATGACCTTACCCGGTTGATCGAGATCGCGCCACGACTTAACGTCAGGGTTTTTCTTCGACACCAAAAGCGTCTGCCCAGTAGAATAGTAAGGGTTGCTGAAAGAGACGACGAGAGCCCTCTTCGGCGTTATGGTCATGCCGGCCATTACGATGTCTATCTTGCCAGTCTGAAGGGCGGGGATCAGTCCGTCGAAGCCGTATCTCTGTATCGACAGCTTGACCCCCAAGGCATCTGCCATCTCCTTAGCGATATCGACATCGTATCCCACAATATTCCCCCCTTTGTCGATCATCTCGAAGGGGAAATACCCGGGAGCCGTCCCCAAAACCAACTCCTTCTTGTCTAAAACCCTGTCGACCATCCATGGTTTCTCAGCAGCAAAGACAGCGTGAGAAAAAAACATAACCGCTAAAACCGTCACCAAGCACAAGACCTTTTTCACGTTATACCTCTCCTTTACGTTAAATTTAACGCCTATATGGGATCACGTTTCAAAAAGGCCGTCATGCAATGTATAGCGCCCCACCCTTTCATGATCTCCGATACGTCCACAGTGATCACCTTTATGCCTGCTTCCTCCATTGTAGCCTGAGTGCGCTGGTTTCCAGCTGGCATGACTACCACTCCGGGCTCCAAGGCCACGAAGTTCACCCCAAAGTTCTGCTTAACCTCGAGGATGGACTGAGCCTCTATTATCTGAAAATCTAACTCTTTCAATGCTGCCACCACGTCATACGGCACTTGCCACGGAAATACGACTGCCTTCTTGCGATCCGCCAAGTTCATCAGGCCATCGACATGGGCATGTCCATAGGGGATCTGGAACTTTATGATATTTTCAACGCCCATATTTCTCAACTCGTACTCCACCTGGGCTGCTCCAGAGGCATTACAACGTACACCAGTGCCCAAGATCGCCGTTTTGCTATCGATCCACAGACAGCAGGCACCTTCAAAGATGCCATCACCGTTTATGGTCCTCACAATCGGAACGCCTAACTCGCCCAAGGCCTTAGCGGCCCATCGCTCTTCCCCTCTGCGAGCTGCCATGGCCGGTCTTCCCAATATGGCACCTTCGGGGGTCATGAATACGATATCCCTCAGGTACAGCGAGTTAGGCTTGTCCAAAGCCGCTTCTCTTGCGTAATAAACCTCAACGCCGTGATCTCTATACACCTTTACCAAGGCATCCTGTTGCGCCCTGGCAAGTTCCGGGTCCATTAACGCTTTCCACCTGTAAGGCTCAGGGCTTGATAGTTTTTCTATCTCCTCTCCCGGCCTTCTCATGAGAACGGCCCTGAGTTTCCCCACCTCGGAGCCTACTCCCCAATCGCCCCACAGCTTGGGCATATCCTCTCTGAAAGTAGACTCTTCGGGGAACCACCTCTCGCCGCGAGCCAAAAGCTCTTCCAAGACGCACACCTCCTGAGATCATCAGCAAATAGTTTAGGTTTAAGCGAAGACTGCGGCTTCTTCAAAGGCAAATTCGCCTTTGCTGAGCGCCGCAAAAACATCTCCATCTCGCCGATATCACATAATTTGCCGCACCCACCCGCATCGCCCAAGCATTATGGCTTTGCGCCTTCCTGGGGCGCTTCGGATCCCAAATCCGAAGAGGCGACATCACCAGATACGGCCTCGTCCTGGGGCGCTTCGGGCTGATCGCTGCTTGCCACCTCAAAAAGCTCCGGCTCCAAGAGCTTCACTTCGGCCCTCTTTATGAGCCCCTCTAAAAACTCCTGTTGGCGCTGCTGCGCTTTCTGAGAGTAAAGGAACTTTTCTACGTCTCCGCTGACTACGTCGAAGGATATCACCTCTTCGGGTTTCTCTTCCATCACTAAAAAGAGGGCGTAATCTCCGCTCGCAATCTCCTCGGGTCCGAGAATCTCTCCTTTGCTCAGCTCCTGGATGCCGAACTGCTGTTTCAGCGATTCTTCATTCAAAAATACAGGGTTCTCATAAGGCGTGTGAGATATTACGTCGTTAGAGTGCAGTTCCATGAGCTCCTTCCAAGAAGAGGCATCGGGCTTATCGGAGAGATCTTCTTTGACTATCTCCGCCACGTGAGGTTCTTTGAAACGGGCCACGTTGATCAGATATCCCTTGGGCCTCTTAAACAAAGACTCTTTCATGGCGTCGTAATATTCTCTCGTCTCCTCCTCAGATACAGAGACCCCCTCCGATGCCTGCTGAAGAAGCTTGCGCTGGGCGATCTGCTTGGCGATTTCTTTCTTTAGGACCTCCATAGTGATGCCGTTGTTCTTCAAATAATCCTCGAACGACTCCTTGGTCGGAAACTGCTGACTTATATACGCGATTGCGGCGTCTATCTCTTCCTGGGTCACCTGAATCGAACGGGCTTGGACCTCCTTCTCGAGTTCGCCTTCTACGATTATGCTATCGAGGACGCTCCGTCGAAGCGAGGGAAGGTCCGACTGACTTATGTCCTTTAGGCCGTAGTGCTCTACGTAAGAACGAACCGCATTGTCTATCTGCGAAAGCATGACCTTTTTGCCGTTCACCTCGGCCACGGCGCGGTCGCCTTGTGCCGCATTTCCCCCTCCGTTACCCCGGTGTACATAGACAGCGAATATGGAGATGACGAAGATCACCGCCACCACCAGCATGATCCATTTCACCTGGGTCCTGAGCATTCTCATAACCAAACCTACCGTCTCCTTTCATTATCCGTCCTGACGAGGACGTCCATTAATGATACGCGATTTCTCCTCTTTTTTTGAGGGTGTCAAAAATCGTCATTTGCTCTATAATGAAAACATATTCAGACGTATTGACATATCCGCAATTTTACCTCCAGGAGGGGCTTTTATGAATTGGCGCTCGCTGCTTCACGCTATGCGTTTTGTGCGGGTTTTGATCACGCTCGGTCCTCCTCTCGCACGTCTTTACAAAGCCGACCGCCTGCCAAGGCAAAGGATACTCACGGACGAAGAGGCACAAAGCCTCAAGGAAGTCTTTGAGGCATTGGGGCCTACGTTCATCAAGCTCGGGCAAATGCTCAGCTGCCATGTGGATTTACTTCCTCCCGAAGTCTTACAAGCCCTCTCCGAGCTGCTCGACGAGGTCAAACCCGCTCCGTTCTCGCAAGTTAAGACAATTATAGACGAAGAATTGGGAGAAGCAGCTGAAGCCATAGTAGACTACGACAAAGAGCCCATCGGCTCTGCAAGCATAGCTCAGGTATACCGCGGCCTGTTGGCCGACGGCCGAAGTGTGGCCATAAAGGTGAGGCGACCCGGCTTGGAGGCTCAAGTTGCAAGAGACCTCCGGATTATGCGCCACTTGTCCAAGTGGCTACCGAGCCCATCGAGGCTCCCCTTCACGCTGGAAGACCTCGTCGCCGAACTCGCTTTGCAGATGCAGCACGAGATGGATTTCCTGCGAGAAGCATCATCCATGGCGCGATTCCGCGCAAAAGTAGCCGAAGGTTCGGGCATCATCGTTCCCCAACCGATAACTCAACTGTGCAGCAAGAGGGTCCTCACCATGACTTACCACCAAGGAGTTCGTCTGGACAAAGCAATACCATCTCTTTCCATGCTCGCCAAAAGAGAGATGGCCAGCAAACTCATCCAGATATATTCGATCCAGTTCATAGAGGCAGGCATGGTTCATGCCGACCCTCATGCTGGTAACTTGTTAGTTAACGAAGATGGACAACTCATAGTCCTTGACTTCGGCGCAATGGTCTTTGTGCCGGAAACCATGCGGCGCAAATTTTTGAGACTTCTCGAAGCGGTGCTTCATGCAGATGCAGAGAGAGCTCACCGCGTGTTTCTATCCTTGGGGTTTCTGCCTCCTTCGCACGAGGCCACCGCGCTTCAAAGCCAAATGTATGACATGCTCGAAGATTATTTGAGCCGACCTGTGGGGAGGGTTTCCCTTTCGGAGATCTTTGAGGCCTTGACCACCCTCTCCGCACAGCACGGCTTCAAGATACCGCGCCCTTTCCTCTACCTCGTGAGAGCACTCTCCACGCTTGAGGGGCACCTTATGGCCTTAGACCCCACCTCGTCCAGCGAGGATGTCCTCAAAAAGGCTCTGGACGAGGTGGTGACCTGGCAGATGACTCATCCTTTTGAGGCTGCGATGGACGTCATCAGGGAGCAAGCTGAGAGGGTGAGGTCGTTTTGGCTCGCCCAAGACATTCAACCTCCGCCCGAAAAAGAAGGCCGCCTCAACAAGGGCAGGCTCCTTTTGGGCATTTGTTTGGTCGCCATGACACCGTGGCTGGCAAGCCCCCAGACTTCAGCGTTGGCGTGGGCGATAGCAGGTTTTCTCTTAGCTCTTATGCTCTTGTTTTGACCTCACACCTCCGCCAAGGACTTGCCGCGCTTCATCTGGACTCGGACCGGCACGTCGAGCTTTACCGCGCTTTCCATCGTTTCTTTGAGTGCTTCTTCAACTTCGTCTGCGCTTCGCCCATGGCATTCGCATACTATGGAATCGTGAATCTGAAGGACCATTCTCGCTTCACCGCTCAAACACTCGGTCCTCCTCGAAAACTCGATCATGGCGAGCTTTGCGACATCCGCAGCGCTGCTTTGAATGGGGGTATTTATGGCTACGCGCCTCATAGCGTCAGCACCCCTTCCCTCAGTAGTAGAAACTTCACCTAAGGGGCGCCGCCTCCCGAATATGGAAAGGGTGTACCCCCTCGCCTTGGCCTCCTCGAAACTTCTTTCGAGGTAATCCTTAACCTTGGGAAGGGCCTGGAAGTAACGTTCCATTATCCTTTGTGCCTCACTCCTCGCGATGCCGAGCCGCTGGGACAAGCCGAAGGAACTCATGCCATACAAAAGCCCGAAATTTATCATCTTGGCCAACCTGCGCAACTCAGGCGTAACGGCGTCTCCAGCAACCCCAAAAACCCACGAAGCCGTTTCGGCGTGAATATCGCGCCCAGCAGAAAAGGCCTCTAATAAGCGCTCCTCCTTCGAGAGGTGGGCGAGGACGCGGAGCTCTATCTGGGAATAATCGCCCGCCACGAAAACCCTGTCTGGCTCATGGGGGATGAACGCCTTTCGCAGCGCAAAAGCATTTTCTCCATAGGCCGGGATGTTTTGGATGTTAGGGTCTCTGCTGCTGAGCCTGCCGGTCCCAGTAGAGGTGTGGTCGAAGGTGGAATGCACGCACCCGCTCTCTTGGTCGATAGCCCGCAAGATGGCCTGCGCAAAGCCGGAGAGCAACTTTGAGAGCTCACGATGTTCGAGCAATTTCTTGGGAACCTCGCTGAGCTCAGTATCGAGCTTAGAGAGCTCTTCCAACACGGTAACGTCGGTGGAATAACCTGTCTTCGTCCTTTTGGTCGGAGGCAGTCCAAGTTTTTCGAAGAGCAGCCACCCCACCTGCTTAGGCGAGTTGAGGTTTATCTCTGTGCCGGCCATTCGCGCTATGGAGGTTTCCACCTCCTTTATGCGAACAGCGAGCTCTCCTGCCAAACCTTCGAGCATTTTTCTGTCTACGGCCAGACCATAGGCCTCCATCTCCGCCAGGACGGGAGAGAGGGGTTGGTCTATCTCTATCATGAGCTTGCGCAAGGCTTCGTCGCCAAAGCCTGCCTCCTGTGCCTTTTGGGCATGCCATATCGCGTCGCGCTGCTCGAGCAAGGTGACCGGCAGAAGGCCTCCCGAAGTCTTAATGCCGTGGTCGGGTATATCGGGGTGCAACAGGTAGTGGCCCACTTTTACGTCCCAGATGCAATCGCAGGGCACGGGCAGCTCCCCTAAGGCTTGGCAGAATTCCTTATAACCCCAGAGGTAAAATTTGGAGCTGCGAAGTGCGCTCAAGGCCTCAACAGGCCAACCCTTGGATGGGAATTCTATAAGTGAATGCCTTCCATCCCTCGACGAAATGAGCAACTTTTTAATGGCGAAATGCTTTGGGTAAACTCCCTCACCCTGCCAGGCTATGACGAGTTCGTCCTCGCCTGCCAACTCATCGATGGAAGAATTTTGCAGTGCGGGCTTTGCTGTTATCGATCTTTCCTCCGACTTTTTCGGATCGTTTATCTCTATTTTGAGCCTCTCCGCCAACTTTTTGAGGCCGAGCTTCCTGCAAAGCACCTTAAGCCCATCGACATCGGGCTCTTTGGGCAGGAAGCTTTCAACCTCGACCGGCAAATCGGCCTCGAGCTTCGCCAAACTCCTGCTCTCCAATATGCGGTCGCGAAGAGGCTCTATTTTCTCTTTCAGAGAAGAAGGCAGCTCATCCAGATGCTCAAAGATGCCCTCAATGGAGCCGTATTCGCGCAATAGAGAAGATGCCCTCTTGTCCCCTATTCCCGGAACCCCGGGCACGTTGTCCACCTTATCGCCCACCAAAGCCAGATAATCGACGAATGCTCGCGGAGGAAAGCCGTACTCTTCTGTGAAGGTTTCGGCGTCGTAAACCTTAAAATCGCTCACCCCCCTCGACGGCTTAATGACCCGGATGCCTGGTGCCAAGATCTGCATTAGGTCCTTATCCGCCGTGAGGATCAGGGCCTCTACGCCAGAATTTGCAGCGCGCAAGGCAGCTGACGCTATGACGTCGTCAGCCTCTACCCCTTCCACTTCGAACACCGGCAGCCCCAAAAGCGCGACCAGCTCCTTTATCAAAGGGAGTTGAACCTTGAAGGCGTCAGGTGCCGGCTGGCGCCCTGCCTTGTATTCGCGGTAAGCTTGATGTCTGAAAGTCTCACCCTTGGCGTCAAACACTACGGCCACGTGTGTCGGTTTTTCATCGTTGAGGACCTTCAGGAGCATATTCACGAAGCCCAAAACGGCGTTCGTGGGCGTGCCATCCGGAGCGTTCAGCTCCGGCAGGGCGTAGAAAGCCCTGAAGGCCAAGGCATGACCATCCACGAGCAATAGTTTTTGCTTGGCCAATTTTTCCCCTCCGTTCCTGGCATACAAAGCCATCTTTGTATATAATCTCACAGAATGCCGGTCTGTAAAAGCCTTTTCGCCGAGGCCGCAAGGAACGAGATGAGAAATAGGAGGATAGCACGATGACAGATGTGCGCGTCAGATTTGCCCCGAGCCCCACGGGCGCCCTTCACATAGGAGGTGCCCATACGGCTCTCTTCAACTGGCTATGGGCCAAAAAACACGGCGGAAGATTTGTGTTGAGGATAGAGGATACGGACAGGGAGCGATCCACGCAGGCTTATGAGGATACGATATATGCCGGATTGCGATGGTTGGGGCTGGATTGGGACGAAGGACCGGATTGCGGAGGTCCTTATGGCCCTTATCGGCAGTCCGAGAGATTGGAGCTTTATATGGAATGCGCCGAAGATTTAGTATCGCGTGGTCTGGCCTATCGCGACGGAGCGGCGATCATATTCAAAATACCCCAGGGAGAAACGATATCGTTCGAAGATGCCGTGTACGGAGCGATAAGCGTCAAAAGCGAGACGCTGAAGGACCAGGTCTTAATAAAGAGCGACGGCACCCCCACCTATAACTACGCCGTAGTGATAGACGATCACCACATGGCCATAAATTGGGTCATAAGAGGGGAAGACCACATAGCCAACACGCCAAAGCAGATTCTGTTTTACAAGGCTTTCGGATGGGAATTGCCGCGCTTCGCCCACCTGCCCATGATACTCGGCAAAGACAAGAAGAAGCTCTCCAAGAGGCATGGCGCCACGAGCGTCCACGAGTACAAAGATATGGGGTACCTACCCGAGGCTGTCTTTAACTTCCTCGCCCTCCTCGGCTGGTCACCAGGCGGCGACAAGGAGATATTCACGAGGGAGGAGGCAATTCGGCTCTTCGAGATCTCTCGCGTCGTGAAGAGGGCCGCCATTTTCGACATGGACAAACTCAATTACGTCAACCAGGAACATATAAAGATGATGGACCCAAAATCCCTTGTCGATGCGGTGCTCCCTTTTTGGAAAAAGCTCGAGCTTCCAGTCGAGCAATTCGACCACTCCTATTTAGAGCGAGCCGTAAGCCTCCTCGAGGGCAGAGGGAGGACGCTCGTGGAGATCGCCGAATTTACGGATTATTTCTTCGATTTTGACAGCGTCGCTAAGCGCTACGACGGCAAAGAATTAGCAGATAAAGCGGAGAGCCTTCGCCCCTTCTTCCGTGCCCTTCTGGCGATAGAGCCGTGGGAGGCGCCACAGATGGAAAACTTCGCACGCCACTGGTGCGATGAAAAAGGGATGAAACTGAAAGACGTGGCGATGCCGTTGCGGTTGGTCCTTACCGGAAGGAAGGTGAGCCCTGGGATCTTCGAGGTGGCCCAGCTGCTCGGGCGCGACGAGGTAAAAAAGCGCCTATCTCATTACAACTTGATCTGAAATTGGCGGAGAGAAGCTACAGCCCCATCAGAGCTTCCCTCCGCCCTCAAAAAGCATACCGTGTGCTCAAAAGCTTACGACGAGGCGGCTTCTGGCGCGGCTGTCTCCATTACTTGCGCTTCGGACGGGATGCGCTCGACCTGCGGTACCTCTTCGGCTTTTTTGCCGGAATCGATCACCACTTGAGCCTTCCTGTCATACGACGAGAGCAGGAACTCTTCCGTCATCCACAAGCATTGCACCGGGCATATCTCCGTGCACTGCGCGCAAAAACAGCAGCGATCTACGTGCACCATAACCTTCTTCTCCTCAGGGATATAGGTTATGGCGTTGGCTGGGCACACGCGCGTGCAAAGGCGACAGCCTATGCACTTTTCCCTATCGTAGGCGATTTTGCCGCGAAAATGCTTAGGCACCTCCACAGGCGGATTGACCTGCACACGCCCCTCGGCGGCTGCTTTCAATACCTCTCCCAAATTGTCGGGCATATGAGGCACCGGAAAGAGGTTAGTAAACGGCTTCTCGACAACCTGTTTTAAGATCTGCAAAGTCATGCGATTTAACACTGGCATTCCCTCCTCAATAGATCGCCACTTCAAGCGTAAGAAGCAGCATGCCCGCCAGGGCCAAGCCGCCGACCTGAATCCAATAGAAGCGCGCGGCCTGCCAAATCTTGAACCTACCAAAGGCCGTCCGCACCGTCGTTACTCCCACAGTCTGGACGATGAACGTCTTGATCCAAAACCAAACGAAATCTATGACGAACAGCCCAACGCCGGAGAGGCCCATCGCCTTGCCTAAAGACCAAGGGAAGAAGAGCGCGACGACCACAGCGCACAACGCCAATGTTCTAACGGAGTAGGTAAGCTTGAGTAGCGCTAAGTTGCGCCCCGAATATTCGGAGATCAACCCCTCGAGGATCTCCGTCTTCGCCTCCGCTATGTCCATGGGGACTTTCCCCACTTCGGCCGGCACCACAGCCAACAGTGCGAGCAACAGTGACAAAAGCCCAAGCGCCCCGACCCAGCCAACCGTATTCCACAGAGAAAGGGAAGAAAAAGTCTCGAGGCTGAAAGCCGGACCAGGAATTCCTCGACGATATACGAGCCAGGCCATCGTCGATACAACGAGGGCCAAAGGCAATTCATAGCTCATCATCAGCACCATTTCGCGCTGAGAGCCCACATTCGCATAAGGGGAGCCACTGGCAAAGCCGCCTACGACGAGGGCCACAGCAGAGAGAGCCAAGAGATACGTGATGAGGATCAAGTCCCCCTCGCTTCCCAATATTGGAGGAAGCGCCCCCATCGGTATGTAGAGGAAAACCATGAGCGCAGTGACGAGGGCCATCCAAGGAGCCCCATTGAAGGCCCACGCCACCGCCCTGCGTGGCACTATGGACTCTTTGCCCAGAAGTTTCAATACGTCATAAAAGGGCTGTAGGAGAGGAGGCCCGAACCTGCGCTGCATACGTGCGCTGATTATGCGATCGACGCCCTCGTAAAGCAGTGCGAGGAACACCCCTAAGCATAGAAGCGCACCACCTGCGATCAGCTTGGCCACGAATATCAGGACGCTCATCGCCCCATCAACCTCCTCGTCTTCTCCCTTGAGCGCTTCAAGAGCTCTTCCTTCGTCAAAACCTCCGATGAGCCGCTCCTTTTGTCCACCACAAGGGCCCTCTCCATACAGGATATGCATGGATCTATGCTGTTTACGATGAGAGGGGCATCCGCTATCTCCTGTCCCCGGAACATGATCGGCCACGAGACGATGTTGGCATAGGTGGGAGCCCTCACCTTCCACCACGTGACGTTCTCGTCTCCCTTCGTGAGTTTTACAACGTGCGCGTCATCGCCTCTGGGAGCCTCTATACTGCTCCAACCGACGCCGTCGGCGGCCTTCAAAAGGGCCAGTAGTTTGGGGAGTTTCGGCTCCGCCATGAGTGGCCCTTCGGGTAAACCCGACAGCGCTTTTTCTATTATGTCGAGCGACTGATAGACCTCCAAAACCCGCACGAGGAAGCGGTCGAAGACGTCGCCATAGACCTCGCCCATGTAGTCTTGCGGCACGACGGGCGTCACCTCTATATCGGCGTAAGCCTCATAGGGGGATGACCAGCGCAGGTCGACTCTGAGGCCGCTCGCCCTCGCCGTCGGCCCCACCGCACAGTAGCGCACGGCATCCTCAGGCGGCAGAGTGCCCACATGCCTCATGCGCGCCTTCGTTATGGGGTCTTCCGTGGCCACCTCGTAAAAGGCCGCAAATTCCCTCCTGTAGTAATCCAACATGTCCTCAAGTGCCGCCGCCGCTTCTGGCGTTATGTCTCGCCTTACACCGCCTATCGTTCCTACGCCGTAATTGACGCGATTGCCCGACACGGCCTCGAGTACATCCATGACCTTTTCCCTGAGCAGCAACCCTAAATTGAAAGCCGAATCGTAGCCGAAGGTATAACAGGCTACGCCGGCCCACAAAATGTGAGAGTGGACCCTCTCGAGCTCGAGCATGATCGTCCTTATATACTGAGCCCGCTTGGGTACGGAGATCGATGCGGCGTCCTCCACAGCTCTGACGAAGCTTTCGATGTGGGCGAAGGAGCAGATCCCGCATATCCTCTCCGCCAGATATATGACCTGGATAGGATTGCGTTCCCTGGCCATGAACTCTATCCCTCGATGGATAGCACCCGGGCGAACTTTTATGTCTACTATCCTCTCCCCGTCCACCTCAAGCCATGTAGTTATAGGCTCCTTGAGGCCAACGTGAACGGGGCCTATCGGTATTTTATAGGTTTTAGCTTCTCCTACAGCCATTGTATGCCCTCCTAAGACAACTCCCGTATCTGTTCCGGTTTTGGTCCAGCTTCATCGCGCCGCCAAGGCTTAATGCGCTCGTCCCAATCTTCGGGCAAGAAAACGAGCGATTCGTCAGGCATCCCAGAAAAAGCGATGCCGAGCATCTCCCGCATCTCCCGCTCGCTGTACTCTGCACCTGGGATACGGTCCTGTATTGACGGCATGGTCAGATCGTCCTTCGGGAGGTAAACGCTCACCGCCACGCCCAATCTTGAAGCCTTACCACTGCTCTGGAATAGAGTGAAATGATAGTTTAAAAGTACAGCCTCCCCCTCGTCGTTCCCAGACATGACGTGGAAAAATGGGAAGTCAAGCTCGAATAGGATATCTAAGAGCTCGAGGAACTTGTCCTTGGGACAGCGAAGCCACAGATCGTGAAAACATACGGTATCGTTCAAACCGGCCTTCCGATCTCTTAGATCCACAACTTCGACTGCATCCCCCAACCGCTCTCTAATTACGCTGACCACGGCTTCGGGAGCCAGCGCTTTGTCCGTATATTCAGCTCTGCGCGACATCGGCCACATCTGCCTCCTTGCTGTCAAGCGATTCCCTCAAAGCTTCGAGCTTCAGGACCGCCTTGGCTACACCCTCTATGATGGCCTCGGGCCTCGGCGGGCAACCGTGGACATAGACGTCAACGGGAAGCACCTGGTCCACCGGCCCATCGAGGTTATACGACTTGTAGAAGACGTCGCCGGAACAGCCGCAGTTGCCCACGACGATCACCACCTTGGGATCCGGCATCTGATCGTAGATATGCTTCAACCTCTCCGTCATATACTTCGTCACCGGCCCGGTGACCAAGAGGGCATCTGCGTGTCTTGGCGAGCCCACGAGCTTCATACCGAACCGCTCGATATCATAGCGAGGGGTCAAGGTCGCCACCACCTCGATATCGCAGCCGTTGCATGAGCCGCTGTTGCACAAGAACACCCAAATAGATCTGGGCAGGATTTCCAACGTCTTCGCTAAATCCATCTTCAGCATCTCTTTCGCCTCCTACAGCACGATGAGCGCAGAAATGAGGGCGGTAGTCACGACGAGATAGCCCATGTAATCGCTGGCGATCCCGGTGTGAAGGCTCAAAAGCAACTTATAAAAGGGAGAAAGGGCCTCCGTGAAACCCCAGTAGGCCGAGCTGGCGGGCACCGCTATCTCGTCTCCGTCTTTAGGGACGGGGTTGCCGCCGTAGAATATCTCGTCTTGGTACGTGCCCACTTTATAGTCGCTTCTGCCGGCGGACCTGAAGTAAAAGACCAACACGGCCGCCAAGGCGAAGAAGATGATCCAGGCATATACATTCCAATACCCGAAGCCAGACTGCACAGTCCCCAACATCATCACAATCCACTCCTCATGATGGCCTCAATGTAACCCGCCTGATCGACCAAAGCCTGCGCCGCCGGGCCAACCAGCTTCGACAAAGACCATGTAGGCATAAAACTCAGCCAGAGTATGGCCACCAACAAAACCGTCATGCCCACGAGCATGCTCCTCGGAACCTCCCTCACCTCAGAAAAGCGTGCCCTCGCCGGGCCCAGGAAGGCCGACTGAAAGACCTTCACAAAGGAA
Source organism: uncultured Acetomicrobium sp. (assembly GCA_964438265.1). Lineage (GTDB taxonomy): Bacteria > Synergistota > Synergistia > Synergistales > Thermosynergistaceae > Thermosynergistes. The sequence goes on along the minus strand of CAYTKB010000009.1, from coordinate 5,457 downwards.
GCGAGGGTGAGGATCGAGGTGACCAGTGCCATCACCGTAAGGATAGGGTGCACAGCGAAGGAGGATTCGTATACCAAAAGCTTCGACACGAACCCGTTGACCGGAGGAAGCCCGGCAATGGCTGCAGCCGAAACGACGAACATGACCGTCGTATATGGCATATTCCTGGCCAACCCCCCCAACCGGTTCAGATCGAGCGTCCCAGCCGCATAGAAAATAGATCCGGCGGTGAGGAAGAGCAAACCCTTATACATGGCATGGTTGATTATATGGAAAATACCACCCTGCATCGCCGTAAAGCCGTATTCGCTCATGGCCTGAGGGTGCGCCAAAGCCAATAGCCCCACTCCAACGCCCAACAGCATATAGCCCGTTTGAGAAACGGCGTGATAAGCCATAAGGCGCTTTACTTCCTTCTGTATGACGGCCATGACAACTGCGATGAACATAGAGAGGATCCCGAAGACTATTATGATCCACGCCACGGCAGGAGTATCGAGAGCCCGACCGTAAACGGAGAAGGAGATGCGGAACAGGCCGTAGAGGGAGGCCTGGCTCACGGAGACCAAGAAGCACGATATGCCTGCCGGCGCCTGGGAATAAGCGTCGGGAACCCACATGTGTAGCGGTACGGCGCCGCACTTCATGGCCAAAGCAGCCACAAAGAGCGCAAGCGCCACCTTTTCGGGCAATCCCAACTGCATGGATTTCGCGATGGCGGCCATATTGAGCGCCCCATACCGCCCGTAGAGAATACCCACCCCTATCAAGACCATGAGAGCCGCTATAGTGGACAGCAGCATGTACTTAAAGCTGGCTTCGATGGCCTCAGGAGTATTGCGCCAAAAGGCGATGAGGCCATAAGAGGCTACAGAAGCGATCTCCAAAAAGACAAAGAAGTTAAAGAGGTCACCCGTGGTCTCCATACCGAGCATTCCGGCTGTAAGGAGGAAATAGAGGGCGACGAACTTCTCTCCGCCAGTCGTGCGATCCAAGAACCTGAGGGAGAAGATGGCTCCTGCGAAGGAAACGATGGAGCCAGAGAGAGCCATAAAGGCGCTGAAGGCGTCTACCTCCATTATGATGCGAATGGGAAGTTTCATGCCGGATGGGAGCGTGAGGCGCCAGTTTTCGCCCCCCATTACGTAGACCACAATCCCCTCTGTCCCCACTCGCCGCCAAAGCAGAAAGGCTATGACAGTCGTAGCGGCGATCATAACCGTAAACCAGACGTCCCGCAGGCGACGATTGGCGAAAGCGGGCGCCGCAAAGGCCCCCAAGAGCGGTACAGCTATGAGCAACGCAGGTAGATGGATTTGCCAGTTCATCCTCGCAGCCTCCTTATCTCGCGGACGTCAAGGGTGCCGTAATAGCGATAGAGCAACATGATGAGGGAAAGCATCAGCGCTGTCGTCGCTACGCCTATAACGATAGATGTAAGCGTCAGCGCCTGCGGCGTAGGCAACACCATCCTTTTAACTTCGCCAGCCAGGGTGTAGACCGGGATGGACCCGCCCGTCCTGTAGCCCAAGACTATGAGGAACAGGTTTGTGGCTGCCTCGACCATGGATACACCTATCGCTATTTTGATGAGATTTTTGTCGAAGAGGATCAAAGCCATACCTATGGCGAAGAGCAATCCAACCACGACGAAAGGAAAGTTACCTGTCATGATTCTCCTCCTCTCCCTCGAGCTCTATGCGGATTCCCTTGAACATGTAAACGATTATGAACGACAACCCCGCAATTACCTCCAACCCGACGGCCAAATTCATCAGCGCTATGGTGCCAGAGCTGTTCAGCACTCCAGGGTTGCTGCCGAGAGGGACCATCGAGCCGAAGAGACCTCCTTTTTTCGCCAGGAAGTTGTAAAAGAAGGTGGTCGATATGCCGAAAAGCCCTGCCCCCAAGAATATCAAGAGTCCAGTGCTCTCCGCGGCGCTGAAGAGCCCCTCTTTGACCCAACCGAGAAGCCTCTTCCCTCCATGGGCAACCAACAAGAAGGCTATAAAAGTGGCAACAACGGCTCCGCCCTGAAAACCTCCTCCCGGAGAGAGGTGGCCGTGAACTATGACGTAGGCGCCGAAGATCACCATGAACCAGGCGAAGATATTACAAACCGTCCTAACTATTACGGAAAGGGGATTCATCGCTCATGGCCTCCCTTTCTAAAAAGCGCCACCACAGACGTGACGGCTGTAAACAGTACCGCACCTTCTCCCAACGTGTCGAAGCCCCTGTAGTCGAAGACTATAGAGGTGACCACGTTGTTGGCCGCCCTTTCTTCCTGAGCGCGCTCCAGGAAATAGTCATCCATAGCCGGTTCCACGGGCTCACCGAAGGGATGAACATCCTGAAGCGCTCCGAAGAAGAGTCCGCACATCACCATGAGCCCCAATAGATAAAAGATTCGCCATCCTCTCATGCGCTTCACCTCCTGGTGCGCTTGCACGCCCGCAGGGCGATCATGTATATAGCCGTAGAGAGGCCGGCCCCTATTCCAGCCTCGGCTATAGCCACGTCGGGGGCCTGCAGGATATAAAACTCCAACGAGATCACAAGGCTCATAATTGCAAGCGAAACCACGGCCGCCAATAGATCTCTGAACCACGCCGCAAAAAAGGCCGACACCACTATGAGGACCAGCACAGCTGTATGCACCACGTCAGCCATTAGCGACACCGCCCTTTCTTTCTCTCTCGGCCAGGCGATCCACCACAGCTTTAGCAGGTTTAACTCCGCTCCTATGAGCTGCCCTGGCTATGGCATGACCACCAGTGGCGTTTGTAATCAAAATCGCCAAAACCGCAATCACCACGTGGATGAAGAGCGCCAAGAAACGCCCATCTCCCGTGCTCCCGTACTTGTAGAGGGCATAGACCACTACGGCCGCCGACGTGAATATGGAGCCGAAGGTCGTGCATTTGGTCGTTCCGTGGAGGCGGGTGTATACGTCAGGAAAACGATACAACGCTACTGTAGCGAGACAATTAAACGTAAGCCCTATGAAGAGGCAGATGGCCAATAAGAGGAACGCGATCGCATACATTTCTAAAGACCCCCCTCCAAATAGCGCGCGATAAAGATCGTCCCCACAAAAGACAAAGCCGCATAGACTATGGCCACATCAACCATAACCACCGAATCGTAGACGGCCGCCAAAAGGACCATCAGAGCCACGACTAAGGTGTTAAGGGCATCAAGCGCCACTACTCTATCCGGATTTGTGGGGCCGGCTATCGCGCGGCCTACCATCAAAATCGCCGCTATACCCAACACAGCGCTGCCAAAGAGGAGCAATGATATCATTCCGCAATCCTCCTTGCCCATTCCTCAAATGAGCCATACAATTCCGACCCAGCGGGGGTTTCGTTCGTCACGTTGATCCAATGGATATAAAGCGCTCGCTCCTCCTCGTCGACATCGACGGTGAGGGTGCCAGGGGTGAGCGTGATGGAATTGGCGAGCAAGGTCGTGGAAATATCGTTCGTGAGCCCGATATTGACCTTCACTATGCCAGGCCTGATCTTACCTGTGATGACCCTCAATGCGACATCGATGTTGGCCTTGGCCATGGCCACAAGGAACGGACCAAACAGATAGACGACGAAGCGAACCCATCTATCTGGTCGCAGCGCCCTTAAGCGCACGACATAGGGACTCCAGCTCTTTGCGGCGACGGCCATTATCGTCGCAAGAGCTAATGCTATTACGACCTCAGACAACGGTATCCCTCCGCCGCTCCAGACGAGCAAGAGGTAAGTGACGGCGGAAAGGATGAAGATTACCAAGCGAACCACCTCCCCAAACGTATGCAATATCCTTTACACCCAATATGCCCAAAGCCATTATAGCAATAGTTATAAATCCTACAAGCCAGCAGAAGATTCCCTTACACTTGCGCTGTCCAAAGCCTTCCGATCGCTTCTTTCGCCTTCTGGATGAAAGGTTTTCGCGCTCGTTCCTCCAGTGTAAATTCGCTACACTGAGTCAGGTCATCCATGAAATCCTGCTCCAGCCGAAAGGCAACCTCCTTGCTGTATATAAAGGCTTGAATTTCAAAGTTTATCTCGAAACTCCTCAAGTCCAGATTGGTCGTGCCCACCGACGCAGCCTTCCCGTCGACGATGACAACTTTTGAGTGAATAAAGCCATTATTGTAACTGAATATGCGCACGCCAGCAGTCAAGAGATCGTCGATATTGGCTTGGGAAGCCCAAAACACAAAAATATGATCGGCCAAACCGGGCACAATTATACGCACATCGAGGCCGCTTAGGGAAGCCACTTTAAGGGCAGTCTTTATGCTCTCGCCAGGAACCAGATAGGGTGTCGTGATCCATATGCGCTCGGTCGCCGAAGCGATCAGGGAAAAATAGCCTATCATGACAGGGCTCAGCTCCAGGTCCGGACCGCTATTCACGATCTGAACGGGGGTCCACAAACTGGGCCCCTCCGCTTGCGGGAATAGGTCGGGTTCGTCGAGATCTTGGCCGCTGCAGAATCGCCAATCGCTCAAAAAGACATCCTGCAGTTTGTGAACGGCTTCTCCTTCTATCTTCAAATGCGTATCGCGCCAAAAACCGAAGCGACGATCTCGGCTCAAGTATTTGTCGCCTATATTGAGCCCGCCCATGAAGCCCACCTTGCCGTCCACGACGATGATCTTGCGATGGTTCCTGTGGTTCAGCTTACGGCGCAGCATCGGCAAAGAAATGGGAGCGAAGGGATACACCTCTACCCCAGCGCTTTTTAGCGATTCTATGTAATCCTTCCCTATATTCCAGCTGCCAACGCTGTCATATATGACCCTAACCCTCAATCCTTCTTTAGCTTTCTTTTCGAGGATTTCCCTTATTTCGTTGCCTATTTCATCGTTTGATATGGAAAAATACTCCATATGGATGAAACGTTCGGCCTCGGACAGTGAGTTTTTTATGGCCGGAAACGTGGCATCGCCATTGGTGAGGACTTCCAAGGTATTTCTAAAGGTGAGCGGTGCCATTGATGTCTTCAAAAGCGAAATGACGGTTTTCCAGGGGAACACGGAGGCTGCCATCGACTCTAAGGCCCTTAGCTCATCCTCTGCCCAGCGCTCCATGATCGCGCTCTTTTTATGCTTCAACCCTCTGAATGCAGCCCTTTTGTCTACATTCGGACCGAATAGAAAATACAAAACAAAGCCAACAACGGGCAGAAACAGAAGAATGAGCATCCACGCTATTGTCCTGTCGGGGTTCTTGTTTTCGAAAAAGATTACGACGGCTGCAAAGACAGCATACAGCGTTAGAAAGAGGCCGGCATATGGACCGATCACACTGAAGAAGGCAAAAACCCCACCTGTAGAGCCGGCCTGCCCCGATTCCCCAAGCCACAACCCACAGTAAGCGCTCACAATATAAACGACAAAGAGCACCACTGCCAAAAGGGGCAAAATGATGGAAGATTCCTCGAATG
>CAYTKB010000008.1:0-24337 GCA_964438265.1 uncultured Acetomicrobium sp. | reverse complement strand
ATGGCTTGCCACTGATAATGACGAGGCTACCGAGGAGATATAGACCAACTCGCAGACCGACGGCGTCCGCGCTAACCCTTGATGCGCCTCATTGCCCATAGCAGTACGAAACCGAGGCACGCTCCTGGTATGCTGCTCGCCAGGAAGGCGGAGAGCAAAAAAACGAAACCCGCGGCTTTTCCGGCTGCAGGTCCTATCAAGTAAGCGGAGAGACCTGCGCCGATGGGGCCGGTGCCGAGCGGCTCGAGGAGAGCAGCCCAGTGTCGGCGTCCTTCGCTGAAAATGGGCAGACGAGATGCAAAGCCCACCACGAGCGCTCCGGGCAGGCCCCCAGGGAAGGCGAATATCGTGCCCGTGCCCATCACATTTCTGATTACGCTGGCCACAAGCGCTGCCCCGACCGCCCACCACGGTCCCAAAAGTACGCCCGCCACGGCATTTACCGTATGCTGAAAGGGGTAACAATGCGTAGGGCCTATGGGAAAAGATACGCCGGAAAGCAACACGGCCGTCGCCGCGAGCACCCCGGCCAGCGCGAGCCTTCGGATCGCCTCGCGGTTCATTTAGTTACACCTCCACTCCATAAAAGTTTGCTCACGTCGATTGGGTTCTTTATCAGCCCGAATTTTGAGGCGAAATCGACGAAGCGCTGCCATCTCGTGATGTCGAGCAGTTGACTCTGCGCGTAGAGCGGAAACGTCAACCTAAAGACCTCCCGCTCGAGTTCCTTCGGTGCCTCGGGGAGCACTTTAAAGTAAAGAGAAAGCGCCCCTTCGGGATCGCGCCTGACTTCCTCCGCTGCCCTTTGGATAGCACGCCTAAAGCTGTGCAGGGCCTCCTCGTTTTGGGCAGCGTATTCAGCACTGGTTACCATTACTAACTCGTCGAACTCGGGTATACCGTGCTCTTCGAAGGCAAAAAAGGCTGGCTTGTATCCCTCTTGCCTTAATTCGACGAACTCGTAATTCCTGTAACCTCCAGAGACAGCGTCCACCTTGCCAGAGACGAGTGATTGGACTATGGTAAATCCCACGTGGATGAGCTGATATCGCGAGATACCATTTATCTTAGCGAAAGCCTCTGTGAGCACGTCCATTACGCCAGGCACCGTATATCCTATCTTTTTGCCCTCGAGGTCTTCCGGCTTTTCTATTCCTCTGCCCTCAAGATATAGCAAGGTGGTCAGCGGATGCCCTATGAGGCGCCCGACGACCTTGATCGGTATCCCCTCCGATGCTGCCACTATCGTCTGGGGTTGATAAGAGATGCCGAGCTCCACCGCTTTCGCCGCGGCGAGTTTCAACGGGTCTGACGTTTCCGAGGGGGATAAAAACTCCACTTCCAATCCCTCGCCTGCGAAATATCCCCTTTCGCGTGCCACGTAGAGGGGGAGGTGATCCACGTTGGGAAACCAATCGAGCATCAAGCGCACCTCTTTTGCGCTCGCAGGAGCTGCTATGGCGAAGATCACGGACAAGATCGCGATCAATTTTTTCATCTTTTTTAACCCTCCTTCTTCCAGTAGAGCACCTTATTCTCCACCAATCCCACCAATCCCCATAAGCCCATACCTATCAGCGTGAGCCAGAGGATCGATGCGAAAACCATGTCAGCCCGAAGTCTGGCGTTCATCTGAATCATGAGATAGCCCAGCCCCTTTTGGGCCCCTACCCACTCCCCTATGACAGCGCCTATGGTGGCTACGGCGACCGCCATCTTTAACCCGGCGAAGAACGACGGCAACGCCCACGGCCAGTGGAGCAACCGCAGCTTCTGCCAGAAGGAAGCATCCATCAAATCGAAGAGCAGTTCGTAGTCTTTATCGCAATTTTTGAAACCCTCCAAGAGCGATACAGTGATCGGGAAGAATATGATCACCGCTGCCATTACCACCTTGCTCGTGACGCCGTAACCGAGCCATACTATGAGGAGCGGTGCAAGGGCAAAGACCGGGATAGCCTGAGAGGCCACGAGCAGCGGGGAAAGAGCACGTTCTACGATCTTGTGGTAAAACATGGAAATGGCAAGCGGCACAGCCACAGCTAAAGCCAACGCTAACCCGAGGAGGATCTCGGCTGCCGTGGTCATGGCATGAGCGAACAAGATCGGCGCCTGTAAAAAGGAAACTGCGAAGACGCGCGATGGCGGAGGTAATATGAAGGGCTGAACGTCGAAGAGACGGCATCCCGCTTCCCAAACTATGAAAAACGCACAGAGCGGAACGAGTGCTGCTGATCTATTGTGCAACTGTCAACTCCCTCTTCAGCTCAGAGAGCACAATCTCTTTGTAGCGCCCTATCTCCGGATCGGATGGTCTGCGCGGCTTCGGCGAGGTGATGTGGATGCGCTCGAGCAACCTCATCGGAGAGGACGAAAGGATGACGACATCATCGGCCAGAAGGAGAGCCTCTTCTACGTCGTGGGTGATCATCAAGACGGTTTTCCCGAACTCGAGCTGCAGGTTCAAGAGCTCTTCCTGAAGCATGCTCCTCGTCAATGCGTCAAGGGCTGAGAGAGGCTCGTCGAGGAGGGCCAATTCCCTGTCAAACGCGAGCGTCCTCACCAATGCGGTTCTCTGGCGCATTCCGCCCGAAACCTGATGCGGCAGATAGTTTTCGAAGCCGGACAGGCCGAAGCGTGCAAAGAGGTCCTTGACGGCTTCGCGGCCATCTCCTTTTTGCCTCTTGAGGATCTTCGTGGGAAGAAGCGCATTTTCTTCGAGAGAAAACCATGGAAGGAGAAGGTCTTTTTGCTGCATATAGGCGGCGACATGCTTGAGGTCATTTATGGTTTGACCATCCCAAGATATCTCTCCGGAATCCATTGGAAGCATCCCCATGAGCACGTCGAAAAACGTGCTTTTGCCGCAGCCAGAAGGGCCGACGAGGGCGCAGAAAGCGCCGCGTGGGACCTCCAAATTCAGATTCTTAAAGACCGATAAGCCTGCGAAGCTTTTGGAAAGCTGAGTCACCTTTAAGATATTGCTGACCTTCCTTTCTGCCGGGCATGTCGGCGGTAGGAAGGCTTTGACGAGAGGGTGCACCTTCCCTGCGCCGGTATAACCCGGATCAGGTTCCAGGGGTCGAGGTTGGTTACCTCCTCTCAGTCGGTTTTATTCGACTCCCCCGATGCGCTTTTTATATACATCTTTGTCGCCGTGTCGTCAATCGGCTGTGTGCCTGCACGAGATCTGGCTTTACCGACCAGAGCACGCGATTGCCGATGTTCTATCCATGTCACATCGCTAAAGACCACCCTGGGCGCGGCGCCATTTGTGTCGTTTTAGCGAAAATCCCATCGCCTTGGGGATCCTTATGTTAAAATAAAAGTACAAAGGCGCACATGTGGAGGATTTGAAGGACAAGCCTCGATATATAAAGGGGAGGGAGTATGGCATGTTTTGGAGGCGCGAGAGGGCCGAGACCGAGGACGATGAGCAAAAGGATTTGCCGCCCGAGGAGAAACCGAGTGGGTTAGAGGAGAACAGAGAGCTGGGCAAAATTTCTCTCACATTTCACATTGGCGACGAGAGTCAAGTTGGGCGAGTGGCCTTGCTTTTGGCCTCCACCACTTCTCCAGATGCGGAGGAGCAGTGCAAGGATCAAATAGCGGCTATGGGATGGCGCTCTGTAGCTACAGAGGTAGGAGGGTTGGCCGGAGAGGTCCCACATAAGCTGACGAGGGCGGTGGTGGGCGCTGCTTTAAACGGAGGGGTTGTGAGCAAGAGCAGCGGAGAGATGCATGCCTTAATGCACGCCACTGCAGAGGCCATCGGCAGTTTTATGGCTATGAGCCTCTTGGAATCCAGCGTAGGCGTTAAGCTTGCCATAGTCAGAAACAACGGTTGGTTGGCTGTGGCGGTCGTCGGTGATGCGGCTTATCATGCGATGGCTCATCACGAGCGAAGTGGCTTGGGTATAATGCATATATGAAGGAGGTGACGCTCTTGAAGAAGGATATTCATCCCAAATACGATCGCTGCACAGTCGTATGCGCTTGCGGCAACACCTTTGAGACGAGGTCTACGTTGCCGGAGATAAGGGTTTCCGTTTGCTCTGAATGTCATCCATTTTATACGGGAAAGCGAGGCCGTATGGCCGAGGCCGGGCAAGTGGAGAAGTTCCAAAAGAAATACGCCGGCATAGACTATGGTCAGAAGAAAGATGCAGAAGAGGGCAGCGCAAGGGAATAGCCGTGTGTCGTTGTTAAGCTATACGCCTGAGCCGGATAGGCTGGTGGCTGCGGCTGCACGGTTGTGCTATAGTTCCTCCTCTGCCTCAAACCTCCTCGAGGGGATGGGGGTAGAGGAGGAGAAAAGGCTTATCTGCCAACTGCGGCAGAATGGACATTTGTCCCCTTTTGAACACGCCTCCTTTTCCTTTGCCTTGGAAGGGATCAGCCGCACATGTTCTCACCAGCTGGTTCGCCACCGCATCGCAAGCTTCAGCCAGCAGAGCCAACGCTACGTGTCCATGAGGGAAGCACGATATGTCGTGCCTTCGTCCATAAGAGATTCAGAAGCAGCTCGCAGCGTTTTTGAGGAGCATATGTCCCGTTCCAGCGCCCTTTACAGGGAGCTGGTCGAGATGGGGATCCCCAAAGAGGATGCCCGCTTTGTGCTTCCCCAGGCATGGGAGACCCGCATGGTAGTGACGATGAACGCGAGGGAGCTCCTTCACTTCTTCGAACTCAGGCTGTGCCGCAGGGCGCAGTGGGAGATCAGGGAAGTGGCCAGGAAGGTGCTCGTTTTGGTCAGAGAAGCGGCTCCGCTCCTGTTCGAGGTAGCTGGCCCACCTTGTCTGCTTTATGGTAAATGTCCTGAAGCGCTTCCCTGTGACCGCCCCTATGCGCATGGGGACATGGAATCGCTATTGAGCGAAGAGTGAAGCTTGGTATATGTGGGAGAGTAGAAGACGATGGATTTGGAAGACAAGCTGAATGAGGTGGAAAGAAGCTACCGTGACCTTGAGGAGCGTTTGAGCGATCCCAGTGTGGCTTCTAATCCGCTTGAGGTGTCCAAACTGGCCAAGCGATATGCAGAGCTCGGCCATGTGGTGAGCAAGTATAGGGAATACAAAGAGGTCGTCTCTAAGTTGCGCCAAGCACGCGAAATCCTCGAGTCCGAGAGCGACGAGGAGATGCGCCAGTTGGCGCACGAGGAACTTCGCGCCTTGGAGCCCCGACTTGAGGAGTTGGAGGCACAGATCAAACTCCTCTTGCTCCCCAAGGATCCGAACGACAACAGAAACGTCATAGTGGAGATACGGGCAGGCGCAGGCGGCGAGGAGGCTAGCCTCTTCGCGGCTGTGCTGTTCCGCATGTATATGCGTTATGCCGAGCGCAAAGGATGGGCCACGGAGATGCTCAGCTCGAGCGAGACGGGCCTTGGAGGCTTCAAAGAGGTCATATTTCGCATCGATGGAGAAGGCGCATATAGCTTGCTCAAGTATGAAAGCGGCGTGCATCGCGTTCAACGCGTTCCTGTGACCGAAGCGAGCGGTCGCATCCATACATCGACTGCCACTGTTGCGGTTCTGCCTGAGGCGGAGGAAGTGGACGTTCACATAGATCCGGACGATTTGAAGATCGACACCTTCCGTGCCAGCGGCGCAGGCGGACAATACGTGAATATGACAGACTCTGCCGTTCGGATAACGCACTTGCCGACAGGCATCGTCGTGACTTGCCAGGATGAGCGATCCCAGCTTAAAAATAGAGTAAAAGCCATGCAGCTTCTGAGAGCGAAACTCTACGAGATGGAAATGAGAAAGCAGGAGGAGGAACTCGCTGCCGAACGGAAGGGCCAGATCGGCACGGCCGAGCGATCCGAGCGGATACGGACCTATAATTACCCTCAAAATCGCGTCACCGATCATCGTATAGGGCTTACGCTCTATAAACTGGACCAAATTTTGGACGGAGACCTCGACGAGCTGATCGAGGCCCTCGTAATGGCCGACCAGTCAGAGAGGCTCAAGCGGTTAGAGGCTTAACGCTTTGGTGGCAGTAGCGGAAATTAGACGTTCCCTAACGACATTATTACGAGATGGCGCAATAGACAATGCTGCATTTGAAGCGGATCTACTGCTGTGCCACGAGCTGGGCTGGAAGAGAGATCACCTCTTTCTAAACTCGGAATACTTCCTGTCGTCGCATCATGTGGAGAGGTTGATTGCGCTGGCCAGACGAAGGGCGAATCGCGAGCCGCTCGCGTATGTGTTGGGGGAATGGGAGTTTTGGGGGATGCTGTTAGCTGTGGGGCCCGGTTGCCTTGTGCCGCGTCCGGAGACTGAGATTTTGGTTGAAGCAGCCCTTTCCTGTTTTGAGGAGGGGCTCTTTTTAGATTGGGGCACAGGAAGCGGGTGCATAGCCATAGCAATAGCTATGGAAAGGCCATCGGCCCGAGGCATCGCTGTCGATGCCAGCCCTCATGCGTTGGCCTTTGCGCGGCAAAACCTTCTCCGCTATGGATTATTCGATAGAATAGCGCTGTGGAGCGAGAGCGATCCACTTCACTTGCGATTAGACGATGCTTCTTTGGACCTGATCGTGAGTAATCCTCCATATATCCCTACCAGAAAGCTAAAAGGCCTCATGCCCGAGGTTTCCCTTTATGAACCGAAAGAGGCGCTGGATGGCGGGGAAGACGGGCTCGCCGCTTACAGGCCTTTGCTGAGAGCATCGTCGCGGTTTTTGCGAAGAGGCGGTTTTCTGGCCGTTGAGGTAGGCGATAAGGAACAGGCGGATGCCTTGAGGGAAATCGATGCTGGGGTTCTGGAGCTCGTCGATTGCATAAGCGACTACGCCGGCATCCCCAGGGTGTGCTTGTGGCGCAGAGCCGATCTTTAGATGGGAGGATTGAATGAGATGGAAAGGCGCGAGCTCGTTATCGTAGGAGCCGGACCGGCGGGTCTAACGGCAGCCATTTATGCCAGGCGCGCCGGCCTCGATGTATTGCTGCTGGAAAAGGGAGTGGTCGGGGGCCAAATAACGCTCACCGCCGACGTGGACAATTGGCCTGGCTTGAGGCGCATCTCTGGTGGAGAGTTAGCCGAATCCATCAGGAAACATGCGGAGGAGTTTGGGCCTGAGTTCAGGGAATCTGAGGTGAGCAAAATAGAGTCCAGGAATGGGACCAAGGTAGTGCTCACTTCAAAGGGAGAGATCGAAGCGGAAGCCGTGATCGTAGCCAGCGGTGCCACCTTTCGCAAGCTCGGGATCCCCGGAGAGGTGGAATTTTCGGGCCGAGGGGTGAGTTTCTGTGCGGTCTGCGACGGGCCATTCTTTAAGGATGTGCCTGTGGCGGTCGTCGGCGGAGGCAATACAGCCGTGGAGGAGGCTGATTACCTGACCAGATTCGCCTCGAAAGTCTATATAATACATCGCAGGGATAGCTTTCGCGCCGACAAGGCGGCAATCCAAAGGGCACTCTCGAACCCCAAAATAGAGGTCTTATGGAACTGCGTCGTCCAAGAGATAAAGGGGAGAGAGATGGTCGAAGGAGTCGTCGTCAAGGATCTCAAGGCTGGGTCGTCGTGGGAATTGCCGGTTGCAGGCGTTTTTGTCTTCGTGGGCCTCATCCCGAGTTCTGAAGCCGTCAAAGATCTGGTCGAGACTAAAGAAGGATGGATCATCACAAATGAGGCGATGGAGACATCGGCGGAGGGGATTTTCGCAGCTGGTGACGTGCGTCATAAATATTTGCGACAAGCCGTCACTGCGGCTGGAGACGGAGCCACAGCTGCCATGGCAGCCTACGCCTATATATCTCAGCAACTTTACTGGCAGAAGCTGCTCTTTGAGCGGGATCACGTCGTGGCGCTCTTTTATTCTGCCATCGATGAGCCTCAGGTTAAATTGGCTGCAGATGTTGAGCGGTGGAGCGCCGAAAATAAAAAAGAAGTGATTTTAGTTGACGCCTATAAAAATGCAAAGATTAAGGATAGGCTCGGAATAGACGAGCTGCCCGCTATCATAGTATTGGAGGGTGGAAAAGCGAAGGAAATGAGGCCGGTTAAAACTCTCGAAAATATATCTTCGCTCTTTTAGAGGATTGGGGTGGGACGGTTGATAGTTACGGTAACTCTGAACCCGGCTGTGGATGAAGAGTACATGGTGCCGGAGCTTTACTTGGGCGGTTGGTTTCGTGCGTCGAGCGTGAGACAGCTGCCGGGGGGTAAAGGCATCAACGTCTCTGTGATCCTCAAGCAGCTCAATTACGATTCCGTCGCTATGGGTTTCTTGGCTGGATTTAACGGTGAGTATATAAGGGATGCCATGCGGAGGATGCGAATTTCCACCAATTTCGTCCATGTAAAGGGCGAGACGCGGACTAACGTCTACATTGTGGACCCCGTGGGACATATGGAAACCGGCATAGCTGCTATGGGGCCCTACATATCGGAGGAGGCGCTCTCTCGATTTACCATAAATTACGATCGCATGCTCAAGCGGGCCAGTTTGGTTGCCATAGGGGGTTCTCTCCCTCCGGGCGTTCCTCAGGATTACTATCGCACGTTGGTTGAGAAGGCGAAGGCGGTCGGGGTACCGGTCTTCTTGGATGCCGCCGGGCCGCCGCTTTCTGCGGCCCTTGAGCTCGTGCCCACGGCCGTTCGGATTGACCATCGCTTCATATCGGTTACGCTGGGATATCCGATCGATTCTTTGGATAAGCTCGTGGAGCGCGTTTCGCAGATTCACGCTCAAGGCGTGGGATGGGCGATTACGGCGTGCGCTACGCGCGATGGTCTCGGCAATATATTTTATACCCCCAATGGCATATATGTGGCGGAGACCGATGTCGATCAGGCGGTTTCTATGATAGGAGCCGGAGATGCTTTGATGGCCGGCCTCATTGTGGCGCACAAAGAGGGCATGGATACAGAGATGACCGTTCGTTTCGCCATGGCTTGTCTTTGGGAGGAAATCGCACACCCCGGTCATGGCATTGGAGGCATAGACAGGGTGAAATCGCTCATTTCGCGGGTTCGCCTCGAAAAGTTAGATTAGGAGTGACAGCGATGGTTATAGAGGAACTGATTGATCGAGATCTTACAGCCTTGACGGAAGATACCTCTTTAGCCGAGGCCATCGAGGTTTTGTCTATACATCGCATCTCCAGCGCGCCGGTGGTGGATTCCGATGGCAAGGTTGTGGGTATCTTAAGCGAGAAAGATATAGTGAAGGCCGCTCTGCCGGGGTATTTTGAATTACTGCAAGATCCCAAATTCATTCCGGACCTTGGACAATTCCGCTTTAGGCTGAGAAGGGTTAGCCGTGAGGCCGTAAAGAAGTATATGACTAAGAAGGTCATCGCCTTCACCGAAAACGACAGCGACTTTCATGTAGCCATGATCCTGATAAAGAACAATATCAAACGTGCCCCTGTGGTCAAGGATGGCACATTGGTAGGTATGATAAACCGCGCAGATCTACTGCAGCACCTCATGAGCGAAGGTAAGGACGATGCCTGAGGTTTTGTTCGTCTGTGCCGGCAATACCTGTAGAAGTCCGATGGCAGCTGGTATAGTGCGATTTTTGTTGGAAGAGAAAGGGCTCGCCAATTTGTGGAGCGCATCATCGCGAGGTCTAATGGCGGAAGATGGAGCACCTCCGAGCGAGCTGGCGGTCAAAATATTGCTTGAGGAATACGGCATAGACATCAGCTCTCACAGGGCGGCCCAACTCACAGAGTCAGATCTGGCGGCAGCGAGTTTGATCGTTGCAATGACCGTAAGCCAGGTAGAGCAGATAAAACGGCTCTTTCCTGCTCATGCCGATCGCGTCTATCTTTACGGAGCGCTGGTAGATCCCAAACGGCAGATTAAAATGCAGGAGTCTCAACGCCATGAGGATTTGCCCCATCCCTTCTTGTACAAGGATTACGAGGTGATCGATCCTTACGGAGGAGATGAGGAGCTTTATCGTGCTGTGGCGCGTCAACTCTGGAATTATGGCAAGCGCCTTGTAGAAATGATCGAAGGGAATAATTTCCCCTCGCCTTATGACCGAAACTAAGAGGAGGGGGAGGGGATACGAATGGGCGGTAGTACACACGCCTCGGCCCAAGAAATTTACCTACAAAACCAAATAATGACGGCATCGAAAGAGAAGCTTTTGCTTTTGACGTATGATATCGGTATCCGTTCTTGTGCGGTCGCAGAGGAAGCTATTTCTAAGAAAGATCGTGAGTCAGCTAACACTCATCTCCAAAGGGCCCAGCGTGTCATAAGAGAGCTGATGGTAACGCTGAATGTAGAGGCGGATGAAGAGCTGGCAAAGGCGTTGCTTTCGCTCTATAGCTTTATGCATGAACAGCTTGTCGAGGCCAATGTCAATCTCGACTCGAACAAGGTCAAAGCAGTTCGCGGCATGCTCGAAGAATTGCGGCTTTCTTGGGAAAAAGCGATAGAGACGTTGCGGAAAGAAAAGGGGGAGGTTCGCGAAGCTGCAAGTCCCAAAGTGCGACAAATTCCTACCGGAGGGTTGAACGTTGCAGGTTGATGAGGGGAAAATCCAGGAGCTTGCCCTAAAGGAACTAAAGCTGTATATTGATCTTAACTCTCTCCTCGACGAAGAGGAGCGTTGCGTGGATCTTTCAGACGTCGAAGGGTTGATGGATGTTTTGAGGCGGAAACAGCGTCTTATCTCCGAACAAGAGATGCTGCAAGGGCTATGGGCAGAAGTGGCTTCGGCTATGGGTATCAAAGATGGAAGAGAAAGCATATCGTTTTGGAACGCTCTGGCTCAGAGGTTGGGAGAAGAGGGTTATCGTCAGATAGTAGAGAAAGTCGAAGAGATTCGCAATCTCGTGTCCAGATTGCTTGAACGCGAAAGGGAGATCCAGTTACGTTTAGAAGGTCAAGTGGGAGAATTGCGCCAAAAGCTTTTAACTTTGCAAAAGGGCCGCCAGGCTTTTCGTGGCTATATAAAACACGACGGAGCCTCCGGTTAGTTATTTCGATCTCTACGGTTTCGTTGTGCATTGTATTGCCTACAATAGTAGCTTTCGCTGAGACAGACAAGGAATTAGCTAAGGAAATAGCACTGGGACAAAAAGTAGCCGCTCAAATAGAGCAGCAGTGGGAACGGATCGCTGATCCGAGACTTGAAGCGCGCGTAGCCATGATTTTGCAACGCTTCATGCCTTCTCTGCAAAGGGGCCTTCCGTATGAAGTGAGGATAATAAAAGAAGACGTACCCAACGCCTTTTCCCTGCCTGGGGGCATAATCTATGTGACGTCGGGCATGCTCGATTTCGTGAAGAGCGATGCCGAACTGGCCGGCGTTGTAGCTCATGAGCTAGTTCACGCCGAGAATCGCCACGTCATGATTCAAGTGGCCAGAAATCAGCGGCTGAGCCTCCTCGCTTTGGGTATAGCGATTGCAGGTGGGGGAGAGATAGCAGCGCTGGTCTTGGGCAACGTAGCTCAAGTGGCCATAATGAACGCCTACAGCAGGGACTTGGAACGGGAGGCCGACCTCGGCGCAGCTACTTTGTTAGCTGAGAGGGGTTATCCTCCTATTGCTGTTGTCACCACTCTTGAGAGATTAGAGGCTGAAGAGTGGAAGCGCCCTTACTTCGATCCCGGCATTTATCTGGATCACCCCAGGGTAAGCGAGCGCGTAACGTATCTGATCGACTTTTTGAGGAGCAAAGGGTGGCCCATTAGAAGAAAGGAAGCCCTCCATCTTCTGCGCGTTCAAGTGCGCGCCGAAGGCAGCGAGTATGTGATGATGATTGATAATTTCCCTGTCTGGAAGGGACCCCAAAATCCCGAAACTAAGGCGCTTTTAGACGAGACGGCCTCTCGACTGGACCGGGCGCTTCAGCTTGAGACGCAACCATACGACGTCCAGGTCATTCAACTGGAAGGCGTCTCTCATCTCAAGGTGGGTCGAGATCTCGTGGCAAGCGAAGAGGAATTATTGCCGGGGATGCCTTCTTTAGAGGATTTCAGAAACTCTCTCGTTGAGGCCCTTCAGCGGAGCCGCGCGCAGCATCCCATCGCGAACTATTTGAAGTGAACCTGCCGCTTTTCATCCGCAGCTGCTATAAAATAGAAGACAAAGCCTTGAGAGAGGAAGGCCCTCGTTCATGTATATAGCTTTATACAGAAAATACCGCCCACAACGTTTTTCGGAGGTAGTGGGACAGGATAGCGTAGTGAAGGTTTTGAAGAATACTTTGAGGCGCAAAAAGGTGAGCCATGCTTATCTGTTATCTGGTCCGAGGGGTTCTGGAAAGACTACGATGGCCCGCCTGTTGGCGAAGGCGCTCAACTGTGAGCGCTTAAGCGATGACGCCGAGCCCTGCAATGCGTGCCCTTCATGCCAGTCCATAGCGAGGGGAGAAAATCTGGACGTGATGGAGATAGACGGTGCCTCCAACCGCGGCATTGACGAGGTAAGGGAGCTGAAAAGCCATGTGGCCCTCTCGCCCTTCTCTTCACGGTATAAGGTGTATATCATCGATGAGGTCCACATGCTTACGGAGGCCGCATTCAATGCTCTCCTGAAGACGCTCGAAGAACCTCCGGCTCATGTGGTCTTCACCCTCGCCACGACTGCGCCTCATAAGGTGCCGGTTACGATACGTTCGAGATGTCAGCATCTGCCGTTTCAGCGTATCTCTGCTTCTCTTATGGTGGAGCGCCTGCGGCAAGTCTGCGTCTCTGAGGACATATCTGTAGACGAAGAGGCATTGTGGGAAATGGCGCGTCAGGCAGACGGTTCCCTTCGCGATGCCCTTTCTTTTTTGGAACAGGCGGTAGCCTTGGGCGAGGGAGACCTTACGGTAGAGGTCGTAAATGATCTTTTAGGAGGGGGCAGTCGCTTTGAGCTGGAACAGCTGGTCATGTCCTTGCGGGACATACCGGCCTCGGCGCTTAAAAAACTTAAAGAAATGCTGAATAAGGGCCTCTCTCTTGAGAAGCTTTGCGAAGGGTTTTTTCTTCTCTTTAGGGACCTCTGGATAACCCGCGAGTGGGGCGACGCAGCCTTAGCGGGGCTCGAGTTGTCTGAAGAAGAGATGCGCTTCCTGCTGGACGAAGCTCCTATGTGGGACGCAGCCTTTTTACGCACGGCCATGCGCTTTTGCGCGAACGTCATGCCTAAAGCACGTATGGGTCTTAGGGACGACGTATTCTTAGGCATATTCCTCGATTTGTTTTCTGATACGTTAAGGTTAAGCATTGCAGAAGATCGAGAGACCAAGGAGGCTGAGGCTCAAGAGCCCTCTCTCTCTCCTGCAAGCGCCAGTGCAAACGACGCAACTGCCGGCTGGCAAAGGGTCATGGAACGCCTCTCGGTAGACAGCTTCCCTTTATATTGTGCCATGCTATCTGCGGAAGTGGGACTGGTTTCGGGGGCAGTTATCATCTCTTTTCCCGATGATCGCCCTTTTGATTTTCATGCAGCTGCAGCAGCGCGCTGCGCTGGACAACTGATCTCCCTATGTAAGGAAGAATTGAACGCCGAGTCGGTGGAATTGCGATGGAAAGGGCAAGAGGTAGCGCTTGCTCCCGACCTTCCTTTATCTCCAAGCTTGCCCGCAAAGGAAGTGAGCAGCACTGCTCTGCTTGCGCCAACCCTTGCTATGCCTGAAACCTTGAAAGATCGTCCGCCGCGCAAGAAACATAAACTTGAGCAACCCGACGGACAAAGACAGATTCAGCAAATCTTGAGCTGGTTTGACGGGGAGATTCTCCTCGTCAAGAAGGCAGAAGAGGAAGAGGAGACAGGAGGATTGGAAGGAGGAGAATACGAACGTTGAATAAACCCTTTGTTCACCTCCACGTTCACTCGGAATACAGCTTGCTCGACGGCGCCATAAGGTTAGACGAACTGGCACGCCAGGTGGCAGATTGGGGATCGCCGGCGGTTGCCCTCACGGATCACGGCGTGCTCTTCGGAGCGGTGGAGTTTTACGAGCGCTGCACGGCGTTGGGTTTAAAGCCGATAGTAGGATGTGAGGTGTATGTCGAACCCCAGGGCCATACGCGCAGAGAAGGCAAGGAGCGCAACTACCACCTCCTTTTGTTAGCGGAGAATCAAGAGGGATATAGCAACTTGGTGAAGTTGGTCTCCATAGCCAATACCGATGGTTTTTATTATAAACCGCGCATAGACTACGAGCTCCTCTCCCGCTATGCTAAGGGACTGATAGGCTCTTCGGCCTGCATCGCCGGCGAGGTTCCCTCTCTGATCCTGGAAGGGAAGAAAAAAGAGGCCACAGAAAAGGCGATGCTTTATAACGAGATATTGGGGAAGGGCAATTTTTACCTCGAGATCATGCCAAACTCCCTGCCCGAGCAGGCCCTTGCCAACGCAGCCCTGATAGAGATGTCCCGCAGCACGGGTATACCCCTCATTGCCACAAACGATGCCCACTATCTCAGGGCGGAGGATGCAGACTGGCATGAGGTGCTCCTCTGCGTCCAGACCAACAGCACCATCGACGACCCCAACAGGTATAAGTTCGGATGCAAGGACTTCTATTTACGCTCGCCCGAAGAGATGTGGAATCTGTTAGGAAGTGAAGTACCTGAGGCTTTGAACAACACATTGGAGGTACAGGAACGATGTCATGTGGCGTTTGAGTTCGGTAAATATCGCCTGCCCAAGGTCAATCTGCCAAACGGTCAAACGGTGGAAGAGGCGTTGGAAATGGCAGCCCGTCAGGGATTGGCAGCCCGCTTTAAGGGCAATACTGTTCCGAAGCATTATGTCGACCGCCTCGAATACGAGCTCTCGGTGATAAAACGCATGGGCTTTGCCGGTTATTTCCTGATCGTGGCGGAGTTCATAGGCGCTGCGAAGGAGAGGAGCATTCCAGTTGGGCCTGGCCGAGGTTCTGCGGCTGGATCTCTTGTCGCGTACGCCTTGCGCATAACCGAGCTAGATCCACTGCGTTACAATTTGCTCTTCGAGCGCTTCTTGAACCCCGAACGGGTGACGCTGCCCGATATCGATACCGACATATCCGACAAGAGGCGCGATGAAGTTATAAATTATGTAGTGGAAAGATATGGCCGAGATAAGGTGGCCCAGATAATCACCTTTGACCGCATGAAAAGCAGGGCGGCCGTGCGCGATGTGGGCAGGGCTCTTAACATGTCCTATGGCGAGGTAGATAGGGTCGCCAAGCTGATACCTATGCAGGCCCACGACATCACCAACGCCATGGAGTTGTCGGCAGATCTAAAAAAGCTTTATGAAGAGCGACCTGAGGTAAAGAGATTGCTCGATATAGCTAGCCATATTGAAGGGCTTGCCAGGCACTGCTCTCAGCACGCTGCAGGAGTGGTCATCTCCCCTGAGCCGTTGGTAGAGATCGTCCCAGTAAAGCGCATAGGCGATAATCAGCTCGTGACGCAATTTTCGATGGAGCCAATCGAGAGGCTTGGCTTGGTCAAAATGGACTTTCTGGGCCTTCGCACGCTTTCCATGATCGAGGACACTTTGGCCAACATTGCAGCCAACGGAAAAGAGGTTCCGCCTTTGGATGATCTTCCCCTGGACGATGCGGCCACTTACGAGCTGCTCCAAGAGGGAGACACGATGGGTGTATTTCAGTTGGAATCGAGCGGAATGGTGCAACTTTTGAGAAAGCTGCACCCTGACTGCTTCGAAGACCTCGTAGCCGTCCTTGCGCTGTATCGTCCTGGCCCCTTGGGCAGCGGTATGGTAGATCAATACGTAGAACGCAAGCACGGCAGAACGCCAGTGGAATATCCGCTTCCAGAACTTGAAGAAGTATTGAGGGAAACCTATGGCGTTATACTCTACCAAGAGCAGGTCATGGAGATAGCCGCCAGAGCGGCAGGTTTTTCTCTGGGCGAGGCGGACATATTGCGGCGTGCCATGGGCAAGAAAAAGGCGAGCGAGATGGAAATGCAACGAGAGCGCTTTGTGAGTGGATGTGTAAGACGCGGGATCGATCGCAAAAAGGCCGAAGAGCTGTTTGACATTATAGAGGTCTTCGCCGGTTACGGTTTCAACAAATCCCACAGTGCTGCATATGCTTTGATCAGCTATCAAACAGCTTACCTAAAGGCCAATTATAGAGCCGAATTCCTGGCTGCCTTCCTATCGAGTCATATAGGTTCCCGCATGGATAAGTTGGGGCGTTACGTTCGAGACGTTCGCAACGCAGGTGTCGATGTCCTCCCTCCAGATGTGAACGAGTCAGGTGCTTCATTCACCGTGGTAGGCGACGTGATCCGCTTTGGCCTCAACGCTGTAGCTAAGGTCGGCTCAAGCGCAGTTCAGGCCATCCTCCGAGCGCGCAAGAACAAAGGGGTCTTTACGTCCCTTTGGGATTTCATGACCAAAGTAGACCTCAGGACGGTCAATAGGGCCGTCATTGAAAACCTCATAAAGGCCGGCGCCTTCGATTCCCTTCACGGAAACAGGCGCGCCATGCTCGAAGCCCTGCCCGGCTTTCTGGAATCCGCTTCGCGACGTGGCCTTGAAGGTGGCCAGCAGTCGCTCCTCGCCTTTGTTGAGGATGTCGAGGAGCCGAAGCTTCCCGAGGTGGAGGACTTCGGGTTTTACGAGAGATTGGAGTTCGAGAAGTCAGCCCTTGGCCTTTATATCTCGGGGCATCCCTTTGAGGGATATGAAAGCCGTGTAAGGCCGTACATCACATGCGATTTGGCGGATCTCCCTTACTGGAGGTCTGGCGAGGTCATGGCCACAGTGGGAGGAGTTATCGTCGGCGCAAGAGAGCGCTACACCAAGAAGGGAGATCCGATGGGAATCTTAGAGATCGAGGATGGGGAGGTGAAGGCCGAGGTCGTATGTTTCCCTCGCTTGTGGCAGCAAATTAAGGAAATAGCTTCAGCCGGAAGGGTAGTAATAGCGGTTGGGAAACCCAGAGAGCGATCAGAACTCTCTATGATAGCCGAGGAAGTCCTCCCATTGGAAAAGGCTGAGAGAGAGCTCACTCCGCTGGTGAAGTTGCGCGTAAACTTGGAGCGGTGCCAGGAGCCATTGGTCAGGGACTTATATCGCGAGTTGAAGAGGCACCCTGGCAAGGCGCCGGTATTATTAGAGTTGAGCAAAGAGTCGCTCAACATCTTGATGCAGCTGAAGGAAATCCGCGTTGATCCGGCTCCTTCGCTCTTCGAAAAGCTAAATGGGTTCGCAAATGATGTCATAGAAGTAGTATGAAGGGGCATATCTGGAGGGATGGATGATGAAGGAAGAGCTGGTCAATTATTCCGTTTTGAGCGATTATATCGTGATAAAAGCCTTAGAAAACGGGGTAACCGTGATAGGCCTTACGCGGGGCGAAGAGACGCGATTTTCTCACACTGAGAAGCTCGATGCCGGAGAAGTCTGGATCTGTCAATTTACCGAGCATACGTCGGCCATTAAGGTGAGGGGCACCGCTGAGATACTCACGAAGCATGGCAGGGTAGAGAGCGGGGGCAAGAGGCGTGAGGAAGGTTAAGATCGTATGCACGATAGGGCCGGCCTCCTCGAAGTATAGCGTACTTCGCTCCTTGGCGGAATCCGGCATGGGCGTAGCTCGCCTGAACTTCAGTCACGGAGATTATGAAAGCCACGGAGCAAATCTCGACCTCGTGAGGCTTGTAGAAGAGGAGCTGGGGCGTCCCATTGCCACAATGCTGGATACCAAAGGTCCCGAGATCAGGACCGGTAAACTCGAAGGCGGCGGGCCTGTATTTCTGGAAGGCGGCCAAACGTTCGTCCTGACTACAGATGAATGCTCAGGCAACGCCGAAAGGGTATCCATCAGCTACAAGGATCTCCCCAAGGAGATTTCGCCTGGGCAAGAGATATTCATAGACGATGGCTCTATACATTTAAGAGTCGTAGAGATCAGCAAAAATGACGTAGTATGCACCGTCATCGTAGGCGGAGAATTGGGCGAAAAGAAAGGGGTTAACGTCCCTGGAGCCCACCTCTCCGTACCAGCTCTGACCCCTAAGGACAGGGAGGACATTCGCTGGGGGCTTGAGCGAAATATGGACTATGTAGCAGTATCCTTCGTACGCACCCGCGACGACATCATGAACGTTAGGAAGACCATGGAGGAATTAGGTGGATCTATGAAGGTGATCGCCAAGATCGAGACGAAGGAGTCTGTAAATAACCTGGAAGAGATTGTCCAGGTCGTAGATGGGGTGATGGTCGCGCGTGGTGACTTGGGGGTTGAGATGCCCACGGAAGACGTGCCTATCGTCCAAAAGAGGATCATCGATCTCTCTCGCGCTGAAGGCAAGCCCGTGATAGTGGCGACACAGATGCTCGATTCCATGATTCGCAACCCACGCCCTACGAGGGCCGAAGCCAGCGATGTGGCCAACGCCGTGCTCGATGGAGCCGATGCGGTGATGCTTTCAGGCGAGACGGCTAGCGGTAAATATCCGGTGGAAGCCGTCAAAACGATGAGCACCATCGTACTTCGCGCTGAGCAAGAGATGCGCCTTTGGCAGCGTCCGGCAACCGTTCCCATAAGGGCATCCACGGTGCCGGATGCGGTGTCGCACGCCTCCGTATCCATCGCTGAGGAGATGAAAGCGAAGGCCATTATATCTCTCACCAGCAGCGGCAGCACTGCCAGGATGGTCAGCAAGTACCGCCCGCTCTGTCCTGTAATTGGCATTACCCCATCAAGTCGCACGTGGCGCGAGCTCAGCCTCGTATGGGGGGTTTATCCCATTTACAAAGAAGATGGCTCAAGCGTAGATGAGGCCGTCGAGTCCTCTTTTTCGGCAGCCCTCGACGAAGGTCTAATCGAAGAAGGAGACATGGTGGTTGTGACCGCGGGCGTACCGGTGGGCATCCCTGGGACCACGAACATGGTCCAGGTGCATACTGTAGGCCGGATCCTCTTAAAGGGGATGAGCTTGATAAGGCGCAATGCCACTGGTCCGGTCCGCCTTGTGACTACGGTCAAGGAGGCGAAAGAAAAGGTGTGCTCCGGTGATATTGTAGTTATCAAGGAAAGCGGTAAAAGCTATATGCCGGCTTTTGAAAAAGCCGCAGCGATAATTGCCGAAGAGGGTGGCTTTGCCAGTTATGCTGCCATGGCGGCTTTAGAACTCGGCATTCCCTGTGTAGTGGGGGCCACAGGCGCTTCGAGTTTGCTGAAAGATGGCATGGTGGTCACTGTGGACGGCTACAGGGGCATCGTCTATAAAGGCGAGGTGAAATTGCATTAAAAACGGCTCCTTGAAGGCGATCCAAATGATATTCTTGATCGAAGGTTGACCAGAAAGGATAACGTATTGGGATGACGCGAGAAGTCGATGGGTTGTGTCATCGAGATCAATTGAGTATTGAAAAATTACGCGGTGCTTTCCCACCGCTTGAGCGTGTGCCGTCGTGGGATGAGCTCATCTTTGGCGGCGATAGCGGTTTTAAATGGAGCGCTGTCCTTGTACCTTTTATAAAATGTTCGGACGGCGCACGGGTGATCTTGGTTAAGCGTCCAGATAACCTCAGAGTCCACGGTGGCGAGATTTCTTTCCCTGGTGGAGGGGTGGAGGATGAAGACCTCTCTCCTGTTGACACGGCTCTTCGCGAAACCGAAGAGGAGTTAGGGCTGCCCCGACATTGTGTCATTCCTTTATCTCTTATGCCGGTAGAACATACCTATGCCAGTTCTTACGCAGTTTATCCTGTCTTGGGTTGGATAGAAGGCGTCAAGGGATTTCGCCCGAGTCCTGAAGAGGTGGTTGAGGTGATATTTTTGGATCTCGATCGCCTCGATGTCGAACCAAAGATCGAGCGAGCCATCAGAAACGGTGTTGAGACATCCTACCCAGTTTATGATCTTCCCAAGGGGATGCGGATTTGGGGAGTTACGGCTCGCATATTGTGGCGCATCGCAGAACGCTTGCGCGAAGACGGATGCAGGTAAATGGCCCTTATAGGCGCGCATCTTTCCATTGCCGGGGGATTGTGGAAGGCCATAGAGCGGGGAGAGGAATTGGAATGTGAGGCGGCCCAGATTTTTACGAAGAATCAGCTTCAGTGGCGCGCCTCTCCCCTTTCTATGAATCAATGTGAACAGTTTTATAGACGCTGGCGGCGAAGTTCCATTAGGAAGATCGTGGCCCACGCTTCATATTTGATCAACCTCTCGACCGGTGGAACCCTGTGGAAGAAGAGCGTTGACTCCTTGGTGGAAGAGGTGAAACGGTGCGACCTTTTGGGAATCGACGACCTTGTCCTCCACGCCGGTTCTCACAAGGGAGACGGTATAGAAAAGGGCTTGCACAGGCTGAAAGATGGGCTTTCGTGCGTCCTGGAAGAAAGTGACGATTTACGTGTTCGTATATTGCTGGAAACGATGTCAGGACAGGGAAACGCCGTCGGCAGCACGCTGGAAGAGTTGCATTGGGTTATGGTTTCCTTAGAGGACACGAGAAGGCTTGGCATCTGCTTGGATACATGTCATCTCTTTTCTGCCGGATATGAGCTGAGGAGCCGAGAAGGGTATAATCGCCTCGTCGAGAAGGTGGATCGCCTTTTTGGCGTTCAGAGGGTAGGCTGTTGGCACCTGAATGACAGCTTCTTTGACAAGGGCAGCAAGAGAGATCGACATGCCCACTTAGGAGAGGGAAAGCTCGGCATCAACGCCTTTTCGTTTATACTCAACGACGAGCGATGGAAGGATACTCCTTGTCTTTTGGAGACTCCGAAGGATGGAATTGGGGACGAGGGCAACCTCGCCATCTTGCGCAAGCTGCGAGGGGAGTGAGTGTGGGTCTTGTATCCCAAACTTTTGATCCATTTAGATAAGATAAGAGAAAACGCCAGTGCCGTGGTGTCACGATGCGAGGCCAGGGGAATAAGCGTGGCCGGCGTCACAAAAGGAATATGCGGTCATCCAAGCGTAGCGCAAGTTATGCTCGAAGCCGGTTGCAAGTGGGTTGCCGACAGTCGCCTAAAGAACATCCGGCTAATGAGAGAGGCCGGGGTGAAGGGGCCGTTTATGCTGCTTCGCATCCCTATGGCTTGCGAGATCGATTACGCTGTCGATCTCGCCTCCGTGACGCTTGTTTCGACCGTGGAGGCAATAGAGCTGCTGGAGCGATCGTGCGCCGCGAAGAGGAAGAGCCACGGCGTGATCGTCATGGTCGATGTGGGGGATCTGAGAGAAGGGATTTTGCCATGCGAAGTGGAAAGCATAGGGAAAAGCTTAAAGGGGTGCCGGTGGGTCACGCCTTTGGGTGTGGGGACTAACGTAGGATGCTACGGCGGCGTACTTCCGTCGCCCGATAACATTGGGGAATTGGTGCAGGTGGGGCATGATCTTGAGGGGGTTTTGGGGTGCAAGCTCGAGTTCTTCTCGGGCGGCTCTACTTCGTCCCTCAAGCTCTTAGAGAAAGAAGAACTGCCCGAAGAGGTGAATCAGCTCAGGGTAGGCGAAGCTATTTTGCTGGGCAGAGACGTCACGCATGGCCAACTAATTCCCTATCTGCGCCAGGATACGATGCTCTTTGAGGCACAGGTTATAGAGGTTCGCTCGAAACCGAGCGCTCCTAAGGGTGAGCTTGGGGCCGATGCCTTTGGCAACGCTCCCGAGTGGGTCGATCGGGGGGTGAGGAGGAGGGCCATAATTGCTGCAGGGCGTCAGGATGTGCGCCCCGAAGGCCTCTTTGCCACCGAAAAGGGGATCTCCGTGATTGGGGCTTCCAGCGATCATCTCCTGCTCGATGTAGAGGAAGCGGCCGTTTCGGTGCAGTGGGGAGACATCCTCTCTTTTTATATGGATTACGGGTGCATGTTGGCAGCGGCCACCTCTCAGTATGTGGAGAAAGTTATAGAGAAATAGTATATATCGAGGAGTTTTGAAGAGAATGTTCGGATTTTTGCGGTGGCAGGATTTTTTAGACATATTTATAATTTCTTTCATCATTTATAAATTGTTGCTTTTGCTCGTAGATACGCGGGCTATGCAGCTCGTAAAAGGGCTTTTTATATTGGGGTTACTCTCTGTGGGTGCGAGAACTTTGCAGCTGGAGGCCCTGTCATGGCTATTGGGAAGGCTCTTCAGCGTCATATTGATCGCCATTCCTATAGTCTTTCAGCCCGAGTTGCGCCGTATGCTGGCAGAGTTGGGACAGGGTAGGATATGGCGGAGCAGACTCGCAAAGGAAAGAGCCAATATTTTGGCAGATGAGGTGGTGCGCGCCCTTATCTTTCTCCAAGAGAAGAAAATCGGGGCCATCCTCGTGCTGCAGCGCAAGGTGGGCTTGCGCGATATTTGGCGCACTGCCGTCAGGCTTAATGCCGATATTTCCCAGGAGCTCATCGTCTCTATATTCTGGCCCAATAACCCGCTCCACGATGGTGCGACTATTATAGATAAAGAAAAGGTTTTAGCAGCAGCTTGTTATCTGCCGCTCACTGAACAGACGAACCTCTCAAGATGGTTTGGGACAAGGCATCGCGCTGCCCTCGGCGTTACAGAGGTCTCCGATGCGGTATCTTTGGTTGTGTCGGAGGAGCGAGGAGAAATTGCGCTCGCTGTGCGAGGACATCTCTCGAGAGGCCTCAAGGAAAAGCAGCTCAGGCAGTTATTGGTGCATTATTTTGGGGCAGAAGAGCGTTCAGAAGGTTTCTGGGAACGGCTGAAACAGGAAATGGGCTCTCTCTGGCCTGGCAGCGAGGAGGGTAGCGATGAAAAGGAGGATTGACGATCTCCTGTCGTCGACTTTGTTCCTCAAAATCGTATCCGTAGCCCTCGCCATATTTTTGTGGATGTATGCCTCCGGCGATCGCGACAAAGAGAAAACGTTTTTCGTGCCGGTGGAATACAGGAATGTGCCGGAAGGGATAGTGGTTACGGCCCAAACGGAAGAGGTAGAGGTTCAGGTCTCGGCGCCGCCTGCCCTCCTGAGCTCTCTTAATGCCAGGGATATCATATGTGAGGTCGATCTGAGAGGCTTGAAAAACCCCTCAAGACATCGGTTGCCCATCAAAATTTCTCTTCCGCCGGGTTTTTCCGTCGTTTCGGTGAAGCCACCTTATATCGAAGTTGAACTTCATAGAGTGGTTGAGCGCGTGATGCCGGTAGAGGTAGAGATAGCGGATATACCGGAAGGGTATATCGTTCATTCAGTCAACGCGGTTCCAGACAAGGTCGTGGTCAAGGGTCGGGAAGAATTGATCACCAAGGTGACCGGTGCTGTAGCGCGCTTGCCATGGGAGAAGGTTTCGTCTGGAGAGAGTGCAAGGGCCTCTGTGGAGCTCAAAGCGCAAGGCGAGATTCCTTCAGGTTTGACCGTAGAGCCGTCATGGGTAAACATATCTGTGTCGGCGGAGAAGGGTTTCCCCAGAAAAGAGGTGCCCGTAGAGGTGCAACTGCGCGGAGCACCTGATCCCGATTTCGCCGTGGAATCCCTTGTCGTAGTTCCGGGGAGGGTGACATTGGAAGGTCCTGCCAATGTGCTCAGCGGAATCACAAGCGTAAAAACTGCACCCCTTTCCATAGAAGGATTGGGTAAGTCCGAGGAGAGAATTGTAGCGCTGGAGGTTCCGAAAGGCGTGTCTCTAAAGGGCGAAGGACTGGTGAAAGTGAAGATCGAGTTGCGAGAGCGCACGGTCAGTCGAACCTTTTTCGATATACCTGTTAAAATAGCAGGCAAGGGGATATATTCGAAGTGGCGATTAGATCCCGATCGGGTAAATATCATCCTGGAGGGGCCTCCCTCTGCGATAGAGAAGCTAAATCCAAAAGAATTGCCGATCGAGATATATGTCGATACAAGTAATGTCGTCTCTAAGCAGATATCGACAGCTCCAAAAGTGCGCCTCCAGGGCGTAAATGTGCG
Organism: uncultured Acetomicrobium sp.; assembly: GCA_964438265.1. Taxonomy (GTDB): domain Bacteria; phylum Synergistota; class Synergistia; order Synergistales; family Thermosynergistaceae; genus Thermosynergistes. Next base: position 518 of record CAYTKB010000008.1, on the reverse strand, counting down.
AGTTGTAAAGATAGAGCCGCCGCAAGTTACGCTTTATGCCGATGATTGAGCGCTCAGTATGACAGAAAGTGGGGATGAGGACATTGTCGAGCAAGGTACGTTGTCTCTTTGGGACGGACGGCGTTAGGGATGTGGCCAACAGAGGGGTTATGACGCCAGAGATGGTCCTTCGCATAGCCCGAGCCCATGTGTTATTCCTTGCTGAGAGAGGGACACCTCGTCCTAAGATTGTGGTGGGGCGCGATACGCGCCGTTCGAGCCCCATGCTCGAGGCAGCGCTCTTTGCCGGCTTTACCTCGGCTGGAGCAGATGTTTACGCCCTTGGGGTTATTCCTACCCCTGGAGTGGGCTTTGCTGTTAGGACAGTCGGCGCCGATGGAGGTGCTGTTGTGAGTGCATCTCATAACCCAGCTGAATACAACGGCATTAAGCTCTTCGACAGCGGCGGCGTCAAATCGCGCGACGACGACGAGGCCGCTGTCGAAGAGTATTTGAGCGACAATCTTCTCGATGAGTGG
>CAYTKB010000007.1:0-25428 GCA_964438265.1 uncultured Acetomicrobium sp. | reverse complement strand
GGTCTCGTTAAGAGCGCTATTGACGGCATGATTGGGGCCGATTCTTGCGTGGTCGTTATTTTAAGCGGTCATGGACTGAAAGACATGCGGGTGCTTGGCGAGTTCGACATCCCGGTGATAGATAGTGATGTGCGGGAATTGATTAAAATAGTGGAGGATTGAGATGCGATGCCTTTATTGCGTGGCCAGCGGCTTGAGCCGTTGACGATGAAAGATGTTGATATCGCAATGACGCGCATTCGACGGGCAACAACACCTTCCCCCATGCTTTCCATAGAACCTTTAAACCTCTATTTGAAACATGTCATATATACAAAGGCGGAATCATTGCAACCTTCGGGTTCCTTCAAGCTTCGCGGCGCATACAATAAGATCGCCTCAATACAAAAGCAGCAGGAGAAGGTAAGCGTCATCACCGCCTCATCTGGCAATCACGCATTGAGTGTATCTTTGTCTGCGAGATGGTTAGGACAGCATGCAGTAGTGGTAGTGCCAGAAAGTGCCCCGATGATGAAAAAAGATATGTGTAGAGCCCTTGGGGCTGAGGTGATCGAGCACGGCCGAACTTATGATGATGCATATCTGTTAGCACAGAGTTTGGCGGAAAAAGGTGATGTTAACTACGTTCATCCAGTTGCAGATACCGATGTGGTGGCGGGCCAAGGCACAATCGCCTTAGAGATCATCGAACAATTGCCCGATGTTGAGCAAGTGGTGATCCCTATTGGCGGCGGAGGTTTGGCATCTGGCATTTCCTTTGTTATGAAAACGATAAAACCGAACGTCAAGATAGTTGGAGTGCAACCTGAAGGATCGTCTGCATTTTATGAAAGCCTCAAGAAGGGCAGGCTTGTAGAACTTAGGGAGGTAAACACGATCGCCGATGGGCTGAGCTGTAAAAAAATAGAGCCATATCTGCTTGATATGATCAGCCGTTGGGTGGACGACGTTGTGTTAGTCGGCGAGGCTGCAATTAAGCGTGCCATCAGAGTAGGACTACTGTACGGTAAGCTTTTATTGGAAGGAGCTGGAGCAGCCTCATTGGCAGCGGTCTTGGAGAATTTACTTGACCTAAAGATGAAAACGGTCATCATCGCAAGTGGCTCTAATATTGATAAGCAATTATTTACCGATGTTATAAATGAGAGATTATAGTATTATGGAAGGAGAGATTGCGTGTGAAAACAAAATATGAGCTTCCAAGCCCAGCTGTTATTGCGCATCTCGACATTGTAGAGAGAAATATAAATAAAATTGCTACTTTAGCACGAAATGCTAAAAAGAAACTGCGACCACATATTAAACCTCACAAAAGTGTATATTTTGCTAAAAAGCAATTAGAAGGTGGAGCATGTGGAATTACTGTTGCCAAGCTTTCAGAAGCAGAGGTTATGGCTGAGCACGGGATTGATGATATTCTTATTGCTTACTCTCTTGTAGGCGAGGAGAAGCTGGGTCGGCTTCGCAAGCTGCGTGAACGTGCAAGAGTGGCCACTACTGTGGACAGTATTGAAGTGGCTAATGGTCTTTCTACCGTAGGTACAGCCACAAACCCGTTGCCGATGTTGATCGAGATCGATTGCGGAACACACCGCGGCGGTCGCCAACCTGGTGAGGATGCCCTAAGCTTTGCAAAACAACTCAAAGAGATACCATCCCTTTGTCTTGAGGGCATATTTACATACGGTGGAATGGCATATGGAAGCTCCAACCTCGAGGAGTTAAAAGCAAAAGCGGCTTTGGAAGCCCGTATTTTAAGGGAAACGGCAAGTTTATTAGCGCAGAACGGGATACCCGTCAACGAGGTCAGCGGCGGTTCAACCCCAGCAGCTTTTGTCTTGGATGAACTCGAGGGGGTAACTGAAATACGGCCTGGCAATTACATTTTCTTCGACGTTTCTGGCCTTTCAATGGGCATAGCAGAGGTAAGCGACTGTGCTTTGCGCGTGTTGGCCACAGTTGTCAGTGTGCCTCTGCCTGGCTATGCGACTATAGATGCTGGCTCTAAGACTTTAACGTCAGATTTGGCTACTGGTCGAGAGGGCTATGGTTACATAGTAGGTATGCCTGATGTACGCTTGGTCAAGTTAAATGAAGAGCATGGCTACCTGCGTTATGACCCTGCCCTTAGGGAGTTTCATGTGGGTGATCGGGTGGAGATCATCCCTAATCATGCCTGCGTGATTCCAAACCTGAGCGGCACATTATATGGAATACGCGGAGAAGAGATAATTAACTCTATTTTGGTTGAAGCAAGAGGGATGAATTATTGATTTGGCGATTGGAGGTGGAGGAATGCGAGATATCGATTTCTGCGAAAAAGCGATCAAATTGGCTCAGGATATTGTCAAAATTCCAAGCGAAGCCCCGCCTGGAGAAGAAAAAGCAGTAGCAGAAAAGCTTGCAGAGGTGCTATCTGATGGTGGGTTAGAGACCAAATTGGTTGAGGCTGCTCCAGGACGTCCCAATGTACTTGCTACCTTGAGGGGGATGGATAAAGGGCCAACGTTGCTGTATCAGGGCCACATTGACGTTGTCCCAGTCGGAGATGCATCTCTTTGGAGCGTTCCTCCTTACGGAGGCATTATCCGCGACGGCAAACTTTACGGCCGGGGTGCGTCGGACATGAAAAGCGGAGTGGCTGCTATGGCAGCTGCTGCTATGGCATTAAAACGGCAAAATGTGCCCCTTAAGGGTAATTTGGTTTTGGCGTTTGTCGTCGATGAGGAAGTGTCAAACCTTGGCATTAAAAAGCTCATCGAGGATGGGTTAGCGGCTGACTGGGCGGTAGTTGGCGAGCCTACAAGTCTGGATATCGCCTTAGGGCATCGTGGCGTTATTGCGTTTAAGGTCAGGACGTATGGACGCGCAGCACATGCCGCTCAAGCGCAAGCTGGGGTTAATGCGATAGACAAGGCTTTCTCTTTCAGATCTGCAATAGAAAAGCTGAGAGAAACAATTTCTGGTAGAAGTAACTCATTATTGGGTAATCCGAGCTTAAATCTCACGATGATTAAAGGTGGGACGAAGGTTAACATTATTCCTGACTTTTGTGAGATGATGCTGGATAGGCGCCTTATTCCTGGGGAAACGAGAGAAGCTGCTGAATCCGAGATTCGAGCATTGATAAATGAACTTGCCACTCGAGATCCAGAGTTTAGGGCAGACTTTACTGTTACCACCTGTGTAGCGCCTGGAGAAATTGCTAAAGACCACCTGCTAGTTCAGGCCCTTAGCGAAGCGGTGCTTCAAGTTATGGGGAAAATGCCTCAATTAAAGGGCTTTGAGGCTACATGTGAGGCCTCAATTATTATAGAGGCTATGAAAACCCCTACAGTCATTTTTGGGCCGGGTCGCATCGCTCAAGCTCATTGCGCTGACGAGTACGTTGAGATAGAGCAAATTGCTAAAGCAACAGCCAGCTACATCGAACTGGCTAAAAAACTCCTCACTAAATAACATGTGTGCAAGGCAAGCCATGGCTTAAGGCTGAATGATGGCCGAGATTGTGAGATGTAAAATAAAAATGTATTGTTCATAGTTGGTTACGACAACCAAGGGATACGAATAAAAAAAGACAGAAGGAGGCGAGTAATTTGAAGTTTACGAGATTGTCGGAGAGGGTTTTAGCGTTCGGGGTTTGCCTGTTCCTTTTAGCAGCTACGGGCTGCGTCGCGGCCCAAGAACCGGCTAAAGGCGGGGTATTTCGATATGCGGCGATCGATGAAGCGCCGACACTCGACCAACATGTTGTTACATCAGATTTGGCTACTACAATCGCGCAACACATCTTTGAGGGGTTGTATACGTTTGATGCCAATTACACGCCTGTTCCGATGTTGGCTGAAAGCACCGACGTCCAGGAAGACGGGAAGCTGGTTGTCATAAAGCTGAGAGAGGGCGTGAAGTTTCATAACGGTAAGGAACTCGATGCAGAAGACGTGGTGGCCTCTCTCAATCGCTGGGGCAAGTTCGGCACGCGGGGTCCGGTACTTTTTGAGCACATTGCTAAACTGGAGGCTGATTCTAAGTATGTTGTAAAGATCTACTTCAAGGAGCCATTTGCTCCGTGGCAAAATTTACTCGCTTTCATAAACGGAGGCCCCGTGATTTATCCCAAAGATGTAGTTGAGAAAGCGGAAGCTAAGCCTATTCCGGAGACGGAATATATAGGCACCGGCCCCTACAAGTTTGTTGAGAGAAACCCTGGCAGGTATATATTACTTGCTCGTTTTGACGATTACAAAGGCCTTGCGGGACCGGCAGATGGTTATGCGGGAGAAAGGATAGCTTATTTCGACGAGATCCGGTTCATTCCGGTTCCAGATGTTGGTACAAGGGTGAACGGCGTCAAGGCTGGCGATTACGATTACGCGGAGCAGATTCCAGGAGATCTCTTCGAATCGTTGAAGTCAGACCCCTCGGTAAAGACAATCGTAAACCAGGGATGCATCCAGGGGTTTATCTTCTTTAATTCAAAAGAGGGCATAATGAAGGATAACTACAAGCTCAGACAGGCGATCTTGGCAGCTACAAAGATGGACATGGTGCTTCGCGCAGCGATCGGTCCAGAGGAACTTTGGGATGCGAACGGTTCATTCATGCCGGAGGTAACGCCTTGGTATAGCAAAGCAGGGTTGGAAAAATATAACCGTGGAGATGTGGAACTGGCTAAGACGCTGGCCAAAGAAGCCGGCTACAATGGGGAAAAGATTACCTTCATGGTCTCGAGCTCATATAAGATGCATTATGATAGCTGTATGGTTATAGCAAAGCAGCTTAGCGAAGCAGGCTTCAACGTCGACCTTCAAATTTACGACTGGGCTACACTCGTTTCAAAACGATCGGATCCAAAGCAATGGGACATGTTTTTTACCCACCACGGCTTTGTCCCAGATCCCATACTGTTTACGTTCATGAGCGACACATACCCTGGATGGTGGGCTACCGAGAGGAAGGCGTCCCTAAAGAAGCCGTTTATTGAGACAATGGATCAATCCAAGCGCATAGAAATTTGGAGCAAGATCCAGGAACTAATCTACGAAGAGGTGCCGGTGGCTAAGACCGGAGATATCTATATGTACGATATTTATTCCCCCAAAGTGCAAGGCCTGAGCGAAATGTCGCTAATATGGCCGAAGCTCTGGGGACTGTCGTTTAAGTAAAGGACCGTAGAAGCGGGCCTCTCCTGTGCCATGGGGCCCGCTAATATCTCAAAAAGTGGGGGGCGCGTGATGCTTGCCTATGTCATAAGAAGGGTCTTGAGTATGATCCCCTCTCTTTTTTTGGCTTCGGTTATTGTTTTTTCTTTCATTCATTTCATACCTGGAGATCCAGCTGCCGTCATGTTGGGGGATATGGCCACGCCCGAACAAGTGCAACAACTGAGAGAGGCTTTAGGATTGGACAGGCCCGTTTACGTCCAGTATATTAGATGGCTTTCCGGAGTCTTGAGGGGAGATTTGGGGAATTCAATCTTTTTTCACCAGCCGGTTACAAGAGTAATAGCAAGCAGGGCAGAGACCAGCATATTTATTGCCTTGATATCAATGGCTCTTATAGCTCTTATTGGAATTCCAATCGGCGTTTTGTCAGCGGTAAAGTATAATAGTTGGATAGACCAAACTTTATCGAGTTTGTCAATGTTTTTCGCCTCAGTTCCTACTTTTTGGTTGGGGTTAAATTTGATGTTCATCTTTGCTGTGATGCTCCGCTGGTTTCCGAGCTCCGGCTTCCCGTCCGTAATTGAGTCAGGGAATTGGGGCAATCTCAAATATCTCATCTTGCCATGTCTTACGCTGGCTGCTCCGAACTCAGCTTTAATAATCAGGCTCACCCGCTCTAGCATGCTCGATGTGATCAGAGAGGATCACGTGAGGACTGCTCGCGCAAAAGGCCTTCCAGAGTGGAAAATCATCTTGAAGCATGTCTTCCGGAATGCCCTCATATCCATTGTATCAGCTCTGGGTTTTACGTTTGTGGCACTTGTATCAGGTACGGTGGTCACCGAAACGGTCTTTTCTCTCCCCGGCATAGGAAGACTTGTGGTGGAATCCATCCTACGTCGTGACTATCCGGTGATTCAGGGAATTATTCTCGTCATCGTCCTTTTGTACATGTTTATAAACTTACTTGTGGATCTTTCCTACGCTTTCCTTGACCCCAGGATCAAATATAGCTGAGGAGGTTTGTTATGACTGGCTTGCTTTCAGTCCTTTACACGAGAAAAACTGCCTTCGCTGGTATGTTGGTGATCCTGATGATCTTAGTTTTCGCCATATTCGCTCCCCTAATTGCTCCATATGACCCGACCTCAATGAATCCTCTGGAAAAACTTGAGCCTCCGAGTGTTAGTCACCCTTTCGGGACGGATAACTTTGGCAGAGATACATTTAGTCGCGTTGTGTACGGCGCTCGAATGAGCCTCTTGGGTTCGACTGGAGTGGTCGTCTTCGCCACAATCTTTGGGGTGGCCATTGGGACCCTTTGCGGTTATTTTAAGAGCGTCGAGCTCATCCTCATGCGCATAGTAGACGTGCTTATGTCTTTCCCACCGCTGCTCTTGGCACTTGTGCTCGTGTCTATAATGGGAAGAGGGCTTGTTAACGTCATTATTGCAGTAGGGGTGACATATCTCACCAGGACCACGCGGATAATTTATGGCATGACGCTCAAGATCAAAGAGGAGCCCTACATAGAAGCCAGCTACGCTTCAGGGGCTACAACTTTTAGGATCTTGTTAAGACACGTGGTGCCCAATCTCATGTCGCCACTTATCGTTCAGTCCACATTTACATTCGCCTTCTCGCTTTTGGAGATGGCATCGCTTGACTTCCTGGGCCTCGGCATACCGCCTGCGATCCCAAGCTGGGGAAATATGCTCAGCGAAGGTAGCATATATCTCACTAGAGCGCCGTGGCTTTTGCTCTTCCCTGGTTCATTTATAGTGCTCACGGTGTTATCTCTCAACTTAGTGGGTGACGTATTGAGGGATAGGCTTGACCCGCGCTTCAGGGCTGAGATATCGGGGGTTTGATGTTCAGATGATTGAGACGGACAAAAGGCTGCTCGATGTGAAGGGGCTCGCGGTGGAGTTGCGAACAGAAAGAGGCGCGATCAAAGCTGTGGATGGCGCAGACTTGTGCATTTGCCCTGGTGAGACTTTGGGGCTCGTAGGAGAATCGGGGAGCGGTAAGACGATGACGAGCTTAGCTATTATGAGTTTGCTTCCTAAACCGCAGGGCAGGATAGCCGCTGGAAAGATTTGTTTCAAAGGAAAGAATTTGGCTAATTTGAGTGACAAGGAGATGCGCCGTATCCGTGGCAAAGAAATAGCGATGATCTTTCAAGAGCCTATGACATCGCTAAACCCAGTCTACACGATAGGAGATCAAATTGTAGAAGCGATCATTTCTCACTGTAAGATTACGCGACGGCGAGCCATGGGTTTGGCCGTGGAGATGCTTCAAAAAGTGGGCATACCAAGCCCTGAGTCGCGCGTAAGCGCCTATCCGCACGAACTCTCTGGCGGCATGAGACAGAGGGCTATGATAGCGATGGCTTTGTCGTGTGACCCTGATCTGCTCATAGCAGATGAACCCACCACAGCGCTTGACGTGACGATACAAGCACAGATTTTGGATCTAATGAAAGAATTAAAGCGCAAGATTGGCATGTCGCTTTTATTGATAACCCATGCCCTCGGTATAGTGGCTGAAATGGCCGATAGGGTCTGTGTGATGTACGCAGGCAGGATTGTCGAATCAGCAAACACAAAGGACCTTTTTAAGTCCCCCTTACATCCTTATACATTGGGGTTGCTCAAGTCCATACCGCGGTTGGATGAAGAGGCCGAAGAGCTTTATGCGATTCCCGGCATGGTGCCCACCCCTCAGGAGACGCCGAGCGGTTGCAAGTTTTATGACAGGTGTTTTTTGAGATATGGCCGATGTGGCGTCGAGGAGCCGCTCTTGGATGATGCGGAATCTATGCACTGGGTCCGCTGTTTTCGGCATGACGAGATGGCCAAAATGTGAGGCGACACTTCCGATGGTCGGCGCAGCTTTGCTTGAAATAGAAGATCTAAAAAAATTTTATCCTGTGAAGGGCGGGGTCCTACGGAGGGTTATTGGCTACGTCAAAGCCGTAGATGGGGTGACCCTTTCAGTTCATCCAGGGGAAACCGTAGGGCTTGTAGGAGAATCGGGGTGCGGGAAGTCTACTTTAGGGAAGGCTGTAATGCGCTTGATAAGCGTCACAGGTGGCAGGGTCACGTTTAACGGGAAAGATTTGTTATCCATGAGAAGAAAAACCTTGAGGATGGCGCGTAGGGAGATTCAAATGATTTTTCAAGACCCTTATGCTTCTCTTGACCCGCGCATGACCGTGATAGAGCTTGTGGAGGAGCCCTTAATCGTTCACGGCATTATAAAAGATAAGGGCAAGCGACGCGAGCGGGCCGCGGCGATGCTTTCTACCACTGGTTTAGGCTCTGAGTTTCTCCACAGATACCCCTTTGAGTTAAGCGGGGGACAGCGACAAAGGGTGGGTATAGCAAGGGCGCTGGTCGTGGAACCTTCTCTTGTGATCGCAGATGAGGCTGTTTCTGCCCTTGACGTCTCCGTACAGGCACAAGTCATAAACCTTTTGGAGGGGCTGCGGAAAAGGCTGAACCTTACCTACCTCTTCATAGCCCATGACTTAGCCGTGGTAAAGCATATGAGCGACAGGGTGGCGGTAATGTACCTGGGAAAGATTGTGGAGTTGGCCACAAAGAAGGAGCTCTTCGATTTTCCTATGCATCCTTACACTCAGGCGCTGATATCTGCCATCCCTATACCAGACCCTTTCAGAAGAAGCGAACGGATCATCCTTCAGGGAGATGTGCCGAGCCCATTAAATCCGCCTTCAGGGTGTAGATTTCACCCGAGGTGTCCTAAAGTTATGCCTATTTGTTCGCAGGAGGAGCCACGTTTTTTAGAACACGGTGGCGAGCATAGCGTAGCTTGTCACCTATATACATGAAGTTGCAAGGAAGGAGGGTTATTGTGGACGATATTTACGAAAGATTAGGCGTAAAAAGGTTGATCAATGCCGCTGGCACTTACACGGTGGTCGGTGGCTCCAGGATGAGCGAAAGGACATTGGAAGCTATGCGATCTGCCGCAGGCTCCTTTGTTGATATAAGAGAGCTTCAACGTGCGGTTCACAAACGCTTGGCGGAACTCACCAAGAACGAAGCCGCTTGTGTCACTACAGGTGCGGCGGCAGGAATATATGTGACAATTGCTTCTTGTGTGGCGGAAAAGCTTGGCAAGCCCTTTGCTTGCCTCTCCAAAGACGAAGTAGAAAAATGCGAAGTAATCATCTACCGAGCCCATAGAAATCCTTATGATTGGGCAGCGCGCCAGCTCGGCGTAAAACTTGTGGAAGTGGGGTATCCTAACGAAATACAGCCCGCTGCAGCAAAGGATCTGGAACATGCGGTAGGGGAACACAGCGCCGCTATATTTTATGTAGCTCAGAGCAAAGGCGGGTGGACTGCACCGGGGGCTTTGGTTTTAGAGAGCGTTATCTCCGTGGCGAAAGGGGCAAACCTTCCTGTAGTTGTAGATGCCGCTGCTCAGCTTCCCCCAGTGGAGAACCTGTGGAATTTCACTGACATGGGAGCTGCCGCAGCTATCTTTAGCGGTGGAAAAGATCTGCGCGGTCCTCAGGCGAGTGGTCTTGTGGTGGGTAAGAGGTTCCTAATCGAGCGCATCGTTGAGACGAATTTTCCCAACTACGGCATCGGGAGGATGCTCAAAATAGGTAGGGAAGAGTTGGTTGGCTTGCTCGTGGCTGTAGAGGAATATGTCTCAATGGGTAATAGCTGTAAAAGAGAGTGGTGCGAAAAGCAAGTAAAGCGCATCAGCGATGTTCTTACAGGATTTTGTGGAATTTCTGTAGAACGGAGTTTCCCCAACGAAGCTGGTCAACCCATCCCTCGCGCACTGGTTCGTTTCTCTAGTGCCATAGGTGAGCCAGCAAAGCGAGTTTTGGAGGAACTTATGAGGGGTGATCCAGGAATATTTGCTATGGCTGCTTCTGATGATGCCATCTTCATAAACCCTATGACTCTTGAAGAGGGCGAAGTAGAAGTAGTAATTAAAAGGCTGAAAGACATAGCTTTGCAATTAAATAATTTTAAGAGGTGATAAAGATGAAGAAAGAGATAAGAACTAAGAACGCACCAATGCCAGCGGGGCCATATTCACAGGGGATCATCGTCGGCGACAGGATATATGTAGCTGGTCAAGGTCCATTAAACCCAGCGACGGGGAAAGTTCCTGAGGGAATAGAAGAGCAGACTAGACAGGTTCTAAAGAATATCCAGGCTATTTTAGAAGCTGGAGGGGCCAAGCTCGACGACGTCGTCAAAGTGACTGCGCACCTGGCAGACCTAAAATATTTTGCTGCCTTCAACGAGGTGTATAAGACTTTTTTCAAAGAGCCATTTCCGGTGCGCACCACCGTGGGAAGCCAACTCAAGGATATATTGGTAGAGATCGACGTAATAGCCGAACTCGCCTAACTAGCGATAACGCTTGAGAGTGGCAACTGCCATGTCAGAAAATCCTCTTGTCAACCTACGTGGAAAAGAAGTCGTGCTTTTAAAGGGTGGGCGTGTAATCGATCCCAAAAATGGAATTGACGAAGTCCGCGATGTAGCTATAAAGAATGGCAAAATCCTGGCGGTAGAAAAGAGAATAGATGCAGCCGCGGCAGAGAAGGTTATAGACGTAAGCACCCTCATTGTCACGCCGGGAGTGGTAGATATCCACACACATCTTTTTGCCACGACCTGGCTGCCCGATGCGTGGGCTGGGGAAAAGAGCGTCTTGCCCGATGGCTTTAGCTTTAGAAGCGGCACTACAACCATGGTAGATGCGGGAAGCGCAGGTAGGCGCACCTTTGAGATTTTTAGGACCACCGTGATCGAAAGGGCAAAGACGCGCGTCTTTGCCCTCGTTAACATCGCTAGCTACGGCATGATAAACGACATGATCGAGCAGTATCCAGAGGACTTTGACCCCAAAGCCACTGCCGAGATGGCTTTGAAGCACAAGGATGTAGTAGTGGGGATAAAAAGCGCTCATTATTGGCGTCCAGATTGGACTTCTGTGCAAAGGGCAATGGAGGCAGGAGAAGCAGCTGGCCTTCCTGTGATGGTGGACTTTGGATACTTTCGCAAAGAGAGGCCATATTGGGAGCTGGTAACGAAAGTATTAAGGCCCGGAGATATCAGCACCCACTGCTTCAGGGGGCCTGTTCCTATAGTCAGAAGCGATGGCGGGCTTTATCGGTATCTCTTTGAGGCGCGCGATAGAGGTGTCCTCTTCGACTTGGGACACGGCGGGGGAAGCTTTCTCTTTAGAAACGCCCTCCCTGCTATTCGAGGCGGATTTTACCCCGATTCTATCTCCACTGACCTCCATACCGATAGCATGAACGCAGGGATGATGGATATGCCGACCACCATGTCCAAGTGTCTCGTCATGGGAATGTCGCTTTATGATGTGATTGCCCACTCTACACACATTCCTGCTCAGATGATAGGGCATCCTGAGCTCGGGCATTTGTCTGTGGGTGCACCTGCAGATATAGCTATTTGGAGGCTGCTAGAAGGACGCTTTGGCTACAAGGATTCCCATGGTGGCAGGCTCTATGGAGATAAAAGGCTCCTTTGCGAGATGACGCTAAAGGATGGGTGCGTGGTTTGGGACCTAAACGCTCGAGACGCTGTCGATTATGAGATGTTAGGACAAACTTATGGGATCAGAGAAGGGGAGTTCCTTGTCCCCCCGCCAGAGCAATAGAGCTTTAGGATAATACGTATGGTTCTTTGAGGGGGCTGGGTGAGAGCTGTGAAGATTGAGGATGCGAAGGCGCACATCGTGCAAGCGGAGCTTAAGGAGCCCTTTGGGTTTTCTCAATGGTGGTTCCATAAGCGGGGCGCCATGATAGTGGAGGTTATAACGGATGAAGGCCTTGTTGGGTGGGGTGAAGCTTACGGTCCGCCTGAGGCCACCGGCGCTATAGTGGAAAAGCTCTATAAACCTCTTATGGTAGGCAAGGACCCTTTTCAATCAGGCGTCCTGTGGGAAGAACTTTACAATCGCTTTAGAGATTACGGACAAAAAGGGGTCATGGTAGCTGCTTTAAGCGGTTTAGACATTGCCTTGTGGGATATCATGGGTAAAGCCTTGGGCGTTCCGGTCTATAAGCTTTTAGGTGGAGCTTTTAGGACCGAAGTCTCGGCTTATGCTACGGGGTTATACCTCAAGCGGGTGGACGACGTGCCAAAAGAATTGGCACAGGAAGCTGAATGTCACGTAAAGGCCGGTTTTAAGGCCATGAAGATGAAGATAGGCTATAGATACGAGCGCGACGTGGTGTATGTAAAAGCAGTGAGAGACGCAATAGGTCCTGGCGTCGAGCTCATGGTCGACGCTAATCACGCTTACGACGCCTCGAGCGCTATAAGGGTCGGAAGGGGCATCGAGCCTTTCGAGATTGGATGGTTCGAGGAGCCAGTGCAGCCCGAAGACATAAAAGGTTACATCGAGGTCAAAGATGCGCTTTCTGTCCCTATTGCCGGAGGGGAGTGCGAGTACACGCGCTTCGGCTTCAGGGAACTTTTGTCCAAGCGGGCGGTGGATATTGTGCAACCGGATACATGTTCTGCCGGCGGACTCTCCGAGTGCAAGAAGATCGCTGCCATGGCGAGCGCCTGGGGCGTGAGATATCTCCCCCACGTCTGGGGAAGCGGGGTCGCCTTAGCGGCGAATTTGCATCTCATAGCCACGATCCCACCCGCTTCTATGTCCGCAAACCCTGTTGAGCCGATTTTTGAATACGACACGACAGAAAACCCCTTTAGGACAGAGCTGCTCCTTGAGCCTATCATTCCGCAAAACGGCTTGCTTAAAATTCCGCAAGGGCCGGGCTTGGGCATCGATGTGGACAGAAAGGTCCTAAATCGCTACTCTTGTAGGTGAATCTACTTTACGTTTTAGGAGGATGGACATGAGCGGTAAATTTAAAGTAGTAATCACGGATTGCGATCATCCGTCGGTGGACGAGGAGCGCGAGGTATTCAAAGAGCTTGGCGCCGAGGTTGTGCTGGCTCAGTGCAAGACCGAGGATGAAGTTATATCGGTGGCGCGCGATGCCGACGGCATCCTGAACCAGTATGCCCCAATTACGCGTAAGGTCATAAACTTGCTCGAACGTTGCAAGGTGATAGCTCGGTATGGCGTCGGCGTAGATAGCATAGATGTAGATGCCGCCACAGAGCGGGGTATCATCGTAGCCAATGTGCCCGATTATTGCGTCGATGAGGTTTCGAGCCACGCAATAGCGCTGCTCATGGCCTGCGCCAGGAAGGTGGTCTTCTTAGATCGCTACGTGGGAGAGAAAAGGTGGGATGTGACTCTCGCAGCCCCCATCTTTCGTTTGCAGGGTAGAGTCTTAGGCCTTTACGGCCTCGGAAGGTTGGGCTTTGCCACCGCCAGAAAAGCCAAAGGGTTGGGGCTTCACGCAATAGCCTACGATCCATATGTCCCGCGCTCGGACGAGGTCGAGCTGGTCACGCTTGAAGATCTCTTGAAGCGTTCGGACTTCATCTCCATTCACGCTCCGCTCACCAAAGAGACGCGCCACGCCTTTGACGAAGCTGCGCTACGTTCGATGAAAAAAACCGCCTACCTAATAAATACGTCAAGGGGGCCGCTCGTGGACGAGGCGGCATTGTATAAGGCATTGAAAGAGGGGTGGATCGCCGGAGCGGCTATCGACGTGATGGAGCATGAGCCGCCGGATTGGAATAACCCGCTTTTCAGCGTGCGGGATAAACTCATAGTTACGCCGCACGCCGCCTATTACTCAGAGGAGTCCTATGTGGAGCTGAAAAGGAAGACGGCGTTGGCAGTCGCGAAGGCGTTGAAGGGCGAGCGTCCCGACTCGGTGGTGAATAGAGCGGCGCTCGAAAAGGCGTAGCCTTTTGAGGAGAGATGTTCGACCATGCGCATAACTGCCGTAGACTCCTTCGTGTTGCACGTGCCTGTGACGGGTGGCCACATTGAGGACAGCTCCCACAGGGTCGATCGCTGGGGGGTGCCCATGGCGCGCATCGAGACGGATGAGGGCATCACGGGCTTCGGTTATACCGGTACCCACGGTCACCTGCCCACCGATAGGCTCATAGCTGAGTGCATAAAAGAGGCGTATGGGCCGCTTCTCATCGGCGAAGATCCCGCCTCGACGGAAGCCCTTTGGAACAAGCTGTATAACTGCTCTCCGATTAGGTGGGTCGGAAGGAGCGGTATAACGCACCTCGCCTTGAGCGCAGTCGATATAGCTCTCTGGGACATAAGAGCCAAGGCGGCTGGAGTGCCCCTGTGGAAATTGTTGGGCGGCGACGAAGGTAAGCGCATAGAGGCATATAACACCGACTGGGGATGGCTCCACCTTTCTTTAGAGACATTGGTCTCGGGGTGCAAGAGATTGGTAGAGGAAGAGGGTTATAACGGCGTAAAGATAAAAGTGGGAAGCGGCGACATCTCGATTGACAGAAAGAGGATCGCTGCCGTACGGGATGTTATTGGCCCCGAGAGGAAATTGATGGTGGATGCCAACGGCAAGTTCGATCTGCCGACGGCCTTGCGCATGGGGAAGTGTTTATGCGATTACGATGTGGTTTGGTTTGAGGAACCGCTTTGGTTTGAAGACTTGCTCGGCCATGTTCGTCTCGCGAGCGCGATAGATACGCCCATAGCCTTGGGGGAACAGCTCTATGCGCTTTGCGACTTTGCGAACTTCATCGCTATGGGCGCTGTTCATATCGTGCAGGCGGATGCGACGAGGCTGGCCGGCGTAACGGAATGGCTCAAGGTGGCCGATCTGGCCTATGCCCATCGTTTGCCGGTGGTGCCCCACGTGGGGGATATGGCCCAGGTGCACTTACACCTGTGCATCGCTCATCCCGCCTGCGATACGCTCGAATATATCCCTTGGCTCAAAGAAGTATTTGAAGAACCTGCAAGGGTGCGTGACGGGCGTTTTTGTATTCCTCAGAGACCTGGGGCCAGCACGACGCCTACAGAAAGTGCGCTTGCGCACTTTCGCGTAGCCTGAGTTTGGTATCTGTCTTAAGAAGGGGTTGATCGAATGGAAGCAGTAGAGGTTGCTCGTCCTGGTGTATTGGCGATCGCCGAAAGGCCCATGCCGCCAGATCCCGGCCCGGATGAAATTTTGATCAAGGTAAAGGCCGTTGGGATATGCGGCTCTGACATGCACGTCTACCGCGGCAGATCCGCCTTTGCCACTTACCCTCGCGTCATAGGGCATGAGATATCGGGCGAGGTTGTATCCGTAGGCAAAGGAGTCTTGGGTCTCTCTGCAGACGACAAGGTCGTCGTGGACCCCGTCATCTCCTGCGGCAGCTGCTACGCCTGCCGACTTGGGAGGCCTAACGTCTGCAGAGATGTAAAGTGTCTGGGCGTTCATATAGACGGTGGGGCCCAAGAATACATCCTAGCCAAGAGGGATAAAGTCTACAAAGTCTCCCAATCCCTTTCTTTCGAGGCGGCGTCCACCGTCGAGCCTTACAGCATCGCCGCACAGGCCTTAAGCCGCGGCAGGGCTGTCGGTGACGACATGGCGCTTGTGTGCGGTGCGGGCCCCATAGGCCTCGTCATACTTCAGGGGTTAAAGGCCCTAGGGGCCAAGGTTGCCGTCGCCGATGTGGTGGATTCGCGCCTTAAGATGGCTGTCTCTTGCGGAGCGGATGCAGTTGTTAACAGCGGCACCCAAGACCTCGAGCGTTTCACCATGGATTTTACCGGCGGCGAAGGTTTCCCTCTCATATTTGAGGCTACCGGAAGCATTCAGGTGCTCGAGCTCGTCATATCGAGGCTGGTTTCGCAAGCCGGGAGAGTGGTTGTTTTGGGCTACCCGCCTGAGAAAGCCCAAATTTCTCCCCTTGACATCATGCGCAGGGAACTTGATATATTAGGTTCGAGGTTAAACAATAACCAATTTCCTACCGCGATCAAATGGGTAGAAAGGGGTGATGTAGACCCTTCCAAAATCATCTCTCACACGTTCCCGTTTCAAGATGTGCAAAAGGCTATCTCTTTCATCGAGGAGAATCCGCACGAAGTGTGCAAGGCGATCCTTAAGTTTTAGGGAGGTGGGTGTGCCATGAAGGGAAGGTTGATTTTTAAGGCGGCATGTTTGGTCGTGGCGTTGGCTGTGGTGGCTGTGGTTTCAGGCTTTGCTGCCCTAGGGCAGGCAGCGGACAAAAAAGTCTTGAGGCTCGCCCATGTCTATGCTCCTGATCATCCTTTCAACGACGGCATGAAGGAAATGGCGGAGCGGGTAAAAGAAAGGACGAATGGGGCGATCGAGATCCAGGTATTTCCAGCTGGGCAATTGGGGTCTGAAGAGGACATCGCAGAGAGCGTCTCCCAGGGGATAATCCAGATGGCCATCGTGGGCCCTGGCGAGCTGGGCAAGCGCTACACCCCTGTGCTCGTCTTCGACGGCCCCTATACATTTCGCAGCGTAGATCACGCCCTCAAAGTAGCCCGTGGTGGGGTCGGCAGAGAGCTCTGGGATGCCCTGGAGGAGAAGTCGGACATAAGAGTATTAGACGTGATGTACTATGGCACGCGCTACGTTACCACATCTAAGGTGCCGGTGCGAACCCCCCAAGATCTAAAGGGGCTCAAGATGCGCGTTCCCAATCAGCCGATGAGTATAGCCATTATGCAAGCGTTCGGCGCTAAACCCACGCCCATGGCGCTATCTGAGGTCTATCTCGCCCTCCAGCAAGGCGTTGTAGACGGCCAGGAAAATCCGCTTCCCACGATAATGACGCAGAAGTTCAATGAAGTTCAAAAGTACTTGAGCCTCACCGGTCACGTGATACAAATGACTCCCATCGTGATAAATTCCGAAGTCTATGCCGGACTTTCAGATGAGGAAAAGCGAATTCTCGAGGAAGAGGCCAGGCGCGCTACCGACGCTACGAACCAGAAGGTCCTCGAGACCGAAAAGCAGATAATAGAGGAAATAAAAGCTTCCGGCCAGATGGAAGTCATAGAACCAGATATCGAGGCCTTCAGGCGTGCTGCGCAGCAGGCCATCGACGAGAACATCGAGAAATGGGGAAGGGAGCTGTATCAGAAGATACAGGCGGTGGAATAGGAAGGAGAAGAGGGGCGGCCTGAAATTTTGGGCCTCCCCTTTATGCTCGATCGGTGAGGTGAAGCGGCGTGGTGTGGCTGTGCAGGGGTCTTGTCAGATGCATGGACAAATTAGACGAGCTTTTTTTGATCGCTGGGACGTTGGCCATGGGTTTTGCCCTCACGTTACAGATAATCATGCGGTATGTCTTCAATAGTCCGCTGGTTTGGAGCGAAGAGTTCGCTCGCTATATTTACATATGGATCTGTTTCATCGGCGTTGGCTACGGCGTGCGGAAAAACCTTCATATAAAAATGGAGGCTTTTATGAATATTTTTCATCACAATGTCCAAAAATATGTGGAGATAGCGACGACTATAGCGATGATGGTTTTCGTAGCGTCAATTATCCCTTCAGGTATAAGGTACACTGTCGCTGTAAGCCGCATCCCATCGCCAGCGATGGAGATCCCTATGAGCTGGGTAAGTGCCTCTGTGCCAATAGGGTTGATCATAGGAGAGGTGCGGCTTCTGCAAAAGCTTTTGAAGCTGCTCTTGGCAGGAGGGCTTTGACGTGCTGCTTTTAGCGTTCACCTTTATCGTGCTTTTGCTGTTGAGGGTACCTGTCTCCTTTACGCTCCTTATGAGTTCGCTGGTCTACATATTCGCCAATGACATACCGCTTCGGGTAGTGACGCAGCGCCTCATGGCGGGGCCTGACTCCTTTCCTCTCATGGCCGTTCCTTTCTTCATGCTGGCAGGTTCGATTATGAATACCGGTGGCATAACAAGCAGAATCTTTAACTTCGCGGATAAAATGGTGGGACATTACACAGGGGGATTGGGGCATGCGAACATCCTGGCGAGCATCATATTCTCTGGCATGTCCGGCACCGCCATAGCCGATGTAGGTGGCTTGGGGGCCATAGAGCTGAAGGCGATGAGGGACGCAGGTTATCCCGATGACTTCAGCCTCGCCGTCACGGCTGGATCGAGCACTATAGGTCCTATAATACCACCGAGCGTGCCAGCGGTGGTCTTCGGCGCGATAGGTGGAGTCTCTATAGGGAGGCTCTTCATAGGTGGCATCATTCCAGGTCTCTTAATGGGCCTTGCCATGTCTATCTTAGTCTACTTCCAAAGCAAAAAGGCCGGGTATCCCAAGGGGAAGAAGGCCAGCGCGCGCGAGCGGCTTATTGCCCTTAAAGAAGCCTTCTTGTCGCTTCTTACTCCGGTGATAATCTTAGGCGGCATTATGGGGGGTATCTTTACGCCCACAGAAGCTGCCATTATTGCTACGCTTTATAGCTTAGCCCTGGCGCTATACTACAAAGAGTTTGGGATAAGGGATATTCCTAAGATTGTGCTCGATACGATAGGCACTATGGTGAGCGTCCTCTTTATAGTGGCTACAGCCTCTCTTTTCGGTTGGGTTTTAGCGGTATCTCAGGTTCCTCAAGCTGTCACGAGCATATTTGTGAGCTATTTTTCGAGTAAATACACGGTGTTGCTCGCCATTATGGCCTTGCTCTTCTTTGTTGGAACATTTATGGAGACGATAGCAGCTATAACTATCCTTACTCCTATATTGATGCCTGTGGCTAACCACTTCGGTATAGATCCGGTTCATTTCGGGTTGCTTTTAATCCTTAATCTGATGATAGGCCTTATGACGCCGCCGGTTGGCATGGTTCTTTACGTACTGTCCAGCGTCTCTGGCGTTCCATTTGAACGGATCGCCAAATCGTGCATCCCCTATGTTGTATTGTTAACGGTCATATTATTGATTTTCCTATTCCTCCCCCAGATAGTATTGTTTTTGCCGAATCTCTTGTTCGACTGAGGAGAGTTGCGGAGGTCTGTTGACATGAGAGAAAAACAGGGCGTACGAGTGTTAGACAGGGCGCTTTCGGTTCTCAACTTCATGGCTGAGGAGAGAAGGCCTGTAGGCATCACAGAAATAGCCGAAGCCACTCGGTTGTCCAAAGCTACCGTGCACAGGATATTAGCCACACTTCAATCACATGGTGTGGTGCTGAAGGATAGGGAAAGCAAATACCAGATAGGACCAGCGGTGCTGCTGTGGGCGGAGTCGCACCGCCGGGCCTCGAGCCTTTTGGAGATCTCGCGTCCGCATCTCGAATCGTTGTGGGAGCTTTCCAAAGAGACAGTTCATCTCTTCGTATACGAAAACGGTGTGGCCTATTACTTGGAAAAGCTTGAAAGCCCCCATCCTGTTGGAATGCGGTCGAGGATCGGTGCGCGGTTGAGCCTTTACTCTACATCTGCCGGCAAAGCGATCCTGGCGGCGCTGCCCGAAGACGAGCTGTGTAGGTATTTGAGCGAGGCGGCGCTTGAGCCCAAAACAAGTCACACGAAGAGTAATCCCGAAGAGCTGCGCGAGGAGTTGGAGATGATCCGCCAGCGCGGCTATGCGGAGGACAATCAAGAAAATGAGGAAGGCATCCGCTGCGTTGGAGCTGCCATCCTCGACTTTAGGGGTTATCCGGTGGGGGCGGTGAGCATCTCGGCTCCGGCGTATCGCTTTTCGGGCGCGAAGTCTTCTCGATTGGGGGAGAAGGTCAGGGAAGCGGCGCTTCTCATATCGAGGGAGCTGGGCTACAAGAGATAGAGAGTGAGGGGGAGGTGGTAGATGCTTGGGATCGAACGGCGCCTGGAGTTTATGATTTCCACTGGCAAGATAGAGATTGAAGGAGGTGTGGGCGATGAGAAAGGCATTTTTGGCCATGCTCTGTGCGGTGCTCGTGTTCGTACCTGTGACTGCTTCAGGCGAGTGGAAGCCGGACAAGCCCATCACGTGCATCGTCCCGTGGGCCGCTGGCGGCTCCACGGATCAGATAACACGCGTCTGCGCCGGGGAGCTCGAGAGCGCGTTGGGGCAGAAGATCGTGATCGTGAACCAACCGGGCGCTTCCGGCTCTGTGGGCACAAAGACGGTCCTCGATGCCGAGAGAGACGGTCATACATGGGCCTCTGGAGCCGTAGCAGACCTTGGCACCTATAAGGTCATGGGTTTTTTGGACACCGTCCTCGACGATTGGCATTTGTATTTGAGTGTGGCTAACGTCATAGTGATCTCGGTACATCCTGATACGCCGTATAAAGATTTTGGGTCGCTTTTGGCCGCCTTCAGAGAAAAGCCGGGGGAGATCCCTGTGGCCACGGCTGGGGAGGTATCAGGGGGACGCGTTGGCATGGAGAGCTTGCGCAAATATGGCGACTTCGAATATAAGCATGTGCCGTATGCGGGCGGCAACCCGGCAGTGGTAGCCTGTGTGAGCGGGGAAACGCCCGTAGTCTGTCAGCTCGCCTGCGAGCAGGTGGACATGCTCAGAGCGAAGCGCCTTCGCCCCTTGGCAGTGCTCGATGTCTCCCCTTTGGAAGTGAAAGACTATGGGACGATCCCACCGGTGACTAACTGGCTTCCCGATTTCAAGGCAATACCCTTTTACTTTGGCATATTCATACCTAAGGGCGTGCCGGATGAGGTGGTAGGCACCCTCGATAAGCTCTGGGTGGACATAATAGGCAATTCTCAAGTAGTGAAGGACTATGCCTTAGACAGAGGGGCGGTCTTCGACCCAGCGGTAGGCGAAGAGGCCAAAGAAAAGGCGTTCGCCCTCACTCAAACCGTGGCTTGGCTTTACTACGATTTGGGCAGGGCTAAGGTATCCCCCGAAGAGGTGGGAATTCCGCGACCGTAGGATAGGAAGGCTCGAGGGGAAGGGGATCGCCCTTCCTCTCGAGCATAGAAGAAGGTGTTTGACACATGAGAGAAACTAATCTGCCTAAGGCAGATTTTGTGACGTCCATCGTCATTATGGCGTTGGGCGGAGGGGCCGTTGTGCTCTCCTGGACGATGCCCACCTTTAGCGAGGTGGGAGCTCATAGGTATTCTGCGCCGGGCGTCGTACCCAGCTTTTTGGGGATCATGCTCTTATTCCTCGGGGGCGCCCTTTTCGTCCGCTCAATCCGAGCCGGTGGCTACAGATTGGGCATCACGCTCGAAGGTTTAAGGGCGTTTTTTGCGAGCGCCTCTATAGCGCGATTTTTTGCTGCGTTAGTCCTATCGATGGCTTATGTGTTGCTGTTGGGCAAGGTCGATTATTTCCCCCTCACCGTTGTCTACATCCTGACCTTTGTCCTCGCCTTCCAACTGTGGTTGGAAAAAGTCCCTCGTTCTCAAGGGAGGGTATGGGCCTTTGCCGTGGGCGAGGCGATCGTCGTTGCTGCTGTCATAGCTTTGACGTTCCGCTACCTCTTTTTGGTTAGGTTACCCTGAAGTGGGGTGATCAGTAGGTGCTGGAGGGTTTAGGAATTTTTGCAGGGGAATTGGTGAAATTTTTGACCCCAAGGCTTTTGTTCGACGTGCTGTGGAGCACACAGCTTGGGATCATAGTGGGGATGCTCCCCGGGCTCACTGCCACCATGGGCGTTGCCCTTATGACCACGCTCACCTATAAGTTCGAGCCATCCCATGCCATATTGGTGCTCATATGCATGTATGTGGGGAGCATTTTCGGCGGCAGCAGGACGGCCATTTTGATAAACATTCCAGGCACGCCAGCAAATGCTGCCACGACCGTAGATGGCAATCCGTTGGCCAAACAAGGGAAGGCCGGTGAGGCTATGGGCCTCGCTACGACGGCGTCATTTTTGGGCTCCTTATTCGGCACTTTAATGCTTGCTGTTTTCACCCCTATGATTGGAAACATCGCGTTGGAGTTCCACTCCTTCGAGTACTTTTGGCTCGCCATCTTCGGAGTCACGATCTGCGGCACCCTCACAGGCGCCAAAGATCCGCTCAAAGGGTGGATATCCGGCTTTTTCGGCCTTTTGGTGGCCATGGTTGGGATGGAGGGGATGCATGCCTACAGCCGCTTTTCCTTCGGCAGCGTAAACCTCGCCGGGGGCATACAGCTGCTTCCCGCGATGATAGGGATCTTTGGCTTCTCTGAAGTCCTCATGGTAATGAAGCAACCGGCGGCCCAGGTGGTGAGCACATCGGTGGAGAGGGTTTTGCCGCGATTTAAGGAGATCCTCAAGCACTGGAGGACCATACTGCGCTCAGGCATAATAGGCACGATCATTGGCGCCATCCCTGGGGTGGGGGAGGATATAGGCGCTTGGGTCTCCTACGATTTCGCCAGGAGGGCCAGCAAGGAAAAAGAGAAATTCGGCAAGGGAAGCATCGAGGGATTGATAGCCGCCGAGACTGGCAACAACGCCGCTGTAGGAGGTGCGGTGATACCGGTTCTATCCCTGGCGGTGCCGGGCTCTGCCCCTGCAGCCGTACTTTTAGGGGCCATGTTGATCCACGGCGTGCGCCCGGGGCCGCTTTTGATGGTGGAGTCGCCGCAGTTCGTCTACCAGGTAGTGTGCATGTTTCTGTTGGCCACTTGCGCCATGTTTGTATTGGGACTATCCCTCGTGCGCTCTTTTGTGAAGCTCCTTTCCATTCCGAGGGAGATGCTCATGCCGGCGGTATTCGCCCTCTGCGTCATAGGCTCTTACGCCCTTTCGGGGAAGCTTTTCGATGTGATGGTGATGGCGGTATTTGGGATCATAGGTTATGCCATGAAGGAGATGGATTACCCCGTGGCGCCGGCCATGTTGGGGATCATATTGGGGGATCTTTTGGACAACAACCTCCGCCGCAGCCTCGTCCTTACAAACGGTAGCCTGATTCCCTTTTTTACCAGGCCTATATCCCTCATTTTGTTTCTGGCGATCCTTTTCACGGTTTTGGGCAGAATAGAGCCCGTCAGGAGGCTTGTTGGAAGGGTTTTTGGCAGAAATGCACGATGAGGGGGTTGATAAATTATGAAAAGAGTGACGGTTGGCATAGCAGGCAGTGGTTTCGTGGCTGATATCCACGGGAAAACCTACAAAAGGGTGCGCGGCGTTGATGTGAAGATTAAGGCTGTTGCTGCCACGGGAAGCAATATGCCACGCACCGAGGCTTTTATGAAGCGCTTCGGCGTGGATGAGTTCTACGATGATTTCGATGAATTGCTGAAAGATCACGAGATCGATGTGATCGACATATGTACCCCTGTCTATCTGCATGCCGAAATGGTCGTCAAGGCTTTGGAAGCTGGCAAGCACGTCGTCTGTGAAAAACCGCTCACAGGTTATTGCGGCGAAGGCGGTGAAGAAGAGCCAATAGGCAAAAACGTATCCAGGGCAAAAATGCAAGAAGCGGTGCTCGTTACCGTAGAGCGGATCGGTGAGGCTGTCCAGAAAAGCGGCAGGCTCTTTATGTATGCCGAGAACTGGGTATACGCCCCTGCCATACAGAAGGCAGTCGAGATCATAAAGAAAGCGGGAAGCCACATCCTCTTTCTAAAGGGGGAAGAGAGCCATAGCGGTTCCCATGCTCCTCATGCTGCCAAGTGGAGCATGACTGGCGGAGGCGCGCTGATACGCCAGGGATGCCATCCCTTGTCAGCGCTCTTATATCTTAAACGGTCTGAACGCGAGGGCATGGGAGTAAAAGAGGTGGTGGCTGATGTTGGAGTCTTGACCGAAGGGCTGTCTTCCCAGAGTAAGCGCTTTATCGAGGCCAGCCCTATGGATGTGGAGGATTGGGCCATCGCAAGCCTAACATTTGACGACGATACGAAGGGACTCATCATGGCAGGGGATATCGTCTTGGGGGGTACGCGCAACATAGTTGAACTATATTGCGACAATGGCGTCGAGATCTGCAACATTGCCCCTAACGACGCCATGCTGACCTATTTCCCCGACCCGGATTTCTTGAAAGATGTCTACATAACTGAGAAGGTGGAGACCAAGGGAGGTTGGCAGAGCGTATTTCTCGAGGAGGAGCTCATGAGGGGTTATGCCGGAGAAATACAAGATTTCATGGAATGTGTTGTCACTGGCCGCGAGCCTATATCCGGTTATGAGCTCGCTGCCGAAACGGTCAAGGCCACCTATGCCGCCTACCTTTCGGCCGAAGAGGGGCGAAGGGTGAGGTTATGAATATCTCTAAAACTGAGTGTGACGTACTGGTGGTGGGTTCTGGTGGAGCAGCCTTGAGGGCTGCCATCGCCGCCAAGGAGGCCTACCCGCGAGCGCGCGTCCTGATCCTCACCAAAGGCGAATTGGGTAAAAGTGGCGTGACGGCAAAGGCGTGTTCCGACAGGATGGCTTTTCACGCCACGCTCCCTTATACCGAGCCGGGCGGCCCCGATAATTGGCGATACCATGCCGACGATGTCTACCGCATAGGCGGATACGTGTCCGATGAAGATCTGGCCGAAATCATGGCGCGTGAATCTGGATCGGCCCTGGAGTACCTCCTGAATTTGGGCGTTCCTTTCGTCAAGAGATCCGATGGCAAGGTGGACCAGTTCGTCACGGATGGCTCCGAGTATGCGAGAGCGGCCTATACCGGCCCTTACACCGCTGTAGATATAGAACAAGCTCTGGTTAAGAGGGTGCGCTCCTTAGATATAGAACTTATGGAGCATCGCGCAGCCGTCTTTCTTCTTAGAAGCGGCGATGAAGAAAGAGCAATGGGCGTGGCAGCTCTGAACGAAAGGGATCCCAGGGGGGAAGCGCTGAATATCGTATATGCGGCCGCTACGGTGCTCGCTACGGGGGGCGGAGGGCAGGTTTTTGCCCTCAACGTCTTTCCGGAGGAGAACACCGGAAGCAGCTACGGCATGGCTTTGAACGCAGGGGCCGAGCTTGTCAATATGGAGTTTATTCAGTTCGGCGTGGCCTCCCTTGCGACAAACTTTAATTGCTCGGGGAGCATGTTCCGCGCCCTTCCCAGGATCGTCGACGAGTGCGGCAGAGAGTTTCTGATCAATTATTTTCCTAAAGATACTCTCCTTGCTCAAATTTACGACATCCTATTTCGCAAGGGTTCCAGCTGGCCCGTATCATATGAACATGATACTCGCATTGTAGACGTGGCCATATACAAAGAGATAGATAAGGGGCACAAGGTCTTTCTCGACTACGCCGAAAATCCACTGGGATTTAGCTTTGAGTTATTAAGCGAACGCAATCGCGATCGTTACATAGGCGAAATGCGCCAAAATTTGGGAGAGGAGGCGAGGCGCGCTTCGCCGTTAAACAGGTTACGCGAGATCAACCCTCAAGCCGTGGAGTGGTTTGAGGAGCGCGGGGTTGACCTGTCTGCAGGGGAGAAGATAGA
>CAYTKB010000006.1:0-26172 GCA_964438265.1 uncultured Acetomicrobium sp. | reverse complement strand
TTAGATTTCATAATGCATAGCTATAAGGGATGGTAAGTTGACCATTGCGCTGTTCGTAGATTACGAAGGCCACCCATTGGTTTTCCTAAACGAAAGCCGCGTGCTTTGCACGTAATCTCGCCCTTAAAGTTGTCCTCGCGCTATATACATAAAGAAGGGCAGCACAACGCAAGGAATGTTTCACGTGAAACATTGAGCTCAAATCCGGTGTCCATGCGGTTTTAGGGGCTAAATGCACTACTTAGAGCGCCACTTCTTTATGAGGTCCTTGAGAAAAACCCAACCTTGCCAGAGGCCAAATATGGCGCCGACGGAAGCACCGACCTGGGGCAACCATGGCGGTCCACCGCGATCATGGATGTGCTTTCCGATGAAAAGCCCCAGGAAAATATACCCGCCCACCAGGAGAGCAGTCGCGACCACCTTGCCAAAAAGCGCTATGTCCTCCAGGGAATCCCTAGAAAACCTCATGATGACCACCTATCGCGTGAAGTGCCCTTAAGCACTCCATGCCCTCGAAGGCCAGCCATTTCCTGTGGTCCCATGCGAGCCATTCATTCCCCGCAATTCTAAACTCTGTATAAGCCATGTAAAACGGATTTTTCGCGGTAAGCGCTTTAAAGGTCTTGGAGGGGTCGTTGCAGCGGCGGGAGTATTCCCAGTAGAAATGGCCTATATACTCCTCCGCGGCAAACCTGTTCCCAGAGTGCATCATGCACTGGTGCTTCAGCTCACCGGCTACCATGCCTAAGTCGTAAGAACGATCGCCCCAAGCGATGTTCTCAAGGTCTATAACCGCCACATGGTCTCCCTTGAAGAGAAAGTTAGAAGGCGTAGCATCGCCATGGATGAGGCACTTGCGGGCATCTCTCAAGATGGGGAGTTCAATCCATCTCTCGATGAGGTATCGTGCTTGCCTCGCCGTATTTCCATCGATTAAGCCTTCCCTTTTAGCGCTTTTCACCTTCTCAATGAACGACCTGACTATATGAGAAATTTCTACACTTTCAACGGCAACGCGCCTATGGAGAGAATGTAAAAAATCCGCCAAGGCTGAGAGTTTATGCTTGAGGGTCTTTCCCTTACCGTTTAAGACTGCCCTTTTTATGTAATGGCCCAACTCCTTACCCTCGAAAAAGGGGTAGACGATCAGGAAGTGCTCTGGATCAACAAAGAAGGGAACGGCAACACGGTGGCCGCCGTCGATGCCGAACTTTTCGAGGAGATGCGCATTTTCGAGCTCCCTTTGAAAGCGCCTGCGCTTGACCTCGTCGTCCACCTGGTCTTCTGCATAGGACTTTATCAAAAACACAACGCCGCTCTCCTTTTCGACGACCTTAAACACATGATGAGAGGCCTGCAACCGATAGACGCGAAAGTCCAAATGATCCAAATGTGGAGAAAGCTCCCCCTGTCGAGCTTGGAGGACCCTGTCTTTCAGATAGTCATATAATTCGCTCTCTTGACCTACCTTGCCGTCCTCGATTTTCATGCCTTACTCTCCGCACTTATCAGGATACCTGGAAGTTCAGCCACGGAATTCACGATGAATGTGGGCTTGGCGATGCTCTGATCCTTATTGCCATATTCCGTCATCACCAGCACCGAACCCATCCCCACGGAGTTGGCTCCCTGGATGTCTCTAAACGTATCGTTTCCTACAAAGACCGCCTCTTCGGGAGAAACCCCGAGTTTTTTGAGGCATGACAAGAAAAGCCGTCCGTCTGGCTTCCTGAAGCCATAATCGCTTGATACGACGATGGCGTCGAACATATCGTGGATGCCGAACATTTTGAGCTCCGGCAGGACGATACATCTTTGAGCGTCGGATACGACACCGAGCTTAAAACTCCTCTTAAGCCAGGTGAGCGCTTCAAATACGCGAGGGTAAAGCCTTATTCGCTTCCTGGAAAGGGCCCTGTGGAGCACGGCCACATCTTTTACGAAAGTGGACTTATTGAGCTTTAGATCGTAGACATCCTTGTTTTCGCTGGCAGAGAGGATCTCGTACCATATGCGCCCGACATCTATTTCAGGATACTGCTCCTTGCTATTCTTGAGCTGCTTGGCTATTTTTTCGAAATAGAACCATTTAACCTCATCGGCGCTCAAGTATACGCCCCGGTAGCTCAGAAACTTCGCTAGGTTGTCGTAAACGTGCCAATCTTCCTCATCGGTGGATATGTCGATGAGGGTAGTATATACATCAAAGACTATCGCCTTCATCTGCCACGCCGCCCCACGCTCTGCCTCGCTTTACTTTTTCTCCCCTCATGATGTAGATGATCCGTTCGCCCACATTGGTGGCGTGGTCGCCGGCCCTCTCCAGATACCTGGCGACTTGGATGAGATAAAGGGCGTTCGTTATGAGCCTTGGCGTTTCCAGGATATAGGTCAGAAGTTCCCTAAAAACCTGGTCGTAAAGAGCGTCCACCTCAGCATCGAGCTCCCAGATGGGCATCACCCGCGAGGCGTCGTACACCCTCAAAGCCTCCTCGCAAAGACTAATCATCTCGCAGACGTCCTTAGACATCCTCGGCAGGTCTATAAGCGGCTTTAGCAACGGTTTGTTGGCCAGAATTTTTGCAGCCTCGGCCACGTGGACGCTGTAGTCGCCGATCCTCTCCAGATCGGTGATGATTTTGGACAGGCCGACGACGGCACGCACGCCTTCTTCCTCTTGGCACCTTTGCAGCGCCTTTATGCAGGCCTCTTCGATCTCAAGCTCCAAGTCGTCCACACGCTTGTCCCCCGTTATGACCTCATCGCCCAAGAGCTCATCCCTATCCACGAGGGCATTCATCCCCTTAGCGAGGGATTCTCTCGCCAGTCTCATCATTTCGAGCGTCAGCTCGACTATTCCAACACTCTCTCCATCCCACAAACCGCCCCCCTCCTTTCGCATTAGGCGCGCCTGCAAACTTCGGCCTCAATTCTCGATGGCGGTCGTCAAAGCCTTAGGGGGTTTTTCGAAGGGATCAGCGTGATTGCATTGTATCACGCCTTTGCACGCACATAGTGATTTTTAACGAAAGCTTAACATTTGGGCGGGAACAACTCCCGCCCAAATGTTGCAGATTCACCTAAACCGAACTTACGTATTACTTTTCAAACTGCTTTGCATATTCTGCGTCGTTATAGAGTGGCTCCCCGTACTCCGCTACGCCAAAGGTCCTGATGATCTCCTGCCCTTCTTCGGAGGCCATAAATTTGACTAACTCGACGGCCATGCGCGTGGAGTCGCTATCGTCAGTGAGAGTGAGGGCATGATAGATATTGACGATCTCAGGATCGCCCCTAAAGAGGAGCGTTAAATTCTTGATGTCTTTCTTCACTGTTATCCAAGTGCTGCTGTCGGTCATAAAGTAACCACAAAGCTCGTCGCATTTTTTGAGCGTCGCGATCATAAAGTCGCCGGTGACAACATACCAATCCCCGGAAGGAGTTATCCCAGCCTTCTTCCAGATGGACATCTCTTTCACGTGCGTGCCTGAGTTATCTCCCCTCGACAGGAACGTGGCCTTTGAGTTCGCAATCTTAGTAAAGGCTTCTACGGCGGTCTTGGCCTCCCTTATACCGGCTGGGTCATCCTCAGGGCCTACGATGTAAAATTCGTTGGAGCCGATGAGCGTCCGATTCGCAGCCCATCCCTCTTCTACCGCTTTCTTTTCGAGGGCGGGGGAGTGAGACATGCACATGTCAACAGCCTTATCCTTGAGCATTTGGAGTGCAGCCCCAGAGCCTGCCTGTATCCAGCAGATCTTAGCATCGTGAGTCTTACAAAATTCTTCTGCTAAAACTTTTACGAGGCCAAGTTCCCCAGGGCTTCCAGTAGCAAGCCTTACCGTGATTGAGCCATTTCCATACGTTTCCGTACATGCAGGAGCCTCGGCCAAAGCCGCACCCGAAAAAAGGAAAAAACTCAGGGACAAAAGGACCGCTAAAACTGCACACCTTCTCATGTTACACACCTCCATTAATTTAATTAAAAAAATAAGGAAGCCCTCCCGCGTCATAAGAAGGCTTCCCATTTAACACTTGCAACCCTCCTTTCCAAACGCGGGAGGCGTCATCGTTTCCGAAGGCGCCCTAACGGCCCATCGCCATAGGCAAGCTGCCCTTAGGCAAAAAGGCTCGGAGGTTTTGACCGCTATTAGACTTACTCGAAATTTATTGTATCAGCCCCTATGCCTGTTTTCAACCACTCGAGCCGATCGCCTTGACACTATACGGCTAAGGATGCTATAAAGCATGGCAATACTCTGATGTTATTGACGGAGGTGATGTATTATGAGATAAATTGACGCGATGCGGAGCAAAGGTAGGTTAAGGGATCTGCCACTGGCGACATCGGAGAAACGGCCTCGGACAATGCTGGTGGACGAGTAGAGACTCAGAGGAGGTGCACAAATGAAGGGCATGAAGGGGAAGTTTTTGGCTTTAACGATCGGTGCAGCGCTACTTTTGAGCGCTGCCACGGTGACAATGGCTGCCCAGGTCTCGGCCGAATCGCTCAAAAGCGACATAGCCTCGTTCCTGGACGAGCACGCAGGAGAATTTGCATCGGTGGCCGACGCCATATGGAGCTATGCCGAACTGGGATTTCAAGAATTCAAGTCTTCAGAAGCACTCATTAAACTCTTCGAGAAATACGGCTTTTCCATCGAGAAGAACGTATCCGGCATGCCCACGGCATTCATCGCTACTTGGGGCTCAGGAAGTCCAGTTATAGGTTTCACCGGCGAGTACGACGCGCTGCCCGGCCTTTCGCAAAAGACCGTACCCCAAAAAGAGCCCGTCGTTGCCGGCGCACCTGGGCATGGTTGCGGTCATAATATCTTGGGCACAACGGGCGCCGCTGGAGCAATAGCTCTGAAGGCTGCCATGGAAAAAAGCGGTGCAGCCGGCACAGTAAAGTTCTTCGGTTGCCCGGCTGAGGAATCTGGCTCCGCCAAGATATACATGGTGCGCGACGGACTCTTTGACGGCGTGGATGTAGTGCTGGATAACCATCCAGGCAACAAATACGACATAGCATACGGTATCCACAACAGTGCCATCATAGGCGTCAAAGTCAGGTTCTTCGGCAAGACGGCCCATGCCGGTTCAGCCCCGTGGGACGGCGTGAGCGCCCTCGACGCCGCCCAAATCATGGGGACAGCCATCGAATACGCCCGTGAGCACTTGAATGTAGGCTACAGGATTCACTACGTGATACTACAAGGTGGAGACTGGCCCAATATAGTTCCAGACAAGGTAGAAGTGGCAGCCTTTATAAGAAATAACGATGAAATGTTGATGAAAACATACGAAAAGTTCGAAAATTGCGTTAAAGCCGGCGCCATCGCCTCAGGATGCACATACGAGATAGAGACTATGTTAGGCATGCACCAGAAACATATTAACGAAGCTCTCGCCAAGACTATGTATGACAACGCGAAGCTCTTTGGAGTGCCGCAGTGGAACGACGAAGAGCAGGTTTATGCTAAGGAAATACAGAAGAACATGGGCGTCTCTCAAGAGGGGTTGCCGGACGATATAGAGCTGGTCCCGCAACCACCCGTTTTCACGGGTGGAGGGTCCACCGACATAGCGGAAATCAGCATGGTTTGTCCTTTAGCCACTCTTGGAGCCCCGGGCTGGCCGAAGGGCGTGCCGGGGCATTCCTGGGGCGTCGTGGCGTCAGTAGGCACAAGCATAGGCCACAAAGCGCTCGTTACGGGTGCCAAGGTTTTGGCGGCCACAGGGGCGGACATTCTGACAGATCCTGCAAAGCTTGAAAAGATCAAGGCTGAATTTGGTGAGGAGAGCAAAAAATATCCGTATAAACCGTACATCCCTGATGATATGAAGCCGCCTCTCGATCTCTTCAAGGACGATATGCCAAAGTGGCGCCCGTTGATGGAGCCACATTACAAAGAGCCCAAAATCTAATCCTCCAAAGATCAGATCTTGAATTTCGGCAGTTTTCGTCCTACATAACAGAACGACCGCCAAAAGGCGCACTCGCAGGGGCTGCAGCCGCAGCCCCTGCGAATATTTTACACTGTATCTCAACTCATATGTTCCTATTCCACAAGCCTCGAGGTAGTTGAAGTAACCTAAATGGACGAGTACAATCCTACCCGAGATTGGAGCGCAAAATGTATCAAGATCAAGCCAACGACAATGCCGAAGAAGGAGGGTGTCTTTCGTGAAAACAGATGAGATCATCGAAAAATTCGTCTGCAAGCCTTCGAAGGTCGCCGTCGTCGGAGCCTCGCA
Source organism: uncultured Acetomicrobium sp. (assembly GCA_964438265.1). Classification (GTDB taxonomy): domain Bacteria; phylum Synergistota; class Synergistia; order Synergistales; family Thermosynergistaceae; genus Thermosynergistes. The sequence goes on along the minus strand of CAYTKB010000006.1, from coordinate 19,908 downwards.
AAATCGCAACCGCCCTGTATACGGCGTCATGACATACTTAAAGAGAGCAGGTTTCAACGTATATCCGGTCAACCCTTCTCTGGAAGGCAAGGCCCTCCTTGGCCTGCCCTGTTACAGCAGACTGTCGGATGTGCCGGAAAAGGTCGACATCGTAGCACTCTTTCTGTCTTCGAAGCGTCAGGACGTCATATTAGAGGATTTACGAAAGCTTCCTTACAAGCCCATAGTCTGGATGCAGCCTGGAGCCGAAAACGACGAAGCGAAGGAACGCCTCGAGCGAGATGGTTACGACGTGGTAAAGGGTGCCTGTCTGATGGCTACCCACCAGGTTTATTGCGCCCTTGACAAATCGGCTCGAGAGGAGATAATTGGTCAGTTGCCATGAAGGGCATGCAATCAAAGGGCGCCCGTGGATGGGCGCCCTTTTTTGTGTCTATCTATAACACATTTAGGAGGAAACAAGCTATTGATGAACGAAACCAACACCGCCTTCTTTGAGGGCATCGGAGCGAGTCTCGCACAGAGGCTCGAGGAAAGGGGATTTACGAGCTTTACGCCCGTTCAGGAGGAAGTCCTCAAGCTGGAAGACAAAAGACGTGACATGATCGTACGGGCGAAGACCGGCTCGGGAAAGACCCTCGCCTTTTTGCTCCCTTTATATGACGAGGGGAGGCTCGAGAAAGGATCTCCGCGCATTCTAATCCTTTCTCCTACGCGGGAATTGGCTCAGCAGACAGCGCAAGAGGCCAAATGGCTCGCCCATGGTTTGGATATCGCCGTAGCGACGCTTGTGGGCGGCATGGACATGTCCGCCCAGATTCGCGATCTCAGACAGGGCGCTTCGGTAATCGTAGGGACTCCGGGCCGCACATTGGACCACCTCAGGAAAGGCACTCTCGATATGGAGAGCGTCCACACGGTCGTCCTTGACGAGGGCGATCAAATGCTCGACATGGGCTTTCGCGATGAGCTCGAAGCCATCCTCGATGCCGCAACCTCAAGGGAGCGAACCTGGCTCTTTTCCGCGACCATGCCCCTGGAGATGCGCAAACTCCTCAAGAAATACCTCGAAGAACCGCGCTTTCTCTCTCTCGTGGAAGAAGGACAGCAACACTCTGAGATTCGTCACAAGGTCTATCAGGTTCCGCATCGGAGAAAGATCGAGGGACTGATCAACGTCCTCCTTTGGGAAAACCCCAAAAAAGGGCTGATCTTCTGCCACACTAAGGCCGAAACGGCCGACGTCTCTCGCCGTCTGTCGGAAGAAGGCTTCGCAGCTGCGTGCCTTAACGGGGACATGACTCAGAGGGAGCGCAACACAGTGCTGTCGGCGTTCCGCAAAGGACATATCGCACTCCTCGTCGCCACCAATGTCGCCGCCAGAGGCTTGGACGTGCCCGAAATCGACAAGGTCTTCCAGCTCGGCCTGCCCGACGACGTTGAGACCTTCACCCATCGAAGCGGGCGCACGGGGAGAGCCGGAGAACGGGGCGAAAACGCGATCGTCCTCTCTCCGCAGGAAGCGCTGACGTTCAAAGGTATGTTGCGGCAGACGTCAATCGAGGTCGAGTGGCTCGATGCTCCGGACAGCGAAGACATCAGACATAGACAGAGGGAAATGGAAGAGCACATCCTCCTCGGCGAATCCGGAGACAAGATTGGGGAGGACCTTATGGAGTGGGCGCGAAGACTGCTCGAAATGGAAGAACCCGAAGCCCTCGTTTCAAGGCTTCTCGAGAAAATAGACAGTCGCAGACCTGCAGGCTATGCCCTCAAAGAAGAGTTGCGGCGGGAGCAGGCCCACAGATCGTCGCGGAGTGAAAGGACCCCAAAAACCGACGATGCTGAGGCGCGAGGAAGATCGCGAGGGCCGGCCACGTCAGTGCTCATGGCTCTCAAGCCCTCCAGAGAGTGGAATGTGGGCAGAGTCCTGAGCGGCATCTGCAACGCCCTCAACGTTAGCGGTAAAGACGTGTCGCGAATCAAAATCCGAGGAGATTCCGTGCAAATTGAGCTCTCGCCAGAAGCGTTAAGGAGATACAAAAACAACTCCGTGGCTCTCGAAAAATGGGGATTCGTAAAAATGGAGGCCCCAGCAGAAAGAAGCCCAAAACCCTATCTGAAGAGCGAAAAGCGAGGAAGGCGCCGGATCGCCAGAGATCACAAGGATCGCCAGAGAGCTTATTAGCACAGTCTTTGAAATTGCCCTCATCACCGCCTTTGATAGGATCTACTTCCATCGAACCCTCATCGTATATATCGTATATTTAGGGGAATTTCTCAGGGATTGTTAAGCTGGTGTCTCCTGTGCCATTTATACAGGAGACACCAGACTCTACGCATTGGATCACAAATCTAAACCGACTCCCTTGGGTATCTTCGATGATAACTGAGCAACTACTTTAAGAGCCCAAAACAAGATGGTTCCACATTTAGCCTCTGGTACAAATTTTGGCGCCCTGCTATACTCACGGCTATTGCGAGGGACTATTGCATCGCTCAATCATAGCATCCTTTGTATCTCCCGGGTATAGAGCAGCTCCTTCTTTAGCCTCTAAGGAAACAATTATTTCCGCGGAAATAATTGTGGCGCCGCCGACTCCATCAATTCCACAAGAAGGCGAACCTGTTCTTCGTCAAACCCCTCTATCACCAGACGCTTTCGCCTCCCTCGCCCGATCAACTTGAGTCTTATGCCGTAACGATCGCACAGATTTTGGGCCTCCGGTATGGAGAACTGTGGGGCAGCCTTCTTTGGCGCCTTGCGGCGCTTGATAGCTTGCTCCAAATCCCTGACGCTTAAACCTCGCTCCGCGCACGCTTCGGCGAGCAGCACCTGCTCGTCTGCGCTATCTAAAGAGAGGAGCAACCTCGCATGCCCCTCTGAGATCTTTTCCTCGAGCAAGAGGTTGCGGACGCGCTCCGGCAGGTCAAGGAGGCGAAGTTTATTCGTAACGGCAGAGCGGCTCCATCCCAAGCGAGAGGCCACCTCCTCATGAGTGAGGTGAAAACGCTCGATCAGATCTTTCAACGCACGCGCTACCTCCAGAGGGGATAAGTCCTCGCGCTGGAGGTTCTCTACCAGGGCAATCTCGAGCGCTGCGCTGTCGCTTGCATCTATCATTTGAACGGGCACGGAAGATAAGCCGGCCATTTTTGCAGCGCGCCAGCGGCGCTCTCCAGCTACGATCTCGTATCCATCCTTGGCGGCCCTGACGATAATGGGCTGGACAATTCCGTGTTCCCTTATGGAATCGGCGAGTGATTGCAGTTCAAAAGCGTCCATTCTCTGGCGCGGCTGGAGAGGATTGGGCTTCAAGGACTCCACTGGGAGTTCCTTCTGTAGGGTCTCTGCCGGTCGTTCTGCGCTCGGTATAAGCGCTTCGAGGCCTCGGCCTAAGGCTTTACCGCGAGCCATCGTCTCTCAACCTCCTCCGCCAAGGCCTGAAATGCCAGTGCTCCTGTACTTGATGGATCATAATATGCAATCGGCTGGCCATAGCTCGGCGCTTCAGATAACCGCACGTTGCGCGGTATTATGGCCTCAAAAACGAGGTTGCCGAACTGGCGGCGCACCTCCTGGGCGACCTCCTGCGAGAGGCGCGTCCTGCTGTCATACATTGTAAGCAGGATGCCCCCTACGGTCAGCCCATCGCTCAAATGCCTTTTTATCAGGTCTATTGTCTTAAGAAGCTGCGACACGCCCTCAAGTGCATAGTATTCGCACTGTATTGGGATGAGGACGGAGTTTGCGGCTACCAAGCTATTGATCGTAAGGAGCCCTAAAGAGGGCGGACAATCTATTAAGATCAGGTCGAAGTCGTCGACCTTGGATAAGAAGCGGAGTAGGCGAGTCTCGCGGCTCAAGGTCCCCGCGAGTTCGACCTCTGCTCCTGCCAGGTCGATCGTCGCTGGAATGACAGAGACACCCCGCCATGGCGTAGAAATAATTATTTCTTCAGTAGAAACATCGTTGATCAAAACATCATAAGTGGTATGTTCTAAGGCGCTTTTGTCTACTCCGAGGCCGCTGGTACTGTGAGCCTGTGGATCCATATCGACCACCAGTACGAGATGGCCCCTCTTCCCAAGTTCGGCAGCGAGGTTGACGCAGCAGGTGGTTTTGCCCACCCCTCCCTTTTGATTTGCCACAGCCACTACAGGCAATCGGCTCACCTCCACCAGGGCCGTTTTTCGGCCATCCCCGGCCTCCTGGGATATTTATCCGGGCACAAACCAACCTTCTCCCAGAGCACTATATAGCGCTCTTTCCCTCTTATCTCGTAACGCTCCAATTTCGGCTCGCCCAATCCCAACTCAGGCCACCGTCCAGTCAACGGATCCAACTCGGAGCGCACCCCGCGCCCTTTAAACGCCAACAGGGTGCCGCCCACTTTGACCAGAGGCGAAAGGTATTCAACCAAGACTCCGGCTTCTGCGACGGCGCGGGCAGCAGCAACGTCGTAGAATTCGCGCCGCAGCGACGCCTCTTTCTCGGCTCGAGCCCATATGACGCGCACATTCTCCAGCTTCAGTCCCTTTATCATCCGCTCCATGGCTTCGCACTTTCGCCTCGTGGCCTCGACCAGGCTCACCGTGAGGTCTGGCCTGCATATCGCCCACACTATGCCGGGCAAGCCGCCGCCGCTTCCCACATCCACGACGCGCCCCGAGGGCGGAAGGAAAGGCAGCGCCGCAGCGCAATCGAGGATGTGTTCCTCCCACAACGTTTCGGCGTCATACGGCCCAACTAAGCGCACATACCGATTATAATCGAGCAGAAGCTCTGCGTACTCTTTGAGCTTTGTCTCGTGCGGTTTTATGGCTTCAAGGATCTCGCGCATCAACGGTATTCCGAGATGGAGATCTCCTTATCGGCAGGGTAGGTTATCCTGTAGCGCAGCTTTATAGCTTGAGTTTGGCTGGAGGCGAGACGCAACTTCCACGTGATGATGCCCTTATCCGTCTGCTCTGAGGACTTGGGACTGATTTCCTTTATCTCGACCTTTATGTCGTCGTGCGCGCTGACGGGAACCCTGTCGGTCAAAGTAATTTCAACCTCGCTGGACAAGCCGTTATTTACGCGGATCTCGTAGCCTTCTTCGAGCCAACCCTTTCCCCACCATTTCTCGTCCCCTTTGGGAATAAGGCGTTCTTTTGTCGCGGTCACAAGGGGAACACGGCCGAGCGGTATCGTAACCGGCTCTCCGCGGTTTGCCGCCGCCAAACTGATCTTTCCGGATGGCGCACCATCGATGTAGTTTTGGGCCTCGCCAGGAATAAGGGGACGATCCAGAGGTTCCGTTTCGGCTATCATCCAAGCCGCGGCATCGAAATCCGGAACGCATACGACGTTCATCTTGGCCTCTAAGGTCATCTCGTCCAGGGGAAGATAAGACGGCGTTCCATCGCCACTTACGTTACCGTCAACGAGGTATACGATATCGGCCTTCGTCTCCAAGACCTCTTTTGCAAATTGAGCACTATCTTTGGTTATGCCGGCCTCTAATGACCTGAAAATCTTCACCGGGGGCTTAAAATCGACGACGAGCGGCGCAAGTTCGGGGATAACTACGCTTTCTGCGGGTTTTACAGTATGAAGGGCAAGCTCGCCGCCCCAGGGGACGCCGCACTTTTGGGCCACCTCCGCCTGCAACGCGATGGTCAGTCTGCCAGAGCTAAAATCGCCGGCTATCTCGTAGGTGGGCGCCCACGAGGCACCCCTCACCTGCGCCCTGACGGTCACGTTCCCCTCGCCCTCTGACACGACGGCGACGCGGATGCCGTTTTTATCGGACGGAGCGCGCGAATTCCACTCTTCTTGCAGGAAATTCAGACGCGCCACTTCGGCCTCAAGTTCGTGCGCCTTGCGGCGCATCTCGAGCTCAAGCACCTTCCGACGCTCTTCCAGCGCCGGAAGCGACCGTGCGAGGTCGTCCGACTCCGCCGACAACGAGACCTGTTCGAGGTGCAAAATAGATTGCTTCAAAGCCGCGATCGTCGATTCCATTGCGTCGATTTCGGCCCGGCACTCATCAAGCTCCTTCTTCAAGGGCAAAAGACCGTCGGGGACCCAGTCTCCTAAATATACCTTCTCTTTGACGACGGAAACTACCCTCACGCCAGGATCTGGAAGGAAATCGATGCTCTCTGCGTCTACGGCGGGAGGAACGATGATCTCCGCCTCGCCAGAGGGGAGAACGAACGACATCGTAGCCCCGTTCGGATAGATATCTACGCTGCTCGGCGTTGCAATTTGCGCCGACGCGGGGAAGCAAGCGACAAACGCCACCAAGAGCCCCAGAAGCGCGCGCAGGCTAAAACGCCACAGTTCGCACCTGGCGTCTTTCGGAGCACCTCCGTTCAAAATGCTTCGCCATCCGCTCAAAGCGCTTCTCTCGGTTTTCAAGATCGATCCCCCTTTTCGCATCTAAACGGGCGCCTGGCCACGCGCTGCGGTGTGAAAGGCCATGAGCGCCTTTGCCACCTCGATGACGATTATGTCAAGATAAACCCCGCCGCGCTTTGCGTCGGCGAGGTGTGCATCGCCGCTGTGGCCATCCATCCCGACCGAATTTCCAGGCCGCTGCAGGTAAACCCCTGTTGCCCCTTCAGCAGGAATGTCTTTTTGCGCCGGAGGCAATAAATCCAAGTCGACCAAGTTCGGCTTCAAGGCAAGCATGAGGGATGTTTCAAAATAACCCGCGTGGCCGGGTACCTTTACGCCGATCTTAAAGAGGTCGGTCTCCCTTTCGAGGGCCACTTTGGCGATATCCCAGTAATTACAGGTGCCCATGATGACTGGGCACTTTAGCGGAGTTTTCCTTGTAACTATACGGGCGGCTTCGGCATTCCCGCCGTGCGAGTTGAGGATCAGTATCTCTCTAAAGCCCGAGGCATGAAGCGACGAAGCTATATCCGAAAGAACTTCGATTAAAGTTTCGTTGCTTAAAGAAGCGGCGCACCAGTAGAGGTGATGATCGGAGCTCCCAAAGGAAACCACAGGGCAGAGGACGATGGGGACCTCGCTCGAAGCCTCTGCAGCCGCCCTGCGGGCGATCGCCTCGACAATGATGGAATCCGCACCCACCGGCAGGTGCGGCCCGTGCTGTTCCACCGAACCCACCGGCAATAAAGCCAACGCCTGTGGGGCAATTTGAGCAAGCCTGCCTCTCGTCAGTTCAAGGAGGTCATACATCCTCAATCACCTCTCCCCACCGCTTCGCTTTAGCTCCCACCGGCCACGAGGCCAGTCTTAGAATGTATATATGTATCGGCAAGCCAGGCTTTCCGCGATGCCCAGGATATGAAATGGGCTGCAAAGACCATAGCACTTAGGAGCAGCAAAGGCAATAGTTCAAGCCCGTCACCAGATTTTTGAAGAACGCGACGCACTTCAAAAGCGAGTATCTTTTATCTCAAGCGTGTGGCACGTCAAACTTGAAGGGGTTAAGGGCAGGGGAGAGCCTCCTCGCAACCGTAACCCTTAACCCCTATCGCTTTGACTTCAATGAAGCAGGTCGAAGCCAAAGCACAAAAACGAGCACGGGCGCTCGAGCCTACTTCGAAAGTTCTTTTAAAATCAGGCGTGCGACCTTTTCGCCAGAAAGGAGCATGCCTCCAAAAATGGGGCCCATCCTTGGGCCGCCAAACGTGGCGTTACAGGCCATGCCGGCCACATACAAGCCCGGGAATACCTCTTTCGTGTTCTCCAAGGTCAACCTCTCAGCCTCTTCAGGGTTCATAAACTTCTCCCCTTCTATGTTTTTCGAAGGTGTCAGCAACCTCCCAGGGGCTTTTTTAGCTACCATAGCCACGACTTCGGTGTCGTGCCCTGTGGCATCTATTACGTAGCGCGACCTAATCGAGAGCGGATCGACGTGTAAGTTCGCCATAGGAACGGCCGTCCAGTTTATGACGAGCCCAGAGATCCTGTCGTCTTTTGCGACTACGTCCTCAACGCTGATGCAGTTGAACACGACGAGGCCAGCCTTTACGGCCTTGCTCGTTATGGTGCTTACGGTTTCGACGGAATCTGCCGTATAGTAGCCGGCCTCCTTGTATGGCAACGTGCGCACATCGAGCTCGTCCAATAAGCGCTTGGCGTCTTCCTGGACGACTATCTCGTTAAACAGCATGCCTCCGCCCCACATGCCTCCGCCTACGCTGAGTTTTCTCTCGTAAAGTGCAACCCTATGTCCCGCCTTCGCCAAAAAATACCCAGCGACCAGCCCTGAAGGACCGCCGCCGACGATGGCCACGTCGAGTTCGAGGTTATTCATAAACTTATCGAAATAACGCTCCATTATCGCTTTGGTTATCGTAACCTCATCCAGCCTCATCTTTCATCGCTCCTCCTATATTTGTTACGCACCGCGAACCATCTTCACGGCGCAGAGTTTGCCGCACATCGTGCACGCTTCCTTATCGGAAGCAAGCTTTGATTTGCAACGCACAAGCTCAGGGTCTAATGCCTCGGCGATAATCCCGTCCCAATCGAGGCGCTGCCTGGCGAGAGAGATCTTCCTGTCTTTCTCCGCCGCACCTGGCACGCCCTTGGCGACGTCAGCCACATGGGCAGCTATCCTCGAAGCCATGACGCCAAGATATACGTCCTCCTCATCCGGCAGGCTCAAGTGTTCGGCCGGCGTCACATAGCACAGAAAATCGGCCCCAGCCGAACCTGCCAGCGCGCCGCCTATAGCGGCGGTGATGTGGTCGTATCCTGCGGCTACGTCCGTGGGAAGAGGTCCTAACACATAAAAGGGCGCACCATTGCATAGGTGCTTTTGAAGCTGCACGTGCGATTTTATGTGTTCAAGCGGCACGTGCCCTGGCCCTTCAACCATCACCTGGACTCCTGCGGCAAGAGCGCGTTTAGCCAACTCGGCCAGTATCATGAGCTCCTCTATCTGCGGCCCATCTATGGCGTCCACGATGGAACCGGGCCTGAAGCCGTCTCCGAGGCTCAAGGTCACGTCGTAGCGGTGGGCGATCTCCAAGAGGTCGTCAAAGTGTTCGTAGAGGGGGTTTTCCTTGCCGGTTTTGCGCATCCAGTAGAGATGAAGCGAACCGCCGCGGCTCACGCACGGCATAATCCTTTCGAAAGAAGCGAGCTTGCCGGAAGACTCGCGCGTGACTCCGCAATGCACGGTGATGTAATCGACGCCCTGACGACACTGCTCTTCTATAGACGAAAAGAGCCTCTCCTCGCTCATTTTTTCCAAAGGCTCACCGTCGCGCGCCATCTCCGCCGCCACGGCGTATATGGGCACGGCTCCCACCATAACCGGCGACCTATCAAGGAAGAAAGACCTGATGGAGCGGAGATCTCCCCCGGTTGAAAGGTCCATGATCGAGTCGGCCTGCGCCTTTACGGCTGCAGAGAGTTTTCGCCCCTCGAATTCGAGGTCCGCACATTCGTCGCTCGTCCCGAGGTTGGCATTGACCTTCGTCTTGAGCCTATGGCCTATCGCCTTTATGCGGGGGAAGGAGTGATTTACGTTCTTAGGTATCACCGCCCGCCCCGCGGCTACGAGCTCACGAAGCTCCTCAGGGGTTATACCCTCGCCCTCGGCAGCAAGCCGCATCTCTTCTGTCACGATGCCCGCCTTTGCACAATCGAGTTGGGTTTTTTGCATGCCTTTCCCTCCTAATATGTATTTGGAGGAGGGAAGACGCTCGAGGAAGGGCCAAAATAAAAGGCCGCTGCGCGAGCGGCCGGAGAGAACTATAACCTCTAACTTCCTCTCGCCATTCCCTCCGCCAGCATTACCTGGATCAGGTTCAAGGGGTACCTTCTCAGCCCATTGCTTCGGGGCGCCCCCATGGCGATATATGCAATTGTCGCAAATAATATTTACCATTCTTCTGTTTTCTTGTCAACGGGCTCAAGGCTGACTGACTCTTAAAGGAAGGTACAATTCAAGGGTGGCCCGTCGAGGAGCTCTTCGGGATATACGCAAGCAGCCTCCTTACACGGTGTCGTATAATAAACACCTCAGACCTCCTGCGAGATCTGAGCTTCAGGTTTATGATGCGGAACGCACGCGGTGGAGGAATACACATGGCAATTCGGTTATCGAGCAACATAGACATGGGTAACGATTCGGTATCATCGGTGCTTTGGCGCTTAGCCATCCCGTCCATAATAGCGATGGTGGGGCACACGACATTTCACATAGTCGATACCTTGTTCATATCGTGGCTCGGCACTGTGCCGCTCGCCGCCGTGTCGCTCGCCATGCCGGTCGTCATCGTGGAATACGCCCTTTTTAGCGGATGCGCTGTAGGGGTGACGGCCCTCACCGGCAAAGCGCTCGGCATGAACAAAATCAACCGCGCCAGGGTCTTGTCGAGTGCAGCGCTATCCCTCATGATCTCCTTGTCCCTGTTGTCGATCGTCTTCCTGTCGGCAAATTTTAGGACATGGTTTTTCCATCGTCTGGGTGCTAATACGGCGACGCTCCCTTTGATAAGCGATTACCTCTTCTGGCAAATATGGAGCTTTCCGATCGCCGCCTGCTCGATGCTCTTAGACGCCACCTACAGAAGCCAAGGCGAGGCCTTGATCCCGATGTATAGCCTGATCATCGGGAACGCCCTCAACCTCGCCTTAGACCCGATTTTGATGTTCTCCCTCGACATGGGGGTCGCCGGCGCGTCGATAGCCACACTCATAGGGAGGTTATTTACCCTTTCCTTTTCGTGGATCAACTTGAATAGGCGCAGCAAGATCTTCCCTCGTATAACCATAAACAGGAACACTCCGCTGATCTGGCGCCGCCTCTTAGCGCTGGGACTGCCGCTTTCGATATCTCAGATAAGCCTTTCCGTAGGAGCTGCAGTTTTGAACAAGCTTCTATCGAAGTACGGCGAGGCTGCCATCAGCGGTTGGATGTTAGGGAACAGGATTGAAGACCTCGCTTTCTTGATAGTGTTTGGCTTCAGCTCCGCGCTGATACCATTCGTAGCCTATAACTTGGGACAGCTAAAACACGAGAGGATCAGATCCGGCTTCATTTTTTCCGCCAAATGGGCAAGCCTGCTGATGACGGGCGTTGGGGTTGCGCTTTTCGCCGCGCCATGGGCTTTTTTAGCGATATTTAAACCGGAAACCACGACGCTCGCCTATGCCTCGGCTTCCATCCGCGCTTCCACCACAGCCTATCCTCTCATCGCCCTCACGGTGATCATCGGAGCGGTATTTCAAGGCGCCGGGCACACCATCTACAATCTCATCGTGCAGCTGACGAGAAACATGTTGATGCGCATCCCGATGGCCATCGTGCTCGACCTCCATTTCGGCATAAAGGGAATATGGTGGTGCCAGCCCCTATCGGCCATCACCGGATTCGCGATCTCTCTATTCCTGTTAAACAGGCTGCTAAAAGAGTGGAACATCTCTATATTCTCTAACAAGCTCAAGCTTGCGACAAACGACGAGCTGGATTGTCAGGGAAAATAATGTGAGACGCGAGAGTGTGAATGTGAGAGTGAGAGTGAATGTGAATGTGAGAGTGAGAGTGGAAGCGAAAGCGAGTGTGAGGGGTGTGCGGATGGCATGGTATAATTTGCTGATAATGAACGAGCCTTATCGTTGAAGCTAAAAGGAGCAAGGGTAAGGGGTGGCAAAACACGGACTACGGCAAAGACGCGGACCACAAGGATAAAAACACAAAAGGCAAAGACCTGACCCCGATGCGGTTGGTGCTTTATAACGTAAGGTATGGCACTGGAACGGGATGGGATTATCACCTGCCTTTTCCCTTTTGGGGTTGCTTTAGGAAGACCGAAGACAGGTTCTGGGAGATTTCCGACTTCATAGCGAAGCTAAATCCCGATATTGTAGGGTTGGTGGAGTCGGACGGCGGGTCTTATAGGCAAAACGGAGCAAGCCAGCCGGCCATCGTGGCATCGCAAATCGGAGGCCTTCCCGTCTTCGCCTGCAAATATTACGGGAATTCCTTCATCGCAAAGGCCCCGGTCTTGAGATTCCAAGGCAACGCGGTGGTGACGAAAGTGCCTCCCGTTACCTACAGAAGGCGTTACCTAAGCCGCGGCATGAAAAGGGCGGTGCTCGAGATAGAATACCCGGACTTTGTGCTCTTCCTCGTCCATTTGTCCTTGGGGCCGGGTGCACGCAAGGCACAGCTCGAAGAGTTGAAGGCCAGATGCGCCGAGGCGAAAAAGCCCGTCATTTTAGCGGGGGACGGAAACACCTTCGGCGGTGCAAAGGAACTGGCACCTTTGATGGAAGCGGTGGGCTTGAGGAACGCAAATGCCGCCGACATGCCGACGTTTCCCAGCAGCTACCCGAGTTTTGCACTCGACTTTGTACTTTACAGCCCCGGTATCGAGGTGCAAAGCTTCTTCATGCCGAGGGTGAGCTTTTCGGACCACCTTCCCTTGGTGTGCGATTTTTCCGTGCAAAAAACGGAACTGACGGGCAATGCCATATATGCTACCGGTAGCATAGCAGTTTAATAAAAAGCAGGAATAGACGGCGTGAACCTCACGGTAATAATTCTCGGTTTATACAACATGACCTCCTTCGTCATTCGGGTGGTCATGTTGTGTTATGTGCCACTGCGCCACGAGCCGGCCACAGCCATGGCTTGGCTTTTGGCCATAAACATATGGCCTTGGGGCGGGTTGATCCTGTATTCGCTCTTTGGATCGACGGGATTGCCGAGAGAAAGGATAGAGCGCCGCGAGATGTTGCTCCGAGAGCTGGGGGACAGCATCAAAAACCTGAGGGCCCGCCTCTTCGAAAACCTCCACCATCCCGATTTAGATGACCGCCACATCAGAATAAGTTACCTGGCCAGCAGAATGGTGGACATGGAGCCGATGCCAGGAAACTCCCTGGAACTCATAGACGACACAGAAGCTTTCATAGATAGGCTGTGTACGGACATAGACGGCGCCAAGGATTACGTCAACCTTTTATATTACATACTCTCTTACGATGAGGTCACCGAAAGGCTCTTTCATTCGCTCGAAAGTGCCGCCGGGCGGGGCGTCGAGTGCCGTATGCTCGTAGACGCCGTGGGCTCCAAGGTTTTCTTAAAAGAGCACGCTCGCATGTTCGAAGAGGCAGGCATCAAGATAGCGAAAGCGCTGCCCATAAAACTTCTGCGGCGAACGCACTCGACCGCCCGCTACGATATACGAAACCACCGGAAGATCGCCGTCATAGACGGCAAAGTTGGTTACGCCGGTTCGCACAACATCATCGAACCTTCTTATAAAAACAAAGCCAAGGGCCTTCACTGGCATGACCTAACCTTGAGGTTGGTAGGTCCTGCCGTGGTCCAGCTTGAGGGCGTCTTTCACGAAGATTGGTATGTCGAAACCCACGAAAAGCCTTCCTTCGACAACGTGGACTATGTTCTGCGGGAGGTCAAACCCGAAGGCAACTCCATCGTGCAGGTCGTCCCAAGCGGGCCACACAATCCGTATCAAAGCTATCAAAGGCTCATCGTAGCTGCCATACTCACCTCGAAAAGACAAGTCACCATTACCACGCCTTACTTCATACCGGAAAGCGAGACCCTTCATGCATTAGAAACGGCGTCATTAATGGATGTGCGCGTGAGGCTCATAGTGCCCGAAAGGACCGACCAGCTTATCGTCGGGAGCGCCGCCAGGGCTTATTTTACGCCCCTGCTCGGCATGGGCGTGGATATATATCTCTACCAAGGCGGCATTATTCACGCCAAAACTGTGACTATCGACGACGACCTCGCTTTCTTGGGCACCAGCAACTTCGACATACGCTCCTTCGCGCTGGACTTCGAGCTGGATCTCATCCTCTACGGAAGGGATGAAGCCTCTCAAATCTTGGCCGCTCAGGAAAGATACATATACAACTCCAGGAAGCTTTGCGCCTCCGACTGGGGGAAACACCCCTTACTAAAGCGCACTTTTTACGGTATCGCTAAGCTGTTCAGCCCGCTGCTTTAGGATACTTGTGAGGGTTTCTTCCAAAACCTCCGCTGGGCGGGCTTATGAAACTCGGAGAGGTCTAAATCGTCCGCGCCTTCGGCGGAATTCCAACAGAACATGAGGAAATCCAACTCGTCGGCGGCAGATACTATCAGCGCCTCGAGCGTACTCGGCAGAACGGGCGATCCATACTCGCGTTTGCCGTGATGGCTCACTAAGATGTGCCCTATCTCCAACGCCGTCTCTTCATCGAGCCCGTATGTTTTAGCCAGCTTCATGAACATGGCGTAACCCAGCGGAATATGATCTATCACTGCACCTTGGATCGTCATCCCGGGCAAGGGATCGGCACAATAAGCGTCCAGTTTTCCGATATCGTGCAGAAGGCCGCCCGCGATCAAAACGTTCATGTCGATCTTTAAACCTCGCTCCAAATAAGACTCGCCGATCGCCTTGGCGCTTTTCGTAACGGCGAGGGTGTGTTCGAGCAGGCCGTGCACATAGGCGTGATGATAACTGAGCGCCGCCGGGGCATCCTGAAACTGCTCCAAGAAATCACCGCTATAAACTTTTGACAAAAAGGACCGCAGCGGCTCGTCGCACCCACGGACCAAGGCCCAAAACTCCTTCAACATATCTTCCAACGGGATCGGCGATTTTCTCAGGAAAGATTCCAAGGGGTATTTAAGCGGGTCCAAGAGGCAAATCTCTATGAAATTATATTGCAACTTGCCCCTGTATTCAGCCACCACGCCCTTTACCCCTACCGGTCGCTTCACGGCGTTTTCGAGGACGCTGGCTTTATCGGGAGTAAAGGCCTTTTTGCTCCCTTCTCTGAGATCCCACCACTTGCCGTCGGACCATATCTTGGCATCCAGCATGCCGCTCGCATCCATTATCGTAACCTCCCAGAACGGCTGTTGGGTCTTCGTGAACCTCTCCCGCGCCATCAGGAGGATTCCAACGGCTACAAAAGGATTCCCCGCCTCTAAATTCTTTATTTCCGCTATTTGAATCGCATTTTTAGCGGCCAAATTGCTCACCCTCTGTCGTTCGTAATGCAGTGGTCATTTTCAAAATTATAATACACCCAAAATGCGCCTCGCTGATCTTCGGGCATGTCTAAAAGGGATCTCGCCCTTTTGGACCGCCTGCCTGAGGGCACTGTTACGAATCCGTTACCTGACGGTGATGATTTTTTAACGATGGCGGCGCGATTATTGTGGTAGACTTTCAATTGTCCTAAAAACGCATGCGTAAGGGGGAAAGTTCATGTATCGCGCAACCGTTAAGGCGGCACTCCTTTTGGCCCTATCCATGGCATTGCTGGCCATGCCCGTATTGGACAGCGGGGCCTTTTCCCAAGAAGTTTCGGGGAGCATAACGCTTTACACTTCACAACCTCAAGACGATGTGAGCCAGCTCATCTCGGGATTTAAAGTCGAGCATCCAGATGTCGAGGTAAAAGTCTTTCGCTCGGGCACGGAGGAAGTGGTATCGCGCTTTCTCATGGAGGTGCAGGGCGGAAGCCCCCAGGCGGACTTGCTCTTCGTGGCAGACGCTCCCACGCTCGAGCGCCTCAAGGAGAGAAACCTCTTGGAACCTTATACCTCGCCCGAAATCGAGGCGATAGACCCGGCCTTCATAGACCCTGACCGCACATATACGGGAACGAAGCTTATCGCCACTGGCATAGTCTATAACACGGAAGAAAAGAGGCCAGACCCCTCATGGCGTTTCTTGATCTCGCCAGAGGCAAAAGATAAAGTCGTAATGCCGTCTCCCCTCTATTCCGGAGCCGCGGCCTTCAACCTGAGCGTCCTCACCAGGGAAAGCTTTGCAGGGTGGGAGTTTTACCGAGGGTTGAAGGATAACGGCGTCCAGATCGTCCGCGGCAACGGCGACGTGAAGAAGATGACGGCAAGCGGAGAAAAGCCCTACGGTATGCTGGTCAACTTCGAAGCGCTCAAAGCCAAAAAGGCCGGCTCCCCCGTCGATTTCGTCTATCCCGCAGAAGGGCTTCCGGTCATAACCGAGCCGGTGGCCATAGCAAAGGGCGCCAAAAATTTGGAGCTGGCAAGGCGCTTCGTGGACTTCGTTCTCTCGAAAGAGGGGCAAAAGCTCGCCGCAGAGACCGCCTCTTACATGCCGATAAGGCATGACGTAACGCCGCCCGAAGGATATCCGCGCTTTAGCGAAATCAAGTTCCTCCAGGGCGATCCAAAGCTCTTATCGCAGGTGCGCGAGGAGGACAAGAGAAAGTTTGCCCAGCTCTTCGGACTCCCCCAATAGCCCTATCCCCATCCCCACGGCTGTGGTCTGCGGCATACTCGCCCTCACCACAGCCTATCCGTTGCTCCGCCTGCTCCTCGGAGGTTTTTTTGTCCCAGGAGAAGGATTTACGCTTGGGCCGCTCATGGAGGTGGCCAAAAACTCTTCTACCTGGATGGTGCTCAAAAACACCTTCGTCGTCTCACTGGCCGCCACCGCAATTTCCATCGCCATCGGGACATCGGGAGCACTTCTTGTGGTCAAAAGCGACATTCCTTTTAAAGGCGCCATCACAGCGGCTACGCTTCTTTTTCTCCTCCTCCCGCCTTACGTGCAGGCCCTTGGATGGCTGCAGCTTTGGGGTCCGGTGGGATGGTTCAATCGCTTGGCGAGCCTGATGGCCGGCAAAAGGATGGTGGTGTGGAACGCCTACGGCTTAGACGGCACGATCGCCCTCCTCGGGATTTTGCACTATCCGGTCGTATATCTTTCTACGATGGCGGCGCTGCGAAATATTCCGCCCGAGGTCGAGGAGGTCGCTGCAACCTTCGGCTTTAAGCGATGGAGGATACTTTCGCGAATCACCATCCCTCTGGCGGCGCCGGGTATAGCGGCGGGCGGGGTGCTGGCCTTTGTGGGCTCGCTCGGAAACTTCGGAGTGCCGGCGCTCGTGGCTCTGCCCAGCGGTTCAGTCGTCCTTTCCACGTATATATTCCAGCAGGTGGTGGGGTTTACGGAGGTATCCTTCGCCAAGGTGACGATTTTGGCATCCTTGGGAGCGATCGTCGCAGTGGGAGGGCTATACTTCCAACACCGCTTGATAAGGAAAGCCCTCTACCGCACGCCCTCACCTGCAAAGGAGCCGTACCGATTTGCCATAGGGAGGACGAGGATCCTGTTGTCCGCAGCGGTACTTCTATTTTTGGGATGCGCAGCCCTCGGCCCGATCATGGCGCTGGTCCTCACGTCGCTTTTGCCGGCCTATGGAGTAAAACTTTCGCTCTCGACGGCTACGCTCAAGAACTACGCCTTCGTCCTGTTCGGTTTGAACGAGACGTGGAGGGCCACATTCAACAGCCTCGTCCTCGCAGTGGGGGCCGCGGCCGCGACGATAACCTTGGGGTTTGTCGTAGCTCGGGGCGTGGCGCGCAGAAAGGGAATCTTCCTCTGGATCGACAGGGTCGGCTCGATCCCTTATGCCATCCCCGGCACGGTATTCGCCCTGGCAATGATACTCTCTTGGGTGGATCCTTGGTTTCCTTTGCACATCTACGGCACGAGATGGGTGATGCTTCTGGCCTATGTGGCGCGCTTCTTTACCATTGCCACGAGGACCCTGGCTGCTGGATTCCTTCAGCTCGACCCATCTTATGAGGAGGCGGCACAAGTTGTAGGTCTTAAGCCTCTAAGGAAATTCGTCAGGATCACGCTTCCGCTTATGCGCTCGCACTGGCAGGCTGCGGTCCTTCTCGTGTTCGTAACTGCGTTGACGGAGCTCACCGTCTCCGGATTGTTGTGGACTTCTGGGAACGAAACGATAGGCGTCACCGTATATAACCTGGAGGCTGCAGGGTATACTACCTACAGCACAGCCTTCAGCGTGCTCGTCACGTTGCTCTTCGGATTTGCATTGTTCCTCTTGCGCAGATACGGCACGTCACTTTTTGGGAGGTAGGCATGTCTAAACTTGTCATAGAAGGATTATGTAAGCGCTTCGGAAACGCTATAGCCCTCGAGGAAGTAACGCTCTTCGTGCGGGCAGGGGAGTTTTTCTGCCTTCTGGGTCCGAGTGGCTCAGGAAAAACGACATTCTTGCGCATAATGGCCGGCCTGGAGAGGGCCGATGCCGGCGTCATCGCCCTGGACGGGCGAGTCATAACGAGGGGAACTAAGCACGTGCCGCCAGAGGAGCGCCAAGTGGGATTGGTCTTTCAAACTGGCGCAGTGTGGCCGCACATGACGGTGGAGGAAAACATCACGCTCCCGCTGGAGCTGCAACAGATGAGCCAAAGCGACAGAAAAAGGAGAGCCCGTGAGGCGTTGGAGACAGTGGAACTCAAAGGCCTCGAAAAGAGGAAGCCGAACCAGCTGTCAGGTGGGCAGCTTCAGCGCGTCGCCTTAGCAAGGGCGCTCGTCACAAACCCCGCCCTCATGCTCTTCGATGAACCGCTATCGAGCCTCGATGCACGCCTCAGGGAAGAGCTGCGCGCAAAACTCAAGCGCTGGCATAGAGATCTCGGCCTCACATCCATATACGTCACCCACGACCAGGCCGAGGCCATGGCGATGGCCTCACGCGTGGCGATACTCAGCGAAGGAAGGCTGAGGCAGGTAGGGTCACCGGAGGAGGTATATCTGAAGCCAGCGGATGCCTTTGTGGCGCATTTCCTCGGGCAGGCTAACTTTGTAAGCGGCATAATGACATCGGGCTCTCGTGATCGCGCCATCGTCAAATCCTTCTTCGGCAACCTGACAGCACGATGCGAGGGGAGAATCTCTTGCGGTTCCAGCGTCACCGTCGTAGTGAGGCCGGAGGACGTAAAGTTTCGCACTTCCGACGCGAGCGGGGGTTGGAGGATTGCAGATGTGGAGTTCGGCGGCACGATCACTCGCTACCTTCTGAAGCACGAGTCGACGGGCGAAACGTGGTGCGCCACTGAACTCGGCAGGCCGACATGCTCGTCGGGCTGCACGGTATCCATTGAGGCGAAAGACGCCTGGATCCTCCCTCCGGCTGCGGACGAGGCCATAGAAGAACGCATATGGGGCGAGGGCGCAAGCGTCGGTTAAAACTTGAAAACCGCCCTCGCCTAAAAACCTCAAGCCGAGCGTAAAGCCCGCCCCAACATCTGGGCCTCTTGGACCAAAGGGAGTCGCTTCGCCGCCTCGCCCAGCTCGTTTAGCCCCGAGGCTACCAGTGTCTTTACCTCGTCAAAACCGACTACGCGGAGGGATTCCTTCATCTGGGCTATATGAGCGCCGTATTCTTGCGCATCCTCGTATCCCTGCGAGACCACCAAAACCGCCCGTTTGCCATTGGGAAGGCTGCTTTTGAAATCGGGCGCCGGTCCCAAAAACGCGAAGAGACGATCTAACACGACCTTAAACTGTGAAGCCACACCATACATGTAGATAGGGGTGCCGAAAACTACGATATCGGCCTCTTCGATCTCTCGATATAGCTCCTGCATGTCGTCTTCCACGACGCAGCGGCCTTTCTCCTTGCAGGCGTAACATCCCTGGCATCCCCTGATCTTCATTTCGTTGGGACGAAACACCTTCGCCGCGCCATCTCCAGCACCATTTAACACCTCGCGGACCAAGACCTCAGAGTTGCCGTTCCTTCGCGGACTGCAGGCGATGCCGATCGCTTTCATATCACACTGCCTCCTTCAAAATAATTTCTTAAGTGCATAGACCTTATCCAGTGAGGACGAGCCGATTTCGCGCTATCGCTGTCCGACCAAAAGCTTCACGCTGCGGCAGAGCGTATTTTCGTCGCCGAAAGCCCCCGCCTTCGTTATCACCGGCATGCCGTGGTATGCCCCGCCGAGGAGCGTCGTAAGCGGTATGCCGGGTTCGATCTCGCGCAAAAGCACCGCCCCCTTGGCGCCCAGCCTCCCGAAGACATGCACGGCTATATCCCCTCCGGTTACGAAAAGCCCGCTCGCGCGCGATTTGCTCAAA
>CAYTKB010000005.1:0-27392 GCA_964438265.1 uncultured Acetomicrobium sp. | reverse complement strand
TCCTGTATCTCGATATCCTGAAACCCTAACACGACAGCCAAAAATCCATAAGGAGATGGTTAATTATGGTGCAAGATTTCATACAGGGAGCGATGCGCATCTCTTCTTTCTGCGCTCCTTCGAGGATAGTCTTTGGCCCCGGCGCAGTAAGGGAAAACCTGGCAAATGAAGTGGCCTCTTTTAACGCAAGGCGCATCCTCATCGTTGCAGACCCAAACTTGGTAAAAGCCGGCATGACGGAAAGCTTAAACGAGGCCTTAAAAGGCGAAGTAGAAGAACTCCTTGTCTTTAGTGAAGTCCTTCCAGAGCCCCCAGTGGACATACCTATAAAGATAGCCGACCTCGTGAAAGAAAAAGGAATTGACCTGATCATAGGTTTCGGCGGTGGTTCTTCCTTAGATTGCGCAAAAGGCGGAGCTATACTGGCCACGAACGGCGGACACCCGAGGGATTACTTCGGCGTGAACAAGGTTAAAAAACCCGGCATCCCTACCATCCTAATACCTTCTACCGCAGGCACAGGCAGCGAAGTGACAGCCGTTGCGGTCTTCGATGACAGAGAGCAGGGCGCCAAGTTCGGCATACAGAGCCCCTTCAACTACGCCAAGGTTGCCCTCGTAGACCCTGAAATGACGATGACATGTCCTCCAAAGGTAACAGCTTCAAGCGGAATGGACGCACTTATTCATGCAGTTGAGGCATATACGTCAAAAGACGCCTCTCCTTTAAGCGACCTCCTGGCCCTCCCTGCCATAGAGCTCATAGGGCGTTACCTGGTGCGCGCCTACGCGGATGGCAAAAACACGGAAGCTCGTACAGCCATGTCTCTGGCAAGCCTATGGGCAGGCCTCTCTTTCGCCCAGGCCGGGTGTGCCGCAGTGCACGCCTGTGCCTATCCCTTAGGTTCTACGTACCACGTCCCCCATGGCCTGGCCAACTCCCTCATGTTCGTCCCGGTTACCAGGTTTAACTTAATAAGCAACTACGATCGCTACGGAAAGATAGCCTCTCTCTTAGGAGAAAACGCACAAACGCTTTCACTAAAAGAGAGGGCCGAAAAGTGCGTAGACGCGATAATAAGCCTCATGAAGTCTTTGGATATGCCCTTAAGGCTGCGAGACGTGGGAGTGAAAGAAGAAACCCTGGAGAAGATGGGCAAAGACACGATGCTCCAGACGAGGCTCTTGGCACACAATCCGAGGGAGGTGAAAGAAGAAGACGCCATAAGGTTCTTCAAGGAGGCGTATTGATCGCTCCTTGGAGTTACCGAACATGAATCGAACTGACCTTTGACCTTAGGAGAACTATGATTGGGGGGTTGTTGGGTGGATAGGTTTATCAATTTTGCCGGTTTGTGTTTTAGCAAGCTTGGCTTAGTGGAGTAGTGTTTAATCTTGCATCTATAATGTTATATATTGACGTTAATAATTTTAACCTTTTGTTGGTAGAT
This sequence comes from uncultured Acetomicrobium sp., assembly GCA_964438265.1. Lineage (GTDB taxonomy): Bacteria > Synergistota > Synergistia > Synergistales > Thermosynergistaceae > Thermosynergistes. Next base: position 25,942 of record CAYTKB010000005.1, on the reverse strand, counting down.
TTGCATATGGAAAGAGGCCAGGCGCAGGTCTAATAGATAAAAACTAAAGAGGTCTTGGTTCAATTTTGAAAACCAATTTAACAAATAAGCGAAGGGAGGAACAGAGAGATGGCGATATATCGTCGCGAAAGCGGGATAGACGTTGAACAGCCTTATTGGCCTTTGGGCATATTCAAAGTAAGATTGCCGCTGGTTCACTATAGGTGGGAATGGCCGGAATGTATTCAGGGGATTCTCCTTTGTGCCACGTGTTTGGGTGCCATACCAGTTTTGACAGAGGTTTTGGGTGTTCCATTTGAAATAGCCTGGGGAATGGTTATAATTAACGGATTTTTGTATATGCTTCATGCTCATTTGGGGGATCCCGTTGTGCCAGGATGGATTACGCCCGCCATCCCTTTGGTAGTAGCTTGGCTCAATACTTATGCCATAGGGCCGGAGAGGATCAAAGCCTTAGTGGCGCTTCAGCTTTCCATTGGTATTTTCTTTGTCTTCATGGGTATTACCGGGCTAGCCAAGCGTCTGATAGCTATGGTGCCAGATTCCCTCAAGGCAGGTATACTTCTTGGTGCCGGTTTCGCAGCAGTTATGGGGGAATTTCGCCCAGGTGGGCGCTTTGGACAGTTTCCTTTTACGTTGGCTTTGAGTGGCTTATTTGCTTATTATTTGCTTTTTTCTAAAAGCTTTACAGACGTGCGGAAAAAGCATCCTTTCTTGAATAAAGCCGGAAGGTTTGGAATGTTACCTGCTTTAGTTCTGGCGATAATTTTAGGGCCGTTATTCGGAGAATTATCTATTCCCAAGGTCGAGATTGGGAATATGTTTTTCCTCCCTCCCATCAGGGAGATAATAAATTATGTAAGTCCATTTGCTATCGGATTTCCCTCCTTGGCTATATTCTTGAATGCCCTTCCTCTCATGTTTTCTGCCTATATTATAGCTTTTGGTGATTTTGTCACCGCTGAAGCCTTAATAACTGAGGCGGATCAGGCAAGAAGAGATGAAAAGATTGACTTCAATGCGGATCGTTCTAATCTGATAAGCGGCATTCGTAACGTAATCGAGGCGCTGATTTCTCCATACACTCAGTTATGCGGTCCCTTGTGGGCGGCCGTCACTGCCTCCGTGGCACAGCGATACCAAGAGGGAAGAGAAGGGATGGACTCCATTTTTAGCGGCGCTGGCACATTTAGGGTTACTACATTCATTGCTGTTGCTACGATACCAGTGGTAACCTTAGTGAGGCCGATCCTGCCAGTTGCGCTCTCCATCACGTTGTTGGTGCAAGGATTTGTATGTGCCAGGGTAGGGATGAACATGATCCGCACGAACGAGGAGATGGGGGTAGCTGGCGTCATGGCCGCCGTTTTGGCCATCAGAGGAGCCGCCTGGGGGCTAGTTGTGGGAATATTGCTCTATCTGTTAGTGCAGTATCGAAGGGGCAAAGAATAAAGTTTCGCTGAATCATCGTTTGTCGAAGCTTTGCGTTCGACGCGAGGAACCGATTCCGGGCGCCGAGGAGAAGTGGATTTACGAAACCCCTCAAGACAAAAACTTGAGGGGTTTAACTTAAGAGAGATATGGTAATATTAGTGAAATGGCATAAATATCGTTAAATGGGGGGTTTTTCATGCCGTATGGTTACAATGGCAAGATTTTGCGAGTGAACCTGAGCGATGCGAGCATTAAAACAGAGGAGTTTGACGAGGTCTTCTATCGCACCTATATGGGCGGTGCAGGTCTAATCGCCTATTACCTGCTGAAGGAGCTCAAACCTAAGGTGGATCCGCTTTCTCCAGACAACATCCTGATATTTGCCTCTGGTGCGCTGACGGGGGCGCGCGTGGGAGGAATGTGCAGGTATTCTGTAGGTGCTAAATCTCCGTTGACTGGAGGTTTTGGCGAATCTCAGGCGGGCGGATTTTGGGGCCCGGAACTAAAGATGAGCGGCTTTGACGCCATCATCGTTGAAGGAAAAGCAGAAAAGCCGGTTTATTTGTACGTAAAAGACGGCTCTGCTGAAATCCGTGACGCTTCACATCTATGGGGGAAGACCACAGGAGAAGCTCAAGATGCTATAAGAGAAGAATTAGGAGACTCCAGAGTTAAAATAGTACAGATTGGCCCAGCTGGCGAAAAAATGGTACGCTTCGCCTGTGTCACTAACAACCTTAAGCATTTTAATGGCAGAAATGGCCTCGGGGCGGTCATGGGCTCTAAAAATTTGAAGGCCGTAGCCGTGAGGGGAACCAAAGACGTACCGGCAGCCGACCCGGCTGCCCTCTCTGAGATTGCCAGGAGGTTTGCCAAGGCGGTCCCAGAAAATCCTCTCGCCAAGGGCCTCTACGAATGGGGCACAGCCGCTGCTGTGACAGGAAACAACGCTTTAGGTATCCTTCCTACCAAGAATTTCTACTATGGCGAGTTTGAGAAGGCACAAAATATCAGTGCCGCGAGGATGGTAGACACCATCTTGGTGGCAAGGGAAGGATGTTTTGCATGTCCTGTGCGTTGCAAGAGGGTTGTTCGTGTGGAAGGTCTTGGCGTCGATCCTGCTTACGGCGGACCGGAATATGAGACGCTCGCTGCTCTCGGTTCTCTTTGCATGATAGACGACCTAAATGCAGTTGCCTTGGGGAACCAAATCTGCAACCAATATACCATGGACACGATCAGTGCCGGCATGGTTATAGCGTGGGCTATGGAATGTTTTGAGGCGGGCATATTGACAAAGTCCGATACAGACGGAATAGAACTGACCTTCGGCAACACCCAGGCGATGTTGCAGATGTTGGAGAAAATTGGCAAACGAGAGGGTTTTGGTGACATATTGGCAGAGGGCGCTGTCAGGGCTGCACAAAAAATAGGGAGAGGTTCTGAAAAATTTGTCCTTGCCGTAAAAGGGCAGGAGCTTCCTATGCACGACCCGCGCGGGAAATACGCGGTGGGCTTGGGATACGCCGTTTCTGAGCACGGCGCTGACCACATGGTTGTGGGTCATGACACGATGCTAAATACAGAAAGTTACAGCTTCGTCAACACCTTACCGCCCATGGGTGTTTATTCCCCTACGAGTGCGACGGAATATTCGCCACTTAAGGTAAGGACGTATACTTACTTGAGTTTTTGGTGGAACTTTTTCAATGAAGCTGGTGTTTGCCAATTTGTCCCCGTTCCGAGGAGTGCCATGTCCATTTCCGATGTGTTGGGCGTATTAAAGGCCTACACCGGCTGGAATACCTCCCTTTGGGAGGTTATGAAAGCCGGTGAAAGAGGCATAACCATGGCGAGGGTCTTTAACCTGAGAGAAGGATTTTCGACAAGTGACGACAAGTTCCCGGAGAGGCTTCATCAGCCGTTAGAAAACGGGGCCATGAAGGGCGCCTTTGTGCCTAAGGAAGATCTAAACAAAGCCATAAAACTTTATTATGGCATGATGGGCTGGGATGAGAGTGGGGTTCCAACCGAAGAAAAACTGCTCGAGTTGGGGCTCGATTGGCTGGTGCAAAAATGAATTAAGCATTTTTCGCATGTGAGGCCGCCCAAAGACGGACGACCTCACATGTGCTTTAAAAGGTTTTAGGGAGGGAGCACGATGGGTGAGTCGAGCTACGATATTGAGTCAAGAGTCCGCAATGCATCTTTGCGTTCTCGCATTATGTCTCCTCAAGAAGCCGCCAAAATTGTAAAGGATGGCATGTGCATAGGGTGTAGCGGGTTTACCCCATCCGGCTATCCTAAAGCTGTGCCGCTGGCCATAGCCGAGAGGGTGCGCAAGGGAGAAAGACTGCAAATAACCCTCTGGACTGGAGCTTCCGTGGGACCAGAACTCGACGGAGAGCTCACTGAAGTTGGGGCCATACGCAGACGTTTTCCGTATCAGACCGAAGAGCGGATAAGGAAAGCCATCAACGAGGGCAGAGTGTCATTCCAAGACTTACATCTCTCCATGACTGCCCAAAATATGCGATACGGCTTCTACGGCAATATGGATTTGGCCATCGTCGAAGCTGTGGCCATAACTGAAGAAGGTCATCTCATTCCGTCCACATCCGTCGGCAACTCTCCGACCTTCGTCAAGAAAGCAAAAGAAGTGATCGTAGAGATCAATCCCACCCAGCCGTTGGAGCTCGAAGGGTTACACGATATCTATATCCCGGATGACCCGCCAAATAGAAAACCTATTCCGATCGTAGCGGTAAGCGACCGTGTGGGTACGCCGCACATAGAGTGCGGTACGGACAAAATTGCAGCTATAGTATTCTGCGATATACCCGACAAACAACGACCCCTATCTTCTATAGACGAGACGAGCGGGCGAATGGCCCAAAACTTGTTAGACCTTTTAGATTTGGAAGTAAAGGCGGCTCGATTGCCCAAAAAACTCTTACCCTTGCAATCGGGAGTCGGAAGCGTAGCCAATGCCGTAATGGCAGGGCTTATGGAATGGCCTGCCGATGGCCTTTTAGTTTACACAGAGGTCATTCAGGATTCAGTTTTAGATCTCTTCGATGTTGGGAAATTGGATTTTGCCTCTGGAACGTCTTTCACCCCGAGCCCTCAAGGGGCTCAGAGGCTTTATTCCAACCTCGCAGAATACAGGAAGAAGGTGCTGCTGCGGCCTCAAGAGATAAGCAATCACCCCGAGGTCATAAGGCGGCTGGGGGTCATCTCAATGAACACGGCCATAGAGGTGGATATATATGGTCATGTCAATTCCACCATGGTATCTGGCACTCGGATGATGAACGGCATCGGGGGTTCCGGTGACTTCGCCAGAAATGCATATCTTTCCATTTTTCTCTGTCCCTCTACGGCTAAGGGTGACGCCGTTTCCAGGGTTGTTCCCTTCTGTTACCATGTAGACCACACGGAGCACGATGTGGACGTTGTGGTGACGGAGTACGGTGTAGCTGACCTGCGAGGGCTCTCTCCTCGCGAGCGGGCTCGCCAGATTATAGGGAAGTGCGCTCATCCGGACTACAGACCGCTCTTAGAAGATTACATGCGTAGGGCTGAATACAAGGGAGGCCATGAGCCTCACCTCTTAGATGAATGTTTCTCTAAGCGCCTTCGCGAGAAGTAGCTCTTATTCCTTTGCGATATCGTTGTTTTGTTGGCACCTTTAAAGGTTTTAACGCTAGCGAACGGCCATGCAGCTTGCCAAGAAGGTATTCTCAAGAAGAAGGGGAGAATAAACCTGTGAAAATAGGTTTCATCGGATTGGGGACCATGGGAAGCCGAATGGCCGTTCGTTTGCTTGATTCAGGATATCCCGTCTTGGCTTATAATCGAACCGCAGCCAAGCTGAAACCCCTAATTATCAGGGGAGCTATGGCCGCAAGCTCCGTCGCTGAAGTTTCAGAAAAAACGGATGTGTTGTTTAGCAGCTTATCCATGCCTGCCGATGCAGAAGAAGTTTACTTGGGCGAAAACGGGGTTTTGTCAAACGGACATGAAGGATTGGCCTGCGTAGATTGCACTACTGTAGGCGTAGATACGAGCCGGAAAATCTATGCCGAAGCGGTCAAACGGAAGATTTTTTATCTGGATGCTCCAGTCAGCGGCGGCCCGGAGGGAGCCGAAAAGGGAACTCTCACTGTTATGGTAGGGGGAGACCACGAGATCTTCATCAGAGTGGAACCCATTTTGAGAGTCATCGGAGAAAACGTTCAGTATTTGGGGAAGAGTGGTTCAGGGAGTGCGGCAAAGCTGATCAATCAATACTTGGTGGCGGCCAATCTCCTGGCCGCTGCGGAAGCGATGGTCGGCGCAGGAAAAATTGGGCTGAACCAAAAGCAGCTCTACGAATTGTTGCGGGTCAGTTACGGTCAGAGCAAGATGTTAGAGCGCCTCATGGAGCAATTTGTCCTCCCGCGCAACTTTGAACCTGGCGGCGCGATGAAATATCTGCTGAAAGATTTGCGCCTTTCCAACGAGTTGCTCTCTCAAAGCGGCATGGAGCCGATATCTGGCAAGGTTGCTCAGGATGCCTATGAGGAAGCCTTCTCGGCCGGGTGGGGAGATAAAGACATGGCCTCCATATATTGTTGGCTGGCAGAGAGGTTTGCTGGCTGACCGGCTTTGCGAAATTTAAGTGCTATTTACATATTTACAAAGGAAAGCAAGTAATCCGAAAGCTGTACTATATGACAATGAAGCATAGATAGGAGGTGGCACATCATGGAAAGCCTGCACATTGATGCAAAAAGGGTGAAAGAGCTCGACAAAAAGTACAATCTCCACTCCTGGAGCGCCCAAGGTGCCCTTGACCCGGCTGTAATAACGAAGGCAGAAGGGATATATCTTTGGGATGCAAACGGCAAGCGATATTTTGACATGTCCTCCCAGCTCGTTAACTTAAACATCGGCCACGGCAACAAGAAGGTGATAGAAGCCATAAAGCTTCAGGCAGAGAAACTGCCTTATCTTGAACCTAAGCATGCCGTAGACGTAAGGGCAGAGCTCGCTAGGAAAATTATAGAAGAAGTGGCTCCAGAAAATATGGGAAAGGTCTTTTTCACCCTCGGAGGAGCTGACGCCAACGAGAATGCCATAAAGATAGCCCGTATGTACACTGGCCGCAACAAGATCTTTTCCCGTTATCGCTCCTACCACGGTGCCACATACGGCGCTGCAAACCTAACGGGCGAGCCGAGGAGGTTCCCATCGGAACCTGGTATCCCTGGCTTTGTGAAGTTCTTTGATCCTTACCTTTATAGGGCCGGCATTGACTTCCCCAGCGAGGAAGCTGCAAGCAAATACTACGTAGACAAGTTCAGAGAGCAGGTCTTATACGAGGGGCCCAAAAATGTGGCTGCCGTGTTTTTAGAAACCGTCACTGGCAGTAACGGCGTGATCATACCTCCTAAAGGATATTTAGCTGGCATAAGGGAGGTATGCGACGAATTTGGAATAGTTATGGTGTGTGACGAAGTCATGTGCGGTTGGGGCAGGACGGGCGAGTGGTTTGCAGTGGACAATTGGGATGTTAAGCCTGACATCATAACCTTTGCCAAGGGCATAACCTGCGGCTATGTGCCCTTAGGAGGAGTAATAGTTAGCAAAAAGATTGCTTCTTATTTCGACGACCACTCCCTCATGTGCGGTTTAACCTACAGCGCCCATCCCATAAGCTGCGCTGCAGGCATAGCCACAATAGATGTTTACAAGGAAGAGAACCTCTTGCAGAACTCTAAAAACATGGGCAAGGTCTTAGGACAAGAACTTGAAGGACTTAAGGAAAAGCATGCCTGCGTGGGCGATGTCAGGTATATAGGGCTGTTTTCCGCCGTTGAGCTCGTTAAGGACAAAAAGACTAAAGAGGCGCTCGTGTCATACGGAAGCGACCCGGAGCGCATAATGCCAAAGATAATAAGGATGCTCTTCGAGAAGGGCTTTTCCACATACTCCCACGAGAACAATGTCATCGTGGCTCCTCCGCTCATCATAAAAGAAGATGAAATAAAAGAAGCGATGCTCATACTTGATGATGTTTTGGGCTGGGTAGATTCGTATATTGTCAAGTAACAGAAAAGTCAGTAAATATAGCAATTAGTTTGACCAATGTGTTACAATAGGGCTCGATTGCCGGGCCCTATTTTTTTAAACGATCCCTTGGAGGTGTCATTAGTGAAGCTACTTGAATATCAAGGCAAGGCCCTTTTTTCGGGGCATGGGATTGCCGTGCCACGGGGAAAAGTGGCAAAAACGCCCGAAGAAGCGGAGAGGGTTTTTGAGGAACTAAAAGTGCCTGTTGTGGTGAAAGCTCAAGTTACCACAGGAGGCAGAGGGAAGGCTGGCGGCGTCAAGCGTGCTTCATCTTCAAGAGAGGTAAAAGAGGCGGCCAGTGCAATCCTCGGTATGAAGATTAAAGGGAATGTCGTAAGGTCGCTCCTTGTAGAGGAAGCCTTGGACTTAGATAAAGAGATGTATCTGAGCTTCACAATTGACAGCAGCAACGGTAATGCGTTGTTCATGTTCTCTCCCGAGGGTGGTATGGAGATAGAAGAACTCGCCAGAGAAAAACCCGATCGCCTGCTGAGATGGTACATAGAAGACGTTGGCTCAACTAAGGAATACGAGCTCCGCAATCGCATTAGAAAACTCGGTCTCAGGGGCAAGGAATTGGTTGAGCTCTCTTTGTTGGCTTTTAGGGCATGCCAATGTTTTTATAAGAATGATCTCCTCTTGCTCGAAATAAACCCGCTTTGCTGCCTGAAGGATGGCAGGTTTGTGGCGGCAGACGCCAAGGTCGAAGTCGACGATAATGCTCTGTTCAGACACGAAGAGTTGAAGGTGGTCGAAGAGGTGATCGAAGACCCCTTTGAGCGCGAGGCGCGCGAGATCGGCGTCACATACGTGAATGTGGGCGGAAATGTCGGCGTTATCGCCAGTGGGGCAGGGTTGGCCATGAATACCATGGATATCCTATTCGATGAAGGGCTTAAGCCGGCTAACTTCTTAGAGACCGGGGGAGGCATAACGCAGGAATTGATATCTCACTCTCTGAAACTTCTCTTTAAGGACGACAACGTTAAGGGCATAATCTTAAATCTCTACGGCGGCGTAAATCCCATGGTCGAGGCCGCAAAGGGCGTCGTTGAAGGGATCAAAGCAAACACTAAAGCGATCCCCATCGTGGTGAAGCTTTTGGGCAACCAACAGGAAGAAGCTTGGGCTATCCTCGAAAAAGCTGGCATTCCAGTCATAAAGAGCGTCCATACAGAAGAAGCTGTCCTTAAGTTGAAGGAGATGATGGGGGTGAGTTTACGGTGAGCATTTTTCTTACTGAGGACACTAAAGCTATAGTCCAAGGGATCAGCGGTCGCATAGGGAGAGTTCAGACGAAGTGGATGCTCGAATGCGGCACAAACTTGGTGGCTGGCGTTACGCCCGGTCGAGGTGGCGAAACGGTAGAGGGATTGCCGGTTTATGATTGTGTAGCCGAAGCAGTCGAGAAGCACAGTGCCAACGCTACCGTTATATTCGTCCCGGCGCCCTTTGCCGAAGATGCTGTTATGGAAGCTGTAGATGCAGGAATAAAACTCGTGGTAGCTATACCCGAGCACGTGCCAGTTCGTGATGCTATAGAACTCAGGAGGGTAGCGAGGGCTCATGGCTCTGTCATGCTGGGGCCCAACACTCCAGGGATAATAAGTCCTGGCATCGGGAAGCTCGGTATCATGCCCGCCAATATGTTCAAGGAAGGCAGGATCGGCATAATATCGCGCAGCGGCACGCTCTCTTATGAGGTAGCAGGCCATATAAATGAAGTAGGATACGGAGAGAGCACCTTGGTCGGTATAGGCGGTGATCCGGTGGTCGGGATGGAGCTCTCAGATGTGCTCAGAGAGTTTGAGCAAGATAAAGATACAGATGCTGTGATCGTTGTCGGCGAGATAGGTGGTAGCGCAGAGGAGAGGGCGGCTGGATATATAAAGCAGATGAACAAGCCCGTCGTAGCCTTCATCACAGGCCGCACTGCTCCAGAGGGCAAGACCATGGGACATGCCGGCGCGATAATCAGGGGGGGTGAAGGCACCGCCTCTTCTAAGGTGAAGGCGCTTTCTGAAGCGGGTGCCTTGGTGGCCTCGAGGATACGCGACATACCAGGGCTATTGAAGAAAGCCTTGAGATGAGTTATCTTGAGGCCAAAACCTCATGAAGGGGGGATCTGTTGTGAAAAGCCCCGTGATTTTAAGCGCTGTGCGCACGGCAGGCGGGAAATTCGGCGGAAGCTTAGCTACATTTGAGGCTCCTGAACTTGGCGCTATAGCGGTAGCCGAGGCGGTGAAGCGCGCTGGAGTGGTACCAGACGCTGTCGGAGAAGTTGTCATGGGCAACGGATGGCAAGCTGGCGTGGGACCGAATCCCGCTCGGATCGCCGCCGTAAAATCAGGCCTTCCCGTGACCGTTCCGGCATTTACGGTCAACATACGCTGCGGTTCATCGTTGAGGGCGCTCATGTTGGTCTGCGACAGGATTCGCTTGGGGGATATAGCCGTAGGGGTTGGCGGTGGGATGGAGAGCGCTTCCAACGTGCCCTATCTCTTGAAGGAAGCTCGGTGGGGGCATCGCATGGGCGACAAGACCTCCCATGATTCTCTTCACAAGGACGGATTTATGTGCCCTTTGGCGGGGATGATGATGGGGGCTACGGCAGAGATCTTGGCTGATGAGTACAAGATCTCCAGAGAAGAGCAAGACTCTTATGCGCTTGAGAGCCATCGCAGAGCGGTAGCAGCGATGGAGTCGGGCAAGTTCAAGGGCGAAGTTGTGCCTGTAAGAATCAAAAGCAAGAAAGAAGAAACAGCTTTTGATACCGAGGAGATACCCAGGCGCGACACGAGCCTGGAAAAGCTGGCAAAACTTCCACCCATCTATAAAGAAGGTGGGACCATAACGGCAGGGACAAGCTCTGCCCTTTGTGATGCCGGAAGCGCCGTCGTTGTAGCTGATGTCGATTGGGCCCGTGCTAATGGCGCAAAACCCATAGCCGAGGTGCTTGGGTACGACGTTGCGGCTTGCGAGCCGGATCATATGGGCATGGGGCCGGTTTATGCGACACCTAAAGCGTTGGAGAAGGCGGGTTTATCGCTTGAGGATATCGACCTGATAGAGCTGAACGAGGCTTTCGCCGCTCAAGTTCTGGCTGTCCAAAAGGCCATGTCTTTTGATATGTCGAAATGTAATGTCCATGGCGGGGCCATCGCCCTCGGTCACCCCATAGGCGCCACAGGCACGAAGATCTTGGCGACCCTTCTTTATGCGTTGAAGACATACGATAAAGAGCTGGGACTGGCGACTGCGTGCATCGGTGGCGGACAGGGTGTGGCCATGGTAGTTCGCCGCCTATCCTAAAGGAGGGATATTTTTGAAGTTTAGCGTTTCGATAAACAAAAAATGGTGCAAAGGCTGCGGCATTTGCGTCGCCTTTTGCCCCAAACAGGTGTTGGAAATGCATATAGACGAGGGCAAAGCTTATGTAGCGCGCCCTGAGGATTGCATAGGCTGCAAGATGTGCGAACTCAGGTGCCCTGACTTCGCCGTGCAAGTGGAGGAGTGCGCCTCTGTTTGTGAGGCTTGAGGAACTTGATGGCATATAATGGCGATTGGAGGCAGAAACGTGAACAATAAGAACAACGCACTGCTTATGCAGGGCAATGAGGCTTGTGCGGAAGCGGCAATAAGAGCAGGCTGTCGCTTCTTCGCCGGGTATCCGATAACGCCTGCGACGGAGATAGCCGAAATCATGGCTGAAAAGTTGCCCAAGGTTGGAGGCACCTTCGTCCAGATGGAGGACGAGCTTGGCAGCATGGCTGCCATAGTTGGCGCTTCTATAGGTGGCGTAAAATCCATGACGGCCACCAGCGGTCCGGGCTTTACGTTGATGCAAGAAAACATCGGCTATGCTGCCATGGTGCAGATGCCGTGCGTGGTTGTCGATGTGCAGAGGGGCGGGCCGAGCACGGGACTTCCCACTCTTCCTGCTCAAGGGGATGTCATGCAGGCCAGATGGGGAACGCACGGCGATCACCCGATAGTGGTGCTTTCGCCTTCTTCGGTGCGCGAGATGTACGATCTCACTATAACGGCTTTTAATTTCGCTGAAAAGTTGCGGACGCCCGTCATTTTGCTTTCCGATGCCGTAATAGGGCATCTCCGAGAGAAGGTAATCTTGCCATACGAAGGCGAGATCAAAATTGAAAACCGCAAATTCCCGAAGGTTCCCCCAGAAGAATACATCCCATTTTTGCCAGAAGACGATGGAGTGCCGCCCTTTGCGCCCTTGGGGAAGGGGTACCGATATCACATAACGAGCAATACATATGACGATCGAGGTTTCCCCTGCTATGAGCCTCAGGTTGCCGCTAAGCTCATGGATCGCCTGCATGACAAAATTGAAAAGCATAAAGATGAGATTACGCTAACGGATGAATTTCAGATGGAGGACGCAAACGTGGCAATCTTTGCCTATGGATGCACCGCTCGTTCAGCCAGGCGAGCGATGATAATCGCACGGCAGGAAGGCATCAAAGTTGGAGTGATCAAGGCTAAGACGTTGTGGCCTTTTCCAGATAAAGTTGTTAGAGCTGCAGGCCAAAAGGTCAGGGCTATCATCGTGCCGGAGATGAACAAAGGGCAGCTCATCGGCGAGGTGGAGCGCGCAGTCAGGCGTTTGCCTGTGGATGTGGTGCCTTTAAATCGGACGGACGGCCTTATGATAAGTCCTGAGCAGATCCTTGCCAAAGTCAAAGAGGTGGTATAGTTGGCTAATATACTGAATTATATGCGCATAAACAAACTTCCCACCATATGGTGCCCTGGCTGTGGCGATGGTATTGTGGTCGGAAGCTTCATCAGGGCGGTGGATGCTTTGGGTTATTCCAAAGATGAGATGGTCGTAATCACTGGTATAGGCTGTTCCGCCAGGTCAAATGCGATAATGGATTTTAACACCTTTCAGACGACTCACGGTAGAGCGGTTGCGTTTGCCACCGGGTTTAAACTTGTAAGACCAGAATTAAAAGTAGCTGTGATAACGGGGGACGGCGACGGCGTTGGCATAGGCGGTAATCACATGATCCATGCGGCCAGGCGCAACATCGATCTTACAGTTATTATGATAAACAACAATATCTACGGCATGACCGGCGGTCAGTATTCCCCATTGACCCCTCCTGGCAGCAAGGCCACAACAGCTCCTTATGGTATGGTAGAATACTCGTTCGATGCTTGTAAACTGCTGATTGGCGCAGAGGCCTCGTTTGTAGCCAGAGGGACTGCTTATCACGTGCAACAGCTCGACGAAGTGATCAAGGAGGCCCTCTCTCACAAGGGGTTTTCTTTCGTAGAAGTGATGACTCAATGTCCTACGGGCTTCGGCCGGCGCAATAAGATGGGAAACCCAGCAGAGATGATGAAGTGGCAGCGCGACCATGCGGTTCCTGTCTCTGCAGCTGCTAAGCTCCCCCCTGAGAAGCTGAAGGACAAGTTTGTGATAGGCGTGTTGCATAAAGAGGAAAAACCGGATTTTGGAGAAATTTATGCCAAGGCAGTCGCACGTGCGCAGGAGGGAGCATGATGGAACGATACGAAATCCTATTAGCTGGCTCTGGTGGGCAGGGGCTGATGCTCGCCGGTATCATTCTGGCTGAAGCCGCTATACTTGATGGCAAAAATGCCACTCACACGCAATCCTATGGGCCAGAAGCGCGCGGCGGTGCCAGCCGCTCTGAGGTTATAGTGAGCGACGATGAGATAGACTATCCCGAAGTCTCGCATCCTGACCTATTGCTCGCCATGACTCAGGAATCTGCCGATAAATATGCGCGGCAGCTTAAAGACGGCGGCTGGCTCATAATTGATCCTTTGTACGTAAAGGATCTGGCGCGCGTGAAAGGCACAGTCTTTAAAATGCCGATAACCGAAACGGCCCGCAGCGATGTTGGGCGCGATGTCGTGAGCAATATCGTCGCTTTAGGTGTCATCGCCACTGTCACTAAGATAGTGAGCGAGAAATCATTAGAGCTGGCAGTGCAGGGCCGTGTTCCTAAAGGGACGGAAGAGATGAATCTGAAAGCCCTGAGGGCAGGCTTTGCACTGGGCAAAAGACAAATTTAAACGGGGGTGCAAGCATGAGAGGGAAAAGTTGGAAGAAAGTGCTTTTGGTAGGCGTGGTTTTTCTATTCGTTGCGGCGAGTGGGCAAATTGCGTATTCTCAAACGAGATTGGTTCAGATAACCGGCGCTACGAGCGGCGGCACTTATTTCCTGTTGGCTAATGCGATAGCTCAGCTATTGAACCATAACATGCCGAATGTCAAAGCCTCTGCGCAGTCTACTTCTGGCAGTCCTGTGGAGCTGCGGCTCATCCATAACAAAGAGGCGGATTTCGGAGTCGTCCAAGCCGGCGTGGCTTATGATGCCTTTAATGGCCTTAGTACTTTTGAAGGAAAACCACTTACCAACTTCCGCTCCGTTACCTATCTTTACCCAAACGTCATGCAGGTTCCCGTGCGCAAAGACGCGAACATCAAGTCCTTTGCCGATTTTAAGGGGAAGCGATTTTGCGTAGGGGCTGTTGGCAGCGCCACGGAGCTTAACTCTCGTCATATGGCTCAGGTGTATGGCATGGATTATCAGGAGAAGAAAGATTTTATTCCAGAGTATACAAGCGAGGCTCAGTCTGTGGAGCTTCTTAAAAACCGACAGGCTGTAGGGGCAAACATGATCGCCGCACTGGGCTCGTCTACGATGATGGACCTGATGAGCACTGGAGAGTTTGAGATATTGGAATTTCCTCCTGATATCGTAAAGAAGCTTCAGGAAATCTCTCCTCCTTATTTTCCATATACGATTCCTGCCAACACCTATCCCAATCAGCCCGAGCCGGTTCAGACGTTCGCCGTGGCCAACTGGTTTGTGTGCCGTGCCGATTTGGATGAGGATTTCGTATATCAAGTTGTGAAACTTATTTACGAGAATGTTGATTATCTATCCAAGATTCACAAAGTGGCAGAAAATATAAAGCCGGAAAGTGCGCTAAATGGCCAGACCGTAGAGCTTCACCCTGGTGCTGCCAAATACTTTAAAGAGATCGGTGTGCTTAAGTAGATGACATATTGATACTACTGCAGTAGAGGCGCTGGGCTTCGATCGCTATCGGGGCCCAGCGCACACAGACCTTTTTGGGCTGTCTATATTGATCGAGAGGTGACTTTGGTTGGACCAGGCAGAGGAGATCCAGAAGCAGTCGGAGGATAAGTCTCACACGGTAGATCTTGATGAACTGATACGCAAGTATGATGTAGAATCGCGCTTCAGGAAAGTAGCCGGGGGTTCTGAAGTTATAGTCAGAGTGATAGCTGTAAGCATGTCACTTTTGACGCTCTACATCTTGGGCTTGACCACTCTTCCGTCCATGAAGCAAAAAGCCGTTCACTTAGGTTTCGCCCTATGTTTAACCTTTTTACTTTACCCTGCCTCTAAAAAAGGGTATGCATCAAATCCTGGCATCTTAGACTATGTATTGGCTATACTCGGTATGGGCGTAAACATTTATTTATTGCTACAATATGATGCTATATCTATACGCGGCGGCATACCGACCCAAATGGACTTGATCATGGGGGCTTGCTGTATATTGTTGGTGTTAGAAGCCGCGCGAAGGGCTGTAGGCATTGAATTGACGATATTGGCCATCGTCTTTTTGATTTACGCTTATATGGGACCCTATTTGCCTGCAAGCATTATGCATAGAGGTTATTCCATTCAACGGTTGATAGAGCACATGTTTATTAGCGCAGAAGGAGTATATGGCATACCCCTTGGAGTTTCGTCAACTTATATAATTCTCTTCATCCTCTTCGGTTCTTTCCTGGCTGAGACCGGTATGAGTAGATTCTTTACAGATTTGGCGATGGCCTTGGCCGGTGGCAGCCCTGGCGGTCCTGCGAAGGTCTCTATATTGGCCAGCGGACTTTTGGGTATGATAAACGGCAGCGCTGCTGCTAACGTAGTTACCACAGGCACATTTACTATCCCTCTCATGAAAAGCGTCGGATATCAATCGTACTTTGCAGGAGCAGTGGAGGCGGCGGCTTCCACTGGCGGTCAGATTCTTCCTCCGGTTATGGGGGCTGTAGCTTTCATCATGGCAGAGTTCTTGGGCATTCCCTATATAAAGGTAGCGACGGTGGCCCTTGTGCCCGGCGTTCTTTATTTCTTCTCCGTATGGATGATGGTCCACTTAGAAGCACATAAACAGGGACTTAAGGGCATTCCCAGAGAGGAGTTGCCCAAAGTATGGGTGGTACTTAAGGACGGAGGGCATCTTTTAATACCCGTGGCCTTGCTCATATACCTTCTCGTGGCCCAATATACGCCGATCTATGCTGCATTTCAGGGCATTATCGCTGCAGTTGTTGTATCTATGGTCCGCAAATCTACGAGGTTAAATTTGAGTAAAACCTTAAAGGCGCTCGAGAATGGTGCGAGAAACACGTTGACCGTCGCCATAGCCTGCGCAACTGTGGGTTTAGTCGTGGGAGTCTTTTCCTTGACAGGGTTGGGATTGCGTCTGGCTGATGTCATCGTCATGCTCTCGCATGACAATCTCATCCTCACGCTGGTCTTGTCCATGGCGGCTTGCATAATATTGGGCATGGGCATGCCCACCACTGCGGCTTATATCGTCACCGCTACTGTGGCGGTTCCAGCGCTTGATGCCTTTGGGATCTCGCCGGTAGCAGGACATCTCTTTGCCCTTTACTTTGCAGCGTTGTCGGCTGTTACGCCCCCTGTGGCGCTGGCCGCGTACGCAGGAGCCGGTTTGGCCGGCGCTAACCCGAGCAAGGTCGGATGGACCGCAGTGAGGCTTGCTTTGGCGGGATTTATAATTCCATACATGTTTGTCTTCTCTCCATCGCTCATGTTGATGCATCCAAGCGTCACGTGGACGATATGGGCTATCGTTACTGCATCCATAGGCATCATCTCTTTGGCATGCTCGCTCGAGGGTTTTGTGTTTGGTCGTGTCGGCATAGTAGGGCGGGCATTTCTCTTTGCAGCGGCGCTATTTTTAATAAAGCCCGGACTTTACACAGACCTCATGGGGATCATCATCCTATCCGGTATCGCTCTGCCTCAATGGTTGAGCTATAGATCGCGCGCGAAATCTCGATGACGAGATGATTAACTACATAATAATTGGAGGGGTATCATTATGAGATTCAAGGTGATGGTGGTGCAGAAGGTGCACCAAGCGGGGCTTGACATTTTATCCGAAGTGGCTGACGTCGTGATCGCCAGCGATCCTACTCCAGAACGGCTCACACACGAGGTAGGCGATGTAGATGGCATTTTGGTTCGCTCTACGCCTATAACGAGAAAGGTATTGGAGGCAGCCCCTAAGCTCAAGGTGGTGGGGCGCCACGGCGTCGGTGTAGATAATGTAGATGTGAAAGCTGCCACAGAGTTAGGCATCGCCGTAGTCTATGCTCCTGGCTCAAATACGATTGCCGTTGCCGAACACACCGCGATGCTCATGTTGGTCATAGCTAAAAATGTCTTTGAGGCGGATAAAGCCCTTAGGATTGAGCATAATTTTAACTCTCGCTTTTCGATTAAAAGTCTTGAGTTATGCGAAAAAACCCTCGGCCTGGTGGGCATCGGAAAGATTGGGCGCGCTGTAGCAAATATTTGCATTCACGGCTTAGGAATGCACGCGATTGCTTACGATCCATATATAACGGAGTCTATGCTTGATAGCAGCCTTCCCATAAGGCTTGTTTCAACCTTAGATGACCTCCTAAAAGAAGCCGATGTCATTAGCCTTCACGCTCCAGCTACGCCTGAAAATTATCGTATGATCGGAGAAAGAGAATTCGGCTTGATGAAAGAGGGCGCAATTTTTATAAACGCTGCCCGCGGTTCTTTGGTCGACGAAGGTGCTTTATATAAAGCGCTTAAATCTGGGAAATTGGCTGGTGCCGGCCTTGATGTCTTTGATCCCGAGCCGCCCTTGCCTACAAACCCGCTATTTTCGCTTCCCAATGTGATCGTTACCCCTCATATGGCAGCTCACACCGGTGAAGCCCTAAAAAGGATGGCTGTTATGGCGGCCGAGGGAATAGCTCAGGTCTTAAAAGGTAATCGACCTACTCATCTGGCAAATCCTGAAGTTTGGGAAAAGAGGAGGAAATGACAGTGGTAAGCGTAGTGAAAAAGCTTTTGTGCGACATGCCGATCCCTCGGATGGTGAAGATAAGACAGCGTTTTGAAAGGCCAAAGATAGAAGATGTAGCTTCAGAGCTCGTTAAAAAGCTAAAAGATAAGGGAGTGCTTTCTGCGATAAAGGCGGGGCAAAGCGTGGCAATAGGCGTAGGGAGCAGAGGGATAACAAACCTACCACTCATGGCGAAAACGCTGGTCGGCGCCATTAAAGATGCAGGAGGCGAGCCGTTCATTGTGCCAGCGATGGGAAGTCACGGCGGCGCTACGGCGGAGGGACAAAAAGGCGTGCTTGAGCGCCTCGGCGTGACGGAGGAATATGTAGGAGCGCCTATCCGTTCTTCCATGGAGGTCGTCGAGGTTGGGCGCACTTCAAAGGGGCTTCCCGTTCGCATAGATAAGCACGCGTTGAGCGCCGATCATATCGTCATAATCAACAGGATCAAATTGCATACTACCTTTAGGGGCAAATACGAGAGTGGCCTCATGAAGATGATTACCATAGGCCTCGGCAAACAAGCTGGCGCTGAAATATGCCACGAATTGGGCTTTGAGCAGATGGCAGAAAATGTGGTTGATATAGCTAAAGTGGCCTTACAAAAGATGAATTTGCTTTTCGCCGTGGGAATCATCGAAAACGCTTATCACGAAACCGCAAAGATAGCCGTGTTGAAAAAAGACGAAATCGAGGAAGAAGAGCCGAAGCTGTTAGAAGAAGCCAAAAGGCTTTACCCGAAGATTCCCTTCGATTCTTTGGACGTGCTGATCATAGACGAGATCGGCAAAGATATAAGCGGCACAGGTTTTGATACAAACATAGTTGGCAGATACACCGTACCGACTATGACAGGGGGACCAAACATAAAGAGGGTAGTGGTGCTGGATATTACGGACAAATCCCACGGCAATGGCAATGGCTTGGGTATGGCGGATTTTACGACGATGAGGGCCTTTAAGAAATTCGACTTCGAAGAGACGTATCCCAACCCGTTGACTTCGACGGTTCCTCTGGGGGCAAAGATACCCATGGTTTTGGAGAGCGATCGCTTGGCGATTCAGGCAGCCGTAAAGACGTCTAATCTATTGGATAAAAGACAAATCAGGATGGCGCGGATTAAAAACACGCTCCTCTTGGACGAGTTGGAGATCTCCGAAAATCTGATCTCGCAAGCCGAGGCGATGAAGCCGTACGTGGAAGTAGCGAGCGGCCCTTATGAGTTCCCGTTCGATGATATGGGGAACTTATTCTGAAAGCACTTAAAACCGTTGCTTAGTAAAAAGATCGTTGTCGATGTAGCTTTTAAATGTTACTTTATGCCAGGGAGGTGGAGGAGATGGCATTCAAGAAGGTTATGGTGGTGGGCGCGGGGACGATGGGGCACGGCATTGCCCAGGTCTGCGCTCAGGCCGGGCTCGATGCTGTCCTCATCGATGTGGACAGATCCTTTGTGGATAGAGCCATCGAGAGGATAAGAAGCGGCCTCGAAAAGCGCATCGAGAAGGGGAAGATGACGAAAGAAGAGGTCAAGGATATCATGTCCCGTATCGGCGGCGGCACAGAGATCGAGGCGGTCATGTCCAAAGATGTGGACTTCGTGATCGAAGCGGTTGTTGAAGATATAGAAGTTAAAAAGCAGATATTTGCAAGGTTAGACGCTAACTTCGAGCCGAATGTGATCCTCGCCACAAATACGACAGCCTGTCCCATAACGGAGATCGCTAGCGCGACAAAACACAGCGACAGGGTAATAGGAATGCACTTCTTCAACCCTCCGGTAGTCATGAAGCTCGTCGAGATCATGCCCGCACTGCAGACGTCGAAAGAGACTGTGGAAAAAACGAAGGAGCTCGCTGAGTTTTTAGGCAAAACACCTATAGCCATAAAGATCGAGACGCCTGCAGGAATAGTGAGCCGCATCTTAGGTGTCCTCCTCAACGAGGCGGTGGTAGCGTATTCCGAAGGTGTGGCCGAGCCTCAAGACATAGATACGGCGATGAAGCTGGGCGCCAACCTGCCTATGGGTCCGCTCGAATTGATAGACATGATAGGCGTGGATGTACACCTCGCTAAAATGGAGACCCTCTTCCGCGAGCTCGGAGACCCACGTTACCGCCCGCCCTACATACTGAAAAAGATGGTGCGCGCAGGGTATCTGGGGCGCAAGAGCGGCAAGGGTTTTTACACATACGAACAGTGACCTCTTAAAAATAAGCTCGGGGAGGGATGAATAATGGATTTCGATCTTAATGAAGAGCAACAGATGATAAAAAAGATGGTGGCAGATTTTGCCGACAAGGAAATTGCGCCCGTTTCAGCCCAGTATGACCAGGAAGAGAAATTTCCAGAAGAGATCGTCAAGAAAATGGGAGCGCTTGGGATATTTGGCACCGTCATTCCGGAGGAATACGGAGGCGGAGGGTTCGATTACATATCGCACGCCCTCGTAGCTGAGGAGTTGGGGCGCGTGGACTCCTCTGTGCGCGGCATCTATTCTGTGCAAATATCGCTTGTGACTCTTTCCATCTTGCGGTGGGGCACAGAGGATCAGAAACGCATGTATGTGCCGAGATTGGCCTCGGGGGAGATCTTGGGATGCTTCGGCTTGACCGAGCCTAATTCGGGGAGCGACGTGGCCAGCATGCAGGCAAGCGCCGTCCTCGATGGTGACAGTTATATATTGAACGGCAACAAGATGTGGATTTCAAACGGTTGCGCAGATGTGGCCTTAATATTCGCGAAGACAGACAAGTCTGCCGGCCATAGAGGAATTACTGCCTTCATCGTCGATACGAAGACGCCCGGCTTTTCATCCAGAGATATCCATGGCAAACTCGGTCTTCGCGCCTCTAGCACCGCTGAACTGATACTTGAAGATGTACGCGTGCCCAAAGAAAACGTCCTCGGCAACCCGGGAGACGGCTTCAAGGTGGCCATGAGTGCCCTCGACAACGGTCGCTATACGGTTGCTGCGGGCTGCGTCGGCACGGCACAGGGGTGTTATGACGCTGCCAAGAAATACGCCTTAGAGAGGGTCCAGTTCGGTAAGCCGATAGCTGGCCATCAGCTCATTCAGGAGCATTTTGCCGAAATGGCCATCAATATCGATGCGGGGCGCTTTTTGGTCTACAGGGCTGGACACTTAAAGAATAAAGGTGCGCGCTGCACCAGGGAAGTTTCTATGGCGAAACTCTTCTGCGGTGAAATGGTTAATCGAGTGGCGTATAGAGCTATCCAAATCTTTGGCGGTTATGGCTTCTCGAATGAATTCCCTGTTGAGCGTTTCTATCGCGATGCCAGAATAAATACGCTTTATGAGGGCACGAGCGAGATTCAAAAGCTCATCATAGCGAGCAGTGACCTCGGCATATCCGCCTTCGCGTGAGGTGATCGAGGTGTCGAATGAAATCCTGCTTTGCGAAGTGAAGGACCAAGTGGCCTACATCACCGTGAACCGGCCTGAGGTGAGGAATGCCATGAATAATGCGCTCGTCGGAGAGCTTGAAAGGGCTATAGGCGCGATCGAGAGCGACAAAGACGTTAGGGTTGTAATAATAACGGGAGCCGGCGATAAAGCCTTTATGTCTGGTGCCGACATCAAAGAGCTCGCCGAACGGGATATCGTTTTGGGCAGGGAGCACACGAGGCAGCGCCAAGAACTCTACGATCGCATAGAAAATCTGAACGTTCCCGTCATAGCCGCCATAAACGGCTATGCTATAGGTGCAGGGCTTGAGCTGGCTTTGGCTTGCACCTTTAGGATAGCGTCTGAAAGCGCACGCTTCGCAGCTTCAGAGGTTAAGCTTGGTATCATCCCTGGCGGCGGCGGTACCCAAAGGCTTGCTCGTACGATAGGCAGGACGAAGGCGATGGAGATGGTGCTTTTAGGTGACATGATAGACGCTCAGGAGGCCTACCGCATAGGATTGGTCAACAAGATCGTTCCTGCAGATGGCTTAATGGAAGAGACTACATCATGGGCTCAAAAAATTAAAGCCCTCCCCAAACTTGCAGTTCAATATGCTAAGGAAGCTTTGAACAGAGGTGTAAACCTCGGCCTCGACCAGGGGCTGGCTCATGAGTCGTACCTCTTCGCGTTGGCCTGTTCCACTGAGGATAAAAGAGAAGGCGTAGCGGCCTTTTTAGAGAAGCGGCCACCTAATTTCGTGGGCCGTTAAGTTGAAAGTTACAGTTCTGCAAAAGAGAGGGTGAGTTTTCGCTTGCGTATAGTGGTATGCATCAAGCAGGTCCCGAGCACCGAAGCCAAAGTGCAGATGGATCCTGTCAAGGGCACCTTGATTCGTGAAGGCGTGGAGAGCGTGGTCAACCCCTTTGACGAATACGCCATCGAGGAGGGGGTTAGACTTAAGGAGCGCTATGGTGGCGAAGTCATAGCCATTTCCATGGGGCCTCCTCAGGCCAAGGAGGCTTTAAGACAAGCCCTGGCTATGGGAGCGGACAAAGCTGTCCTCTTAAGTGATAGGGCTTTTGCAGGCTCAGATACACTGGCGACTACATACACGCTCTCGCTGGCTATCAAAAAGTTAGGTGAAATTGATCTCGTTATTTGTGGCAAGCAGGCCACCGATGGAGACACCGCTCAGGTTGGTCCAGGCTTGGCTCAAAGGCTCGGTTTTAAGCAGCTCACCTATGTTTGCAAAGTGAGAGAAATAAGCGCGGAAGACAAAAGGATCGTGGTCGAGCGTCTCTTGGACGAAGGGATTCAAGCGGTGGAGACAACATTGCCAGCCCTCATGACTGTGGTAAAGGACATAAATCAGCCGCGCCTGCCGAATGTCATTTCCATAAGGAGAGCTACCAGGACCGAAATTCCAATCTGGGGGCCACAGGACCTAAATGGAGATCAGACCAAGTTTGGTTTTGATGGCTCACCCACTCAAGTGATCCGGATTTTCACCCCGCCCCCGCGGGCCGGTGGTCAGATCTTAGAAGGAGAAGTCCCGGAAGTTGTGTCTAAGCTCCTGGACGCCCTCTCTTCTCAGCAAGTTATAAGCATATAGGGGGACATTATAATGGCGCTCAAAGTCATAAAAGAACAGTGTACGGGCTGTGGTCTTTGCATCCAAGTCTGCCCATACAACGCGATAAGGCTGAACGACGATGGCATCGCCGAAGTGCTCGAGTCATGTATTCTCTGCGGCCAATGCGTCGATTCCTGCCCCATGAAGGCCCTCCTCATGGAAGAAAAACATGGCGAGGAAGCTATTGGTTATAGAGGGGTGATGGTATTCGTCGAGCACGAATTTGGCCGCATCAACCATGTCTCTTTTGAGCTCCTTGGCAAGGGTCGAGATCTGGCTGACAAGTTAACGACACCTCTATGCGCCATGGTGATAGGCAATGGAGCAAAAGATATAGCCAAAGAGGTAAGCGCATACGACGTTGACGAGATCTATGTGGTAGATGCCCCTCATCTCAAGGAGTATCAGACCAATTCTTATGTGTGCGAGGCAGAAAACATCATAAATGAATACAAACCTGAAATCGTCCTCATAGGAGCTACGACGCTCGGAAGGGATTTCGCAGGAGCTTTGGCCACGCGCCTCGAAACGGGCCTCACTGCGGACTGCACCGAACTCGATATAGATCCAGAAAAAGGGTTGCTCATGCAGACTCGCCCGGCCTTTGGTGGCAATATAATGGCAACGATACTATGCCCTTATAAGAGGCCGCAGATGTCAACAGTTCGCCCCAAAGTCATGCCCATGCCTGAGAGGGTTGCCAAAGATGGAGCTCGTATCGTGGAAATAGAGCCTGTATCAACTCCCAAGGACTTGCTCCTTTTTATCTTGGATTTCATCAAGGACACGGCAGGTACGGTCAACCTCGCTGACGCTGACATTATAGTCTCAGGCGGCAGGGGTATGAAGGGGCCTGAAAATTTCAAAATACTTTTAGAGCTGGCTCAACTTTTGGGAGGTGCCGTAGGAGCTTCGAGGGCTGCCGTTGACAGCGGCTGGATCCCCTATGCACATCAGGTGGGCCAGACCGGACGCACAGTGAGGCCCAAGCTTTACATAGCCTGTGGCATATCCGGAGCCATTCAGCATTTGGCCGGCATGCAAACCTCCGACATTATTGTAGCCATAAACAAGGACCCGGAAGCCCCCATCTTTAAGGTGGCCAATTACGGAATTGTCGGGGACCTCTTTAAGGTCGTCCCCGAGATGATAAGACAGTTAAAGGAAAGAAAGGAGAAAGCAAGGAGCTAATTATTGTAACATCATTTTGATTATTGTGAACTCCGAAGCGTAGCGCATAAGGGACCTGCTATCAATCGGGCTTATATGCCAATCAGTGTTGACTTGAGACATCAGTGATCATCGTATATTTGTGCTTTTGGTATTGCGTAAAGCTGTTTCTTTAGCCTCATGATGCAGTTAAAAATTGACTTTTACTTTGGCCGTGAGTAAGATTGGTCCAAGCAATCGTGAACAAAATCAACCCAAGACAACCATAAGCAAACAAAAGGAGGTGGAGACCTTTAGGATATACAAAGCAAAACTAAAATAGAGAGTTATAAGTTTTTGTAATGTTAAGGCTATATTCTATAGCAATGGAGGTGAAAACAAATATGGATTTCTTGCAAATCGCGATACTCCCCATAGCGCTTGCACTGTTCGGTTATCTTGCGTTTCAGAAATGGAGTGCCCTTATATTGGGCCCCTTGCTTTCCATGCTTGTAGCCTTAGTGGCTGGCTTACCGCTATTTGAGACGATGCTCGGGCCCTACATGGCCACTACAGCAGATTATGTGAAAAACTTCTTCCTTGTATTTTTTGTCGGTGCCGTGTTCGGCTCCATTATGGAAGACACCGGAGCCGCAGAATCGTTGGCTCGATGGATGATTGGCTTTACAAAAGGCAAATACGTGGCGCCCATTATTATGACTATAACGGGAATACTTACATACGGAGGAATAAGCGGTTTTGTGGTATTTTTTGCTATGTATCCGATTGCTTTATATATGTTTAAAGAGGCCAATGTAAGCCGAAGGCTTATTCCGGCTGCCATATCCGCGGGATGCTGGACTTGGTCTATGAGCGGTCCTGGAACTCCGGCGATTCAAAATGTTATCCCTATGAGGTATTTGGGGACTTCTTCCATAGCGGATTTATGGGGTGGTACTTTGGCCGCTGTGGTTGAGTTCGCTTTAATCTTTTGGTACCTCGAGTGGCAGGGAAGGCGTTGGGCAGCCAAGGGTTACGTATTTGTAGAGGACGAGCATACGCTTCAAGTTACAAAGCATACCGAAAGTGAAAGAAGGCTACCTCACCCTATCCCTTCTTTGATTCCGTGCATAGTAATACTTGTGCTGTTTAATGTATTTAGAGTGCCTGTTGAGGCAGCGGTACTTGCAGGTATCATGCTTGCTATAGTACTTTTGGCCCCTTATGGTGGTGGGTATTTCAGTTGGGTTCAGATTTTAAACAAGGGTGCGTTAAATTCGGCCCCTGCGATATTGAATACCGCTATTGTTGTAGGCTTTGCTGGAGTGGTAAGAAATACTCAGGGTTTTGCCCAAATTATTGAAGGTTTAAAAGGCATGTCCATGCCGCCGCTTTTACTCGTAGCCATCACCACAGCTATAGCTGCTGGCGCTGCGGGATCAGCTTCTGGGGGATTAGGCGTAGCCTATGCTGCTTTGAAGGATCTTTATATTTCCTTAGGAGTGCCCATGGATTGGGTGCATCGCATTTCAGTAATAGCTGCTGGCACGCTCGATACGCTTCCTCATCAAGGAGCACAAATAACGCTGTTGACCATATGCCATCAAACGCACAGGGAGGCTTACTGGCCTATATTCGTAACCCAGATTGCGATACCTGTCGTTGCTCTCTTTGTGTTGATTGGTTATCATAGTTTAGGTTTATGATATTAATTTAAATTGGCTTAATAACGTTTAAAGGGGGGTAATTGTGTTGCGTAAAACTGAATTTCGTATGCCGGGGACGTTACTGCAGGGTCCTGGTTGCCTTGAGGATTTGGGCAGGGAAGTCGGAAAGCTCGGTTGCAAAAAAGCGCTGATCGTCTCTGATGAAATTATGAAAAAGGTTGGTTATGTGCAAAGGGTAGAAACGCTCTTAAAAGGTGCAGGAGTCGATTATGCTGTTTTTACAGACGTGCCAGGTGAACCTCAAGATACTTATGTTGAGGCTGGCCTGAGGGTCTATCGAGAAGAGAAGTG
>CAYTKB010000004.1:0-30017 GCA_964438265.1 uncultured Acetomicrobium sp. | reverse complement strand
ATTCTCCTCCCTCTTTTTCTACTGCATTCCTCCTATTATTTATATTGTAACAAAAATGTGATGTAATTTTGGAGTTATTGCTGCTAAACTTACACAAGACGCCCATTAACGAAGGAAGGTGCCTCAGGTGTTCATAAGTCCTACCCATGGTGCATTGAGCTTCGAAGACGCAATCGAACGCGTCAGCGCATTTTTAACAGAGGAAGGTAGCTACAGGCTCATCGTAGGAACCGACTCACAAAGTTATCGAAATGGAGTCCTTTTCGTTTCGGCCATCGTAATCCACAGGATTGGACGCGGCGGCATCTATTTCTATAGAAGGCTGTTCAACGACAGGCTCTATAGTTTTAAGGAGAGGATCTTCACTGAGACCTCTTTGAGCTTATCGTTAGCCGGCGAGCTGCTTTGCGCACTGGCCGAAGATCCGGAACGATCCGAATATTACAGGAGAATACTCGAAATCCACTTAGATGTGGGAGAGCAAGGAGAGACGAGAGAAATAATCAATGCTGTAGTGGGCATGGTAAAGGGGAGTGGCTTCACGGCTCAAGTGAAACCCGAAGCCTTTGGTGCCTGCAGCGTGGCCGACAAACACTCAAAAGTGACGCGGCATCACGCTGCGTGAACCTATACCTATATATCGAGGTTTTGCACTTCCATAGCGTGGGTCTCTATGAACTCGCGCCGTGGTTCGACTTTATCGCCCATCAAGATATTAAAATAATCGTCGGCCACCACGGCATCTTCAATCTCTACCCTCTTCAGAATGCGATTTGCTGGATCCATGGTAGTCTCCCACAGTTGTTGCGGGTTCATTTCGCCGAGGCCTTTATAGCGCTGAACAGAATATTTACGGCCATCCAAACTGGAGGTCAACTCTTTCAGCTCACCAGTGCTATAGCAGTAATGAACGCGATCCCCAACCTGTAATCGGAATAGGGGCGGTTGCGCTATGTAGAGATATCCTCCCTCAATTATCTCTCGCATGTAGCGATAAAAGAAGGTCAGCAATAGCGTCCTTATGTGGGCGCCGTCGACATCGGCATCCGTCATTATGACATACGATGATATCTGAGCTTTTTAACATCGAAATCCTCACCTACTCCACAGCCCAACGCTTGGATCAAAGTGCGAATCTCGTTGTTGGATAGAACCTTGTCGAGACGAGCCTTCTCTACGTTGAGGATTTTGCCGCGAAGCGGAAGGATGGCCTGAAAATGTCTGTCGCGCCCTTGTTTTGCACTGCCGCCGGCCGAATCGCCTTCTACTATATAAAGTTCGCTCTGCCCTGGGTCACGGCTTGAGCAGTCGGCCAACTTGCCGGGCAGATCTGCACTCGAAAGCGCTGACTTACGGCGCACTAACTCTCTGGCCTTCCTGGCGGCTTCACGAGCCTGACGTGCCTTCAGCGCCTTCTCTATTATCGGGCCCAGGGCTTGGGGGTTATCCTCAAAATGGGCGATCAGCCCCTCGTAGACTATGGAATCTAAAATGCCCTTGACCTCGCTATTGCCAAGTCTGGTCTTGGTCTGCCCTTCAAATTGAGGGTTTTGAAGCTTCACGGATATAACCGCTGTCAACCCTTCTTTCAAGTCTTCGCCAGAGAGGTTCGCTTCCTTGTCGCGCAGGAGTTTTTGTCGCCGTGCCATTTCGTTTACAGCCCTTGTGAGGGCAGATCTGAAACCCGAGACGTGCATACCACCTTCTATAGTATGGATAAGGTTGGCGAAGGCAAAGATGCGCTCGATATAGCTATCGTTATACTGAAACGCTACTTCCACTTGCACGCCTTCTCGTTCGCCTTTGACCAAAAACGGCTGGGGCGTGAGCTTTACCTTGTCGCGGTTCAGATATTCCACAAAGGCAGAGATGCCGCCATCGTAGCAGAAAGTGACTTCTCTGCCGTCTTTTTGATCTCGTAGGGATATCGAAAGGCCGGGTAGTAAAAAAGCAAGCTCTTTGAAACGGTTGCTGAGCACGTCCCAGGATAATGCCTTTTCTCTAAAAATCTCCCCATCGGGCATAAAATGAACTTTTGTGCCTCTCTTTTGCGACTCGCCGATTAACGTCAACTCGGTTGCGGGGATGCCCCTGTGGAACTCCTGTCTCCACTCCCTGCCATCTCGCCATATATTGACGACCAACCATTCGGACAGGGCGTTAACCACGGATACTCCCACGCCGTGAAGGCCGCCTGAAACTCGGTAAGCCTTATTGTTGAACTTGCCACCGGCGTGCAGGGTGGTCAAAACGGTCTCAGCTGCCGGCCTGCCAGTCTGAGGATGGATATCGACCGGTATGCCGCGACCGTTATCTTCCACAGACACACTGCCGTCAGAATGAAGCACCACGATAATCTGGTCACAGAAGCCGGCCAACACCTCATCTACGGCGTTATCGACAACCTCATAGATCAAGTGATGAAGACCTCTTGGGCTCGTGTCGCCAATATACATGCTCGGCCTCAGGCGCACTGCCTCTAAACCTTCCAATACTTGAATGTCCTCTGCGGTGTATTGTGAGACCGGTGCAGTCATGCTTTCTTTCCTCCTCACAAAACCTCGTGCCTTCACGAAAAAATCATTGCCGCTTGACCAGCGTCAGCGGCGCAACCTCCAAAACCAAAGCACTCTCGCTCCGCAGGCAGATCAACACCTCATATTAGTAGCAAATAAGGGTTTTTATCTTCGAGCAACAAAAACACAGAAATTGCTCCTGCGGAAGGCGGGCATACCTATATGCGCACTTGTATTATACCACAGAACTTCACATCTTTAGATGTAGGTTATCAATGCTGGCCTTGAATCCTGGCCGCAGCGAAGGCAACATCTATAATATGTTGTGCCTCTTCCAATATCTTGGCCAAATGCTCTTCACCTCTAAGGCTTTCCGCATATATCTTATAAACATCCTCTGTGCCAGAAGGCCTTGCGGCGAACCAACCCCCTTCGGCGACCACCTTTATTCCGCCTATAGGGGCACCGTTGCCAGGGGCATGGGCGAGGATAGCGGTGACGTGTTCGCCGGCTAACGTATCGGTTCGCACATCATCGGGAGAAAGGCGCCCCAAGACAACCTTCTGTTCTGGCGTGGCCGGGACGTCTATCCTGGCAAAATAAGTCCTGCCGAAACGCCTTTCCAGTTCTTCGTAATGCTCCGCTGGGTCTTTCCCCGTAACAGCCGTGATCTCGGCAGCCAGAAGCCCCATAATGATCCCGTCTTTATCTGTGGTCCAAACTGTGCCATCCCTGCGCAAGAAAGAAGCTCCGGCGCTTTCCTCCCCCGCAAATCCCAGCGAACCTGACAGCAGCCCATCGACAAACCACTTAAACCCGACCGGCACCTCCACCACTTTCCTGTCCAGACCTCGAGCGACGCGGTCGATCATGGAGCTCGAGACAATCGTTTTGCCTACAGATACGCCCTCTTCCCAGGCTGGACGATGCTGAAATAGATACCAGGCTGCTACGGATAGATAATGATTTGATTTCATGAGGCCGCTTTTAGTAACTATGCCATGTCGATCGACGTCCGGATCGTTGCCAAAGGCAACGCCAAAATCCTCCTTCAAACCGATCAGGCGAGCCATAGCGTATGGCGATGAACAATCCATACGGATCTTGCCATCGTGATCTACCGTCATAAAAGAAAAGGTTGGGTCAACTCTCCGATCCACCACGTGCAGGTTCAAACCGTATCTTTCGGCTATGAAACCCCAATAACCTACGGCCGCTCCACCCATGGGGTCTACACCTATCTTTATGCCCGATGCGGCTATGGCCTCCATGTCAACGGCGTCGTTCAAGTCATCGACATAAGGCTTAATGTAATCCCTTCGGTGGACTACCCCAGATGCCATGGCCTCCTCGAAGGGGATGAACTTGACCCCCTTCAATCCGTTCTCCAGCAAGGCGTTGGCGCGATCCTGAATCACCTTCGTCGTTTCCGGATCAGCTGGCCCACCTTGAGGAGGGTTGTATTTGAAGCCGCCATCTTCAGGAGGATTGTGAGACGGAGTTATGACGACGCCGTCGGCCAAGCCAGAATTTTTCTTGAGGTTATGGGTCAGTATGGCGTGAGATATGACAGGGGTCGGCGTATAGCCGAAGTCATCCTGAATGACCACATCCGCTCCGTTTGCGGCAAACACAGACACGGCTGTCATCAGAGCGGGCTCAGAGAGCGCGTGCGTATCCATACCCACAAAAATCGGCCCTGCAATGCCGCGAGAAGCCCTGTATTCGCATATGGCCTGACATATGGCCAATATATGGCCCTCGTTAAAGCTCTTCTTCAAAGAAGAACCGCGATGTCCCGACGTGCCGAAGGCGATCCTCTGAAGCGGATCGCTCACATTGGGTTTTAAGGCATAAAAGCTTGCTACCAAGCGCGGCACGTTTATCAGCAGTTCAAGCGGCGCCGAACAACCGGCAAGTTCATGAATTTTCACTCTTAACCCCTCCCGTTTCAACCTTTGTTCTATTATACTGAATCGTGCGCTTCCAAACCGATAAAGCGGAGTTGATCAAAAATTGCAAACCCTGATAGAGTGGCTCGTATCGACGATAGGAAGGCTGGGGTATCCCGGCATCGCAGCTCTCATGTTTTTGGAGTCCTCGTTCTTCCCATTTCCGAGCGAGGTAGTGATGCCCCCTGCAGGATATTTGGCAGCCCAAGGGAGGATGAACCTATGGGTTGCGATCACGATGGGAACGCTCGGAAGCCTACTGGGAGCCCTTTTCAACTACTGGGTAGCTCTGCGCTTCGGAAGGCCTTTCCTCGAGCGATACGGCAAGTATCTCTTCATCAGTGAGGAGACGCTGAAAAAAGCAGAGCAATTCTTCCTCAATCACGGCCATATAAGCACATTTATCGGCAGGCTCCTCCCCGGGATCAGGCAATACATATCGCTTCCTGCCGGCCTAGCGAGGATGGACGTGCCGACCTTTTGCGCCTTCACTGCCCTCGGCGCTGGCATATGGAGCGCGATATTGGCTTGGGTGGGATATTGGGTCGGGTACAATCAGGAGCTGGTCGCGCAATACTTACACTCCATAACTGTTACCGTCATCGCCGCATGCGCCATCATAATAGCGCTTTACCTACACCACCTACGCAAGAAGAAAGATCACGCTAAATGAGAAGGCCTTGCGAGATGCCATTCAAGCCCGCCTATTTAAAGCTCGGAATTGAAGAAATAAAGAATCGAGCGCGCAAAGCCTTAGAGCTGCTTTCGCCATGCCGACTGTGCCCCAGGCGGTGCGGGGCAAAACGTTTGGAGGGGGAAACGGGCTTTTGTGGCATCGGAAGGCTCGCGAGGGTGGCGAGTTACGGACCGCATCATGGCGAAGAGCGTCCTTTAAGCGGGCGGTGCGGCTCAGGGACGATATTCTTCGGCGGATGCAGTTTGCGTTGTTCTTTTTGCCAAAACCACGATATAAGCCAGCGTCCAGCTGGAAGAGAAGCCGACGCGGAAGATCTTGCATCCATAATGCTCACCCTGCAATCAATGGGATGTCACAACATAAACCTGGTCACGCCAACCCATGTGGTTCCACAGATACTGGAAGCCCTCGCCTTGGTGACGCAAAGAGGGTTATCCCTCCCGTTGGTATATAACAGCGGCGGTTATGACTCCGTAGAGGCGCTCGAACTGCTCGACGGCATTGTGGACATCTACATGCCCGACATGAAGTACGCTGCCCGAGAGGTGGCAAGGGCTCTTTCTGGCGCAGAAGATTATCCAGAGGTGAATAGAGCCGCCGTTAAAGAAATGCACGGGCAGGTGGGAGACTTAGAGCTCGATGAGAAGGGGCTGGCAAGGAGAGGGCTTTTGGTAAGACATTTAGTTTTACCAAATAATCTCGCCGGAACTGAAGAGATAGCCGAATTCTTGGCAAAAGAGGTTTCGCCTCGCACATTTTTAAATGTAATGGACCAGTATTACCCAACCTACAAGGCCTTCGACCACCCCGAAATCGCCCGTCGCATCACAATCGTCGAATTTGAGGCAGCTGTAAAAGCAGCCCTTGACGCTGGGCTTACGCGCCTTTACGGGACACATCAGCGTTAAGTTCGGGCACAAACCTCACAAAACGCTCCCACAGTAAAAACACAACCACCGAACACGCCAAGATCACCAAGGCGAGCAGCCGCAGTGCCCACTCTTCTCCCACAAGCGATGCCATATACCCAACCAAGATGGGAGATATGAACCATCCGGCATCCATGAAAAACCAGCCCAAGGCCGTCCCTTTGGGGCGCAAGCGCGGAAGGGTGAGATCTGAGATCAAAGCGAGATGAACGGGAAAACCGAAACCCAACCCCAGCCCGAAAAGGCTTCCCAAAATCAAGAGTTCCAAGTCGCTATCAGCTTCTATGGCCACCAAAATCACTATAGCCATCAATAGGGTCACAGGAGCCGCCATCCTCCTGCGATCCCATCTGTCGAGAATCCTCCCCCCTAAACCCCTGAGGACCAGGCATACGAGGGCATTGGCCCAAAGAAAGGCAGCCGGATTCAACCCCTTTTCGGAGAAGAAACCGCTCACAGAGAGGAAAAACGCATTAGCCAGGGCGAAAAGCAGTGTAGATACGACCAACAGGTGCACGCCCTTAAGACAAAACAGCTCTCTCCAGCTCCCCCATTCTATCTTAGGCACATCTACGCCTTCCGACGGCATTTTGAGCAGTAGTCCCAAAACTATGCAGCAGAGCGCTGCGACTGGCGAAATGAAGAAGTAGAGCTCCACAAAACCCTTTCGGAGAAACCATCCGCCTAAAGGACTCAACGTGGCCAAGGGGAGTATGGTCAACACCGTTATCCAGCCAAATCGCGACCCCCTGACGCTCTCGGAAAATATGAAAGATTGGTGCGTCGTAAGCCCCACCAAGTAGATCCCATAGCCGACTCCGCCTATAACCCTGTAAAAGATCATGTAAGGGACAGAGGGGAGCGAAAAAAAGACGCCCAAAGCCCCAAAGAGCGATATGATCCCTGCAACGAGAAGCGTCTTGCGCAATCCAAAACGCTCAAGCACCCAACCGCCAAAGGGACGTATAAAGGTGGTACCTATGTAAAAAGAAGCCAAAACCCAGCCGGAAACGCGCAGCGAAAGACCGACGCTGCTCAAGTAGACAGAGAGCAAAAAGAATATATTAGAGTACGCATAAATAAAATAAGTGGCCCACAGGGAGATGGAAAATTGGCTGCTCATGTCTTCGCTTTAGCTAAATCGACGCAGCGCTCGCTTAAGACCATCGAGAGGGAGAGCGTTAACTACGTCGTTAGCTTCGAGCCATCCTCGCCGAGCCTGGTTTATGCCGTAGCGCATGAAGCTCAGGTCTCCGATTGCGTGAGCATCGGTTGAGATGGCCACCCGGACACCCGCCTCTTTGGCGAGTCTGCACGCCTCATCCGTAAGGTCCAATCTGTCGGGGTGAGCGTTGAGCTCCAAGATGCAGCCGCGCTCCTTGGCGGCTTCAACTAGGCACTCCATGTCGACATCGTAGCCGTCGCGCTCACCTATTAGCCTGCCCGTAGGGTGAGCCAGTATAGTGAAATTTGGGTTGTCCATGGCTTTAATGATGCGTTCTGTCTGCTTCTCTCTGGAAAGATTAAATTTATGATGCACTGCCCCGATGACGAAGTCCAGATCCTTCAAGACGTCGTCCGACAGGTCAAGGGAGCCGTCCTCCATAATATCTACTTCTATGGACTTCAAGACCACGAAACCATCGAGACGCTCGTTCAAGCTATCTATTTCCTTCATCTGCTCCCGCAACCGCCTCTCGTCAAGACCTCGAGTGACGGTCAGGTGTTTTGAATGGTCGCTTATCGCAATGTACCGATAGCCGCGCTCCTTGGCGGCCAAAGCCATTTCCTCGACGGTGTGATAACCATCTGTGGCCTTTGTGTGCGTGTGAAGATCGCCCTTGATCGAGTCGATCGTTACAAGTTTGGGCAATTTGCCAGCTTTAGCAGCCTCTATCTCCCCACGATCCTCCCGCAGTTCTGGTTCTATATATGGAAGGCCAACGCTTTCGAAGACATCTTCCTCTTTCCTTCCGGCGATACGCGCCTCGCCTTTAAAGACGCCGTACTCGTTGATCTTGAGCCCTCTTTCCACGCCAAGTTTGCGAATGGCTATATTGTGCGCCTGAGAACCCGTAAAATAATGCAACGCCGCGCCATAACACTCATCAGACACAACGCGGAGGTCTACCTGAAGACCATCGCGCAACCTTACCGAGCACCTTGTCTCCCCTTGAGACAGTATCTCTCCTACGCTCTCATAGCTAAGGAAACGCTCCCTAACCGGCGAAGCTGCATTGCAAGTTACTAGTATATCCAGGTCGCCCACCGTCTCTTTCTTGCGCCGGTAGCTTCCGGCCACCATAGCCTCATGCACGCCATCGGTCTCTTTTAAATATTGAAGCAATGGCTCGGCTACTTTCTCTACTAGTGCAAGCTTGTATCGTTTGCCGACTTGTTGGATCTTACCTATTTCTTCGAGGATCTTTTTGCTCTTCTTCTCGCCGAAGCCTGGAATGCGCGCCAATTTGCCGGACTCGGCAGCGTTTTTGAGATCTTCGATAGTTCTAACGTTCAAGTTCTTGTAGACCGCCTGAACCCCTTTAGGTCCGAGGCCAGGGATCCTTAAAAGTTCGACCAAACTCGGAGGGACACGAGATTCCACCTCTTTGAGCTTAGAGAGAGTTCCGGTTTCTACAATCTCCTGGATCTTTTTGGCTATCTCCTTGCCGATGCCCGGAAGCTGAGTGAGGTCTTCGCCCTTTTCTACCATATCTGCCACACGCTTAGAAAGGCTCAATATGGTACGAGAGGCGTTCCTATAGGCTCTGACCTTGAACGGATTTTCGCCATCTATCTCCAATAGATCGGCCAGCCTTTCGAACATATCGGCTATCTCTTGGTTGCTCACAGACATTTCTATCTATCCCTTCGGGGTTATCATATCTTCCGGCCGCACCAGCCTACCGAATTCCTCCTCAGAGAGATAACCTAGCTTCAATGCTGCTTCTTTAAGGGTGAGCCCTTCAGCGTGTGCGAGCTTCGCTATCTCTGCCGCCCTGTCGTAGCCGATGTGCGGCGTCAAGGCTGTTACGAGCATGAGGGACTCGCTCACATATTTGGCGATGCGCTCGCGATTTGCCTTTATCCCTACTGCACAATGTTCGTTAAATGAATTCACCGCATCGGTCAACAATCTTACAGATTGGAGAAAGTTGTGTATTATGAGGGGCATGTAAACGTTGAGTTCCAAGATCCCCTGACTCGCAGCAAATCCGATTGTCCCATCGTTTCCCATAACCTGGACGGCAACCATAGAAAGCGCCTCACACTGAGTGGGATTGACCTTGCCGGGCATGATGGAGCTTCCAGGCTCATTAGCAGGGATAATAATTTCACCTAAACCGCAGCGAGGGCCGCTTGACAAGAGCCTGATATCGTTTGCGATCTTCAAAATATCCGCAGCCAAAGCCTTTAGGGCACCATGGACGAAGGCAAGATCGTCCTTGCTGGTCAAAGCATGAAATTTGTTGAGGGATGATCGAAATTGCCTCCCTGTCAGGACGGAGAGCTCTTCGGCCACCAGCCTGCCGAAATCGGGATGTGCGTTCAGGCCAGTGCCAACAGCGGTGCCGCCTATGGCCAAATCCCTCAAGTATTCCACGCTGGACGCGATCATCGACTTTGAACGCTCGAGCATGCCGACCCAGCCGGATATCTCTTGCCCCAGGGTGAGCGGCGTGGCATCTTGAAGATGGGTGCGCCCGATTTTTACAATGTCTTCGTATTCCTTCGCCTTCCATGCAAATGTCACCCTTAGTGCCTCCAAGGCAGGAAGTAGCTCGTCTTCTATGGTGATTAGTGCAGCAATATGCATAGCGGAAGGGAATACATCGTTTGAGCTTTGAGACATATTCACGTGGTCGTTGGGATGGATCTTAGGGATGCCGCTTTTTTCGAGGATATGGTTGGCCCTGTGGGCTATAACTTCGTTCACGTTCATGTTCGTCTGCGTGCCGCTTCCCGTCTGCCAGACAACGAGTGGGAACTGGTCGTCCCACTTGCCGATCAAGATCTCATCGGATGCCTCTATTATAGCGATGGCCTGCTCGTGAACGAGCTTACCAAGCCTTTCGTTTACAATAGCGGCGGCCTTTTTTATCATAGCCAAGGCCTTTATCACTTCATTAGGCATGCGCTCCCAGCCAATTCTAAAATTTTCGAGGCTCCTCTGCGTTTGCGCTCCCCAAAGGCAATTAGCTGGAACTTTTACTTCGCCCAGGGAATCTCGTTCGATTCTATATTCCACAACCGCTCACCTCGCAAAGCTATTTGCCTGAACTTCGGTTCACCAACCACACGCCGAGCAGGATCATGGCCCCTCCTGTCAGGACGACGAACGTTACCGGTTCTCCCAAAACGAGCGCTGCTACGACGAGAGCTACCAATGGTTCCAAGTACATGAACGCCCCTACTCGCGATACCTCCATGGCCTCAAGGGCATCATACCAGAATATGTAGGCCAAGCCTGAACAGAAAATGCCCAAAAAGAACAGACCAGCCCATCCTGAAAGTCTAAGGTCAATAAAGTCGACAAACCCAGGACCCAATAGGAAAAACGGCACGTTCAAGAAGAGCCACCCTATGCTCATAACATAAAACATCATCAAAGCAGCCGGACAACGCCGCAACACCGCCCTCGATAGGACAGAGAAAACAGCCCAGTTCACAGCGCTGATCATCATGAGGAAATCACCAACTGTGCCAAAACGGCCAGAGATGAGCGAGCTGAGGTCTCCCTTTGAAACAACCACTACTACACCTAAAGCCGCGACAGCAATGCCAGCTACCTTAGCGCCTCCTAAGCGCTCTTTAAGGACCAAGTATCCCAACAGGGCGATAAAAACCGGGGTTGTGGTGATTATCCAAGCCGAAGTCGAAGCTTGAGCTGTCAATAAACCAACGCTTTGAAGCCATTGATGAAGGGCAACGCCCAGAAAGCCCAACAAGGCCAACGAGGGAAGGATTCCAGCGGGCAAGCTCATTTTCTGTTTTCTGAAAAACAAAGCACCGCCCAATACGGGTATGCCTATGGCAAAGCGCGCCCAAATGAGTGAATATGGAGAAAGGTCTTGGAGGGCCACCTTCGTGGCGATGAAGGAGGCCCCCCACACGGAAGCGGCAAACGCCGCCTTAAAGATGGCTACCGCTTCTTTCTTGGTCATGATGCAGCGCTACGCGCTTCATACTATTGCCCGCGATAGTATTCTCGGATCAAGCTTCCCTGGGCATCGAAGCGCCACGGTGTAGGCTCTGTAAGTTTTACTAAAACGTCGCTCTTTTTCACCTCATCCAGATAGGATTCGGAGACCTCTATCGTATAAAGCGAAAGCGTATTTTTTATTCGCACCACACCTGCATTCATTGGCTCAACACGATTACAAGTTGCTAATCCTAACGCTATCGCTTCTCTATCGCTGTTCATAACTACTGGGATCTTAACCCCCTCAAGGACGGTGGAGGTTATCGCGTTTATATATGACGGCGCCAAATCGAGCTTCCTTACGAGGTTATACGAGGTGACATCCGCTAAGCCTAAGCCGATGCCGTTGCCATGGGTATCTTCGGTCAGGTCGAGAACGGCTATCTTTTGTATGGGTATAGTCTCAAACCCCGGAAGCCTCGACCCAGTGCGTCCTATGACGTTGGGGTCCATACCATCTCCGCTTATGTCTTTACCTATCTCGTCCACAACAAGGAGGTCGATGTGCGATAACAGAAACCGTGGCATGTTTTCTTTGGCTATCTTTAGAAGCGCTTTATCGCGCTCTACAAAGCGCTCTGGCTTAACAGCTTCTATTAACATTGTCTCGTGATAGACATTTTCGACGATCGCCACGCCGCACAAAATGGGCGCTTTCTTTAAAAAGACCTTCCCAACATTAGGGATTACGGTCTCAAACTTGTCAAAACCCATCTTGTGTATCGCAGTGGCTCCTTTGTGCTTGCCCAATCCTATGGCCATCATCTTTAGCAAGCCGCTCTCGTGCGGCCCTCTGTAGTCGGTATGAGGCTTAACCCTATTGCATACTATAATGCCGTCAGAATTATAAGCCTCCTTATCACAATAGACAGGAACACCGTCATCGCTAGTTCCTATTTCTACTACATCCATGGAAGATATGACGGGAACCCCCATCGTCTCCTCGGTTATGCCGTATTCGGCAAGGAGCTCCCTTTGCCCCTCAGCAGTGGCGCCGCCATGGCTTCCCATAGCCGGGACGACGAAAGGTTTAGCGCCCTTTTCTTTTAAAGATTCCGCTATTGCCTTAATTATAGAAGAAATATTATTTATACCGCGACTTCCTGCCGTTATGGCTATGCGTTTGCCCTCTAAGTTAGAGGGCAAGATCCTGCTGAGTTCCTCTTTCGTAGTTTGCCGCACGTCATCAAGTTTTTGCTTGTTGAATTTTTGCTCAATCCAAAACATCCTCGGCAGGTCGAAATCCAAACCGCCTTCGACCTTGACGTTGACCTTCTCCCATAACATAGCACCCCACCCTTTCGCATATGGTAAACTTCTAACTATTATACCAGCGTGCGTTTAATAGTATCCAAAAAGCTTAGGCAAGAGCATAGAAATAGGAGGAATATATGTAACCAATAAGAGCACGGCTATCTGCACCAATACGAACGGTAAAATGGCCCTGCTTATCCTTTCAAGGGATATCTTGGCGATGCCACAGGCGATGAAAAGACAGAGGCCCACCGGTGGAGTGGCCAAGCCAATGACAAGGTTAATTGCAACTACCAGTCCAAAATGCAGGGGATGGATACCCAACGCTATAGCTATAGGGGTTAAGATAGGAGTTACCAATATGATAGCCGGCGTGGGATCCATAAAACACCCCAAAACCAGCAAGAGCGCATTAACGCACAATAGATAGATAGCTGGGTTGTCTGTTAAGGAAAGGAAGAAGTTGGCGGCAATTTGTGGCACCTGCTGGGTGGCCAAGATCCACGAGACGATGCTGGACATCCCGACTACTATAAGCACCACGCCACTTCCTATGCCGCTATTGAGAAGTGCTCGTGTTAATCCTTTAAGGTCCAGTTCGTGCGTGACGAAAAAGCCCACGATCACAGCGTATGCGACAGCCACTGCAGATGCTTCTGTAGGGGTAAAGATGCCGGAAAGAATGCCGCCTAAAATAATTACGGGCATCATAAGCACCAAAATCGCCCTCCGGAAGATGCGGATGAATTCCATAAGGCTTATTCGCGTTTCCCTGCGAGGATAGTTTCTCTTTAAAGATACTATGTAATTATAAATCATCATAGCCACGCCAATTAATATGCCCGGTACTGCTCCCGCCAAGAAAAGTCCTGCGATGGAGACATTGCCCGCAGCTACAGCATAAATAACCAGTGGAATGCTGGGCGGAATGATAGGGCCGACTATGGAAGAGGCTGCCGTTATGGCAGCGCTATAATCGACGTCATACCCCCCCTCCACCATCATAGGTATCTCCATAGAACCTAACGCTGCGGTATCCGCCAGCGCAGAGCCGGTGATACCGGCAAAGAGCATACTGGCAACTATGTTGACGTGGCCCAGTCCACCTCGAATATGTCCTACCAAGGCGTCGGCGAACTTAAAAAGCCGGGTGAGCATTCCTCCTGAAAACATCAACTCCCCTGCCAACATAAAGAATGGTATCGCCATAAGAGGAAAGGAATCTATGCCGGTAAACATACGTTGCACCATCAACTTTAACGGTATACTACCCCAGCTTGAAAGCGAACAAAGGGCGCTGACTCCTAAAGAAAACCCTATAGGCATGCCAAAAAATATGCATATTATTAAACTGACTAAAAGGACTGCTAAAACCATTTCTCAAGCACCTCCAAAAGCGAATAAAGCTTTCGCCGTGCTATTCATTGCACAGAAGTCATCTCAGACGAAGGTGCAACGATGTCGCGTAGGTCTTCAAGAAGGGAGGGCAAAATCTGCAAGAACATGAAAAAAGATCCCACGGGTACAGAGGCGTATGGCCAGGCCATAGAAACCATTAAGGCTGGTGAGCGTTGAAACGCTATCTCTCGGCACAAAAAATACCCTTCCTTAATAAGAACAAAAAAGAGGACAAACAGTGGAATTTTAATCAACAGCGAGATCCAAAGCTGCGCCCTTAGAGGAAAGAGTTTTTTTACGAAGAGCTCCACGCCGACATGAGAGCCTATCCTAATACCCATGCCAGCCCCCAAAAAGGCTATCCATGCCATTAAAAATCGTGCCAATTCCTCAGACCATGGAAAGGGACTCTTAGCTACATATCTCATGTAAACCTGAATGATGATCACAACCGCCATCGTCCCCATCATTCCCACGATGACAACTTTTGCCACATTGGCTGTGGTGTCGCTTATCTTTTTAGCGATCATAACCCATTGAGTCATGTTTTTGCCTCCCAACCCACTTAATTCATGGGGAGAGTCAAAGTAACATGCCTCTCCCCATGAGCACTTACTTACAGCAGTGCACTATCACCCTACTCTCCATAAAGTTCTTTTCTGGCCTTTTCTGTCTCATTGAAGAGGTAGTCTACCCACTTCTGAGGAACCTGCGTCTTCACCCATTCGAGCACCTTCGGTTGAGTGGCTTGACGAAAAGCGTCTATCTCGTCAGGCGTCGGGACATAAATTTCCATTCCCTTCTTTTTGAGCTCATCGATGCCTACGGCTGAGGTATACTGTTGCATGCCGCGGTGGACCAACCCGGAAACTATGGCGGAATCTAACACTATCCTTTGAACGTCTTTCGGTAGTCCTTCAAAGAATTTGTCATTCATAAACGTAAAATCGATGCTGTAGATGTGACCGTCCATAATCAAATATTTTTGCACTTCATAGAACTTCATAGTCAAAATTAACGAGATGGGGTTTTCTTGGCCATCCACAACCTTTTGCTGCAACGCCGTGTAAAGTTCTCCCCAAGCAATGGGAGTGGGGTCCGCACCGAGAGCTTTTACCATTTCCATATGGCCAGGGTGTTCCATCGTCCTGATCTTTAAGCCCTTCAAGTCTTCGGGCTTCTTAATTGGTCTAATCCTGTTGGTGAAGTTTCTGAATC
This sequence comes from uncultured Acetomicrobium sp., assembly GCA_964438265.1. GTDB lineage: Bacteria > Synergistota > Synergistia > Synergistales > Thermosynergistaceae > Thermosynergistes. Next base: position 14,850 of record CAYTKB010000004.1, on the reverse strand, counting down.
CGTTCTCGGTGATAGTAAGGCATCGTATGCCGGTCTTTTGTCTCATCTCTTCCATGAGGTCTTTGCCGAAGGGGCCATCAAGTACTTTCCATGCCAAAGGAGCCGATTCAAAGAGATAGGGGATGCTCAATACCGAGATCTCGGGGAAAAACCCGGGCACTGTGCCTTCGCTGACGTTACACATCTCGATTGTACCGACCTTTACGCCTTCCAACATTTCCCTCTCGGAGCCAAGCTGACACGCAGGATAAACTTGCACCTTCACCTGCCCATTCGTGGCCGCTTCGACGAGGCTCTTGAATGTAACAGCGTCTCCGTGGGCCGGACTTTGAATCGGATCGGGTGGGTCACCATGGGCATACTTTATGACAATCTCCTTCGCCAGCGCCGGCGAACTGCACGCGACAAAGAGTAACGCAATGGCCAACGAGGCAACCTTAAAAAATCCCTTTCTCCCAAACATAGCCATCCCTCCTCATTTCCTGTCTTACCTACACCAGCGAACTACCCTCTTCTACTGCCTATGACCTTTTGCCCCGTATCACCTCCTCATACAGCGAGGTTTCTCATTGCATCTTGCCTGAATTATACAACTCCGAGAAACTAAACTAACACAAAATAGCTTTCCCTCTTTACATATATTGACCCCCGTTTACGTGGATCGTCTGTCCTGTAATAAAACCGGCTTCATCAGATACAAGAAAGAGGGCTGCGGGCACTATGTCGGAGGGAAGGGCAAGCCTACCAAGCGGTATGCTCTTGAGGATTGCTTCCTTGCCGTCTTTGGGAAAACATTCGGTCATGCGCGTTTCAGCGGTGCCCGGGGCGATGGCGTTAGCAGTTATCCCGTAAGGGGCCAAACGCTTCGCCAGGTATTTCGTGAAGCAGACGAGTCCTGCCTTTGAAATGGAATACGCTGGACTTGTCAATATTCCGCCGATAAACCCAGAGATAGAAGAGATGTTGATTATTCTCCCCCACTTGGACGCTTTCATTAATGGGATAACGGCCTTAGTTATAAAGAACGGTGCCTTCAGATTGATGGAAAGCGTTTTATCCCACTCGCTTTCTTCAATCTCTTCAATACTTGTCAATGGGCAGATCGCCGCGCCATTGACAAGTATATGCACAGTTTTACACTTTTTAGCCACAGAATCGACCACGGCATTTATGGCGCTGAGGTCGCTTATATCTGTCACATAAGGTATGACCTTGCCCGGATTTCCACTCAGTTCCCCACAAAGGGATTCAAGGCGCTTTGATTCCACATCGCAAGCATTCACCGTCGCGCCGGCTTTTACAAAGGCCCGCGTTATTTCGCGCCCGATATCACCAGCCGCACCCGTCACGATTGCTACTTTGCCGTCAAGCGTCAACACTCTTCAGCCACCTTCTTTTTAACTAGTTTATACAACGTGTAGCTTCAGTATATTGCAATCTAAGGTCGCAGCACAATTTTTAACGCTTCCTTTTTCTCCAACAAGTCACAGGCGGCATTGACCTCATCCAGTTTCATTACATGGGTGATCAAGGGCTTAATTTTTACTCTGCCCAATCTATAAAATTCTAAGGCCAAAAGATAGTCTGCCCACTCAAATCCTTGCAAGCCCTTAATGCGCCTTTCGTCCCTCACTAAATTCCAGGGTTTAAAACTAACCTGCTGCCCAAGAAAACCACTGCCACCCATCAAAAGAAGGCCACCAGAAGCCAGCATTTCAATCCCTTGAGCGACTGCCTCCACCCTGCCAGTAGCTTCTATAACCACGTCAGCCCCCTGTCCCTCAGTCAGCCTCCTCACTTCCTCCACTGGATCGACCTCGTCTCCTCTGATCGTCTCGTCAGCACCCAATTCCTTAGCTAACTTAAGGCGTTTTTCGTCTGCGCTCAAGCCCACCATTATTAATTTACGTGGACCTGTAGTTAGGGCCGCCTGCAAAATAAATAGACCAAATGGGCCCGGCCCCATAACTACAACAGCACTTCCTGGTTTCACTTCATTCACTCTTACGGCCCGGACTGCTGTGGTGACAGGCTCCAAAACAGCCGCCTCCTCAGGAGGAATTCCATCGGGCACCGGAAAGAGAATCTCATCACAAACAGCCACGTATTCGGCAAAACTTCCATCCGTATCAATTCCTACATGGCTCCAACTGCGGCATCTATGATAAAGGCCAATCCTGCAAGGGTAACAATTTCCACAACCCTTAATAGCGCTTGTAACAACCTTATCTCCGACTTTAACCTTCCTGACCTTGGAACCCACCTCAACGACCTCGCCATAAAATTCGTGCCCTGGCACAATGGGCGGTTTGACGGGGCCATGCCTGCCCATAAACGTGTTATTTCTAATGGCAACGTCTGTTCCGCAAATGCTCGTAGCTATAACCTTTACTAAGGCTTCGTCGTGTTGTAGCTTAGGAATCTCCCGTTCCGACAATACCAGTTCCTTTCGCTCGTCCATCTTGACCGCAGCCTTCATCGAAAAGTACCTCCTTCTAGATTCCTCAATTCTGAAATCTCAACCTTGCGCCCTTCTTCGGCAGCTATATAGCTAGCGTACGCAACCCGCACAACTTCCTTGCCCAATTCACCGTCTGAAATGGGATCTCGATCAAAACAAATGGACTCCATAAAATCCTCCATCTCTTGAGGATAACCTCTCATCCAATCTTCGTCGGGGGCAGGGAAGCTCCAGCCAGCTTTTGTCTCAAGTTTCTCAGTGAGATATTCTTCAGAGAATATCTCTGGTGCAGGGGCATAAGCCTGACACGCACCCCCTCCGGATAGATTGCATTTAACAACGCTGTTGGAAAGCTGTACGGTGACTGTATTGATAACACCTCCCAAAGTCACATCATTGGCAAAAACTGTAGCTTTAGTTTCATCTTCAAAGGTCAAAAACACTGCTGACCAGTCTTCCACGTCCTCCCAGTCGCTTACAAGCCATTTTTTGTTTCCTTTCAGGAAAGAAGGAGTTTTTGTGAGATTGCCCACTTCTGCGGTGACAGACTTTACTTTGATCGGCTTACCTTCTGTCATTAAGCCCTCGAAATACTTCAAATGTATTGCCGCGCCCAATGGATGAGATCCCAGTCTTAAGAGGGAACCGCCTCCTGCCAGTTTCCATTTCTTCGCATATGCAGCGTGCGATCCGCTGTGGCTTTCTTCAGCCCTGATATCGAGTATTGTTCCCTTACTCGTTCTAATAAGACGTTTAGCTTTTGTTAACGCAGGAGCGTATACATAGTTCTCCGCATAACACAACTTTACCTTACTGCTTTTAGCTTCCTGCACAATCCTTTGCGCGCTTTCCACAGCCTGTGTATACATTTGTCTCTTAGAAATAGTCTTCCCGACATTCTCAACTGTCTCTGATAAATCTTGGCCAAAATACCCAGTCAGCGGTTTCTCGCAGATGATGTGCTTGCCTGCCATTGCAGTTTCCATACAGACTCTCTCGTGAAGAATATTCGGGACACAAACATCAATAACGTCGATGTCTTTAGAGTCTAAAAGATATCGGTAGTCAGTGTAACAGTTGTCAATGCCAAACTGTCTCGCAAAAGACTCAACGTGCTCTTTTGTGCGCGAAGCAATTCCTGCTATTTCCACTCCAATTCCTGCTACTCGACTTAAGGCATTGACATGAATGTGCGCTACAAAGCCACACCCTACTATCCCAACCCTTACTCTCTCCACAGATTACACCTCCATTGAAACTCTTATTTGGTTCACAAAAACGCCATATAGAGCGGGTCTGCCGAACAGCCTATATTTTAGCTATACTATTAGCAATATAACTTGCAAAATGTATTGGCGCTATCTTAATTCTTCTCTGTCATTTAAATAAGCCAAGGACAAACGTAAGCAAATTGGGCATTTTTTAGCAATTTCGAATAGGTGGTAGCAATAATTTGCTAAATAAATTAGTGCTACATGCTCACAATAAAGCGCATATAATGCTTTATTTTTTTTCAAGCAAAAACTAAAAACATATAACTGATTCAGCAATATGTTTATCTTACTAAAGAATGTTCCGGTCCTTCGAAAAGCATTTTACTAAATGACGCTAATTCCTGTCAACCCTGCAAGTTGCCTTACATAAAACCAAAGTGAAGTGAAGTTATCATTCCCTTAAAAGATGCTTAAGGTGGGCGAAGGATGAGGCTGTCGTCGATGCGGACCGTAAGGGAACTCATTCGGTAAATAAGCATATAACGTGTCATCTATTGTAAGAATAAACGTCGAAGATGAATCATGACCCAAAGTCATGGATTTTAGGAATATTAAATTAGGCAACAGGCTCACAGTTTCGGATGAGGGTGGCCTCGTTTCGAAACAAATTGAGGTTTTTCGGATAACGTGATGCAAAACGGGTAAAAGTAATGTAATCTTTATTATGGTTCGAAGCTATCGAAAGGGTTCCTACTGTCCGAGGAGATGACAAAATGCAAGAGCAAGCGCGCGAATATGCTACCTTAAAAAGAGTGCTCCTTTTGGCGTTAGGGCATTTCATCAATGACATCCATGCATCATTTTTGCCGGCTTTCGTGCCCACGCTGGTGGCACGCCTCGGGATATCCATCACCCAGGCGAGTTTTTTAAGCTCGGTCTCTGGAATAATAAACATGACCGGTCAGCCGATGTTGGGGCATCTTGCGGACAGGACGACCAAGACAATCCCCCTCTTGGTGGGGCCAATCCTATCCGCCATCGGGGCATCGCTCATTCCCTCATCCCCGACTTACGGACTGGCTTTCATTTTTGTGGCGCTCTGGGCTATAGGCAGTTCTACCTTTCATCCTCAGGCTCAAGGTTCTATCGGCTTCATCGTGCCTCCGGGAAAGCTTTCTTTCTCTCTATCTATATTTTCTACAGGCGGTATCTTAGCGGCAGCCATAAGCCCTCTTTACGCCGTCGGCTTATATCAAACCGTAGGACCAAGGTTAATGCCAATGATAACGCTGATACCCGTCTGTGCTTATGCTTTTTTCGTCCTGAAATTTTTGCCGCGCATTCCCAAGCGGTTGTGCAGTGAAACCGACACTTCGAGGGCAGGGGTGTTCATCGATGTCTGGTCGGTAGCGAAAATCACATTGCCCGCCTTAGTCGTAGCCATAGCGCGCGACACCGTCGTCCAAGGGGTGCGCTTCCTTCTTCCACTGGTGGTGGCAGCAGGTGGTGGATCGATAGCAGATGTAGGAACGACGCTATTTATCATCTCCATAGCTCGAGTGGGGGCACCCATGGCAGGGGGCTACATTGCCGACCGCATGAACAAAGGAACACTTTCGTGCTATTCGGTCACCATATCCACAGTTTGTCTTGTGCCAGCTGCCCTTATCACAGGAGCACCATCGCTTATTTTATACATCTTGGGAGTGAGTGCCCTGGAAGCGAATATAGCAGCCACTGCCGCCATAGCTCAAGAGATGGCACCCCACGCGCGCAGCGTGGCCAGCTCTCTATCCATGGGCTTTTCTTGGGGGATGGCAGAGCTCTTAGTCGTCCCCCTCGGCATGGTGGCCGACTTTGCAAATCTTACAACTGCCTTGCTGGTGATGGCCGCCGTACCGCTCTTAGCACTCCCAAGCGCACTAAAGCTTAAAAAAGCTCAAAGTGCGAGGCGACTTCTTGATTCATAAACTTAAGTCCTCTTTAAAGTGCTCGTTATGCTTCCCTCTTTTATCTGGACCCCAACAGCAGGTCTGGCAAAAAAGTGACAACCGGTGGGAAAAGGGTGATTACGATGAGCGCGGCAAAAAGGGGGATAAAAAAGGGCAAACAGGCTCTAGCTATTCTGGTCGATGGTATGCCAGTTATCTTGTTTAAGATAAACAGGTTCATGCCGAACGGGGGGGTAAGCAAACCGATCATAAGGTTGAGGATCATAACGAGGCCAAAATGCAACGGGTCTATGCCAACTTTTAAAATTAAAGGAGAAATGGTTGGAACCAAAATGCCGAGTGCCGCGATGCTCTCCATAAAACACCCTATAATGAGTAAAAAAATGTTCAGTAATAAGAGTACCACCAGAGGATTAGTGCTGATTCCAGTGATAAACTCCAACAAAATAATTGGCGTGCGGCTGCGGATCAACACCCAGCCGTAAAACGTCGCGCAGCTAATGATAAAAGTTATAGTGGCAGTTTCTCGAGTGGCTTCTTTTAATATCCTCCAAAAATCTGCCAACGATATCTCTCTATAGACAAAGCAGCCTAAAATCAGGGCATAAATGGCAGCTATGGCTGCAGCCTCTGTAGGCGTAAAAATCCCGCTTAAAATACCACCTATGAGAATGATGGGGGTCAACATGGCGCCGATAGCTTCCTTAAAGGCTTGCCAGATCTCTTTAGCATTGCTCTTCGGGCGCCTCGGGTAACCCTTTCTCTTAGCGTAGACAGACACCATTATCATGAGACAAATGCCTACCAAAACGCCAGGAATTATGCCGCCTATCAATAGACGGCCGATAGACACATTGGCAAGTATCCCATAAATCACCAAAGGCACGCTGGGTGGAATGATTGGACCAATTATGGAACTTGCCCCAGTAATCGCACAACTAAAGTCGTCGTCATAACCAGCATCTCGCATAGCTTTAATTTCAACGAGGCCTAAGCCGGCTGTATCCGCGGCGGCCAAGCCAGACATTCCAGCAAAGATCATACTCGCGACCACGTTTACCTGCCCCAATCCTCCGCTCATATGCCCAACAAGGACATCTGCGAACTTGAAGATGCGTTTCGTAATTCCGCCTGTATTCATCAACTTTCCAGCTAAAATAAAAAACGGTATGGCCAGTATGACAAAGTTGTTGGCCCCATAAAGCAACCTTTGGGCCACAATCCCGAAATTCAAGGAGCCTCCCCACAAGACCTGCAACAGGATCAGCCCCGTAATTCCCAGGGCAAACGCGACAGGCATTCCACCCATAAACAAAGCAATCAATACAGCGACAAAAATAAAGAATTCCACTTCTATCAACCTGCCTTCATTTTAATAATACCGCGCAACTCTTTTAATATTTCTAACGCCCAAGCGACTAAATAAATTAACATAAGAGAAATACCGGTAGGAAGGATTAAATAAACCCGACCGAGCGTGAGCCAATGAATGGAGCCAACTGGGGAGTTCCAAGTCAATGCCGTCATAACGATACTGCCCCTAAACACTACAACCAAAAAGATGCCCATAGCCACAATAAAAATCAACTGGATAAATAAACTTGCACCTTTTGGGAGCCTATCCAGCAGTACGGGGATGCTGATGTGCTCTCTGGTCCTTATGGCCACAGCCCCACCCCAAAACGTGACGAAGATCAAAAAATATCTCGCCGCTTCCTCTGTCCAAGGAATAGGAACATGTACAACGTAACGAAAGACGACTTGCATGACAACGCACAGCAACATCAATATGAAGCCTGAGGTCGTAATACATTCCAGGATATTGTCAAAACGGTGTTTAAATCTTACAGCCAAGTCCATCCTCTCCATTTTTATGAGATCCGTTGCGGGATACCAAAGCTACAACCTCGGTATCCCGCATATAGACAACACGATCGCTAAGTATTTATTTGGCAAGTTTTTGATACAAAAGCGATAATGCAGGTTTGTACTCTATGTTGCTTCAGTATGAAAGCACCTCATCCCACGTAGTAACAGTCCACTGTTCTTTGAACAATCTTTCCACAGCGGGTCGCGCTTTCTCTCTGAAGGCTTCGGCGTCTGGAGCTATCACTTCCATGCCTTTTGCCTTTAGATCTTCTATAATATCTTCCTCACCACTCAGTATTTGCTGAGATCCCCACTCTGCAGCCTCCAGGCCGGCTTCTTTCACTATCTTCTGATGCTCCTCGCTGAGGCTATCGAAGAAAGGCTTGTTTATAGTGAGTGCCCCGGTTTGGACCAAATGGCCAGTCAGGGAAAGGTATTTCTGCACCTCGTACAGATGGAACGAATGGATCTGGGTGACGTCGCCCTCGGACGCATCAGCTACGCCAGTTTGCAGAGCAGTGAACAGTTCAGTTAAGGCTATCGGGACAGGCAGTGCCCCCAATTCCTTCCAAACGGCCACCCATGTGGGAAGCTGCGGCAAACGCAGTTTTATGCCCTTCAAATCTTCCGGCGTACGAACCGGCTTATTACTGGTGAAATGTCTCAAGCCCCTATATACGACGCCGAGATACATGGTGTTTCCGTTTTTCAACACCTCTGCTTGGGCTTTCTGTCCTAAGTCACCGTTGAATACCCGCTTGAAATGCTCCCAGTCCTTAATCACGTAAGGAGAGTCAAGAAAATAGTATTTCGGCGCATACATCTGAATGGGCAACCCGCCCCCAGCTTGCATCTCCACCGCCTTGATGCTCACAGCTTCGGTCACTTCCTCTTCGGAACCCATAACGCCACCGAGGAAGAGCTCCACTTTAATTTCTCCATTAGAGCGCTCTTCTACCATGGTTTTGAATTTTTCTGCTGATCTACAAAGGATATGAAGCGGCTCAAATGCGCTGGCAATGCGGATCGTCACAGTCTCCTTAGCTAATGCTTCGTTTGGAAGCCCAATCGCCACTGCACAAACTAAGGAAAGAATGGCAACCCATATCACTGTAGCTTGACACCTTTTCATGCCTATCACTCCTCTTATAGTCATTTTTTAATTAAAATCACGCCTCTTATTAAAATATACAGTACCATGATTTCTATGTCAAGAAACGATCGAAATCACAAGCTCTATGCTATTAAGCGTAACCAGACATAGAATCATCTTGTTATCATTTTGCTTAAATCGCCTCACCTCAAAAACCGTAACGAACCTCTGTAAAATATTCAAAGGAGATACATAGCACAAGGAATGCATAAACCCAGCATTTTTATTGGGCAAACAAGCGAGACGAAAAATCATAAAGGCATGTCCGAACAAAAGTTCGGACATGCCTTCGCTATGCTACAGCCTCAGTAGCGCCTCAGTAATGGCATCCACAAACTCAGGCACTTCCGGCGGAGTTCTACCTGTTACGATCCGCCCATCGATTGCCGCAGCCCAATCTTTCATAAATGTACCACCCATAATGTTCACAGCATCCTTGCAGGCCAACCATCCAGCACATTTCCTTCCTTTCAGCAAATCAGCAGCGGCCAGAGGAATTGGACCATGACAAATAGCAGCTATAACTTTCCCTTTAGCGTAAGCGTCCTTCAGGAAATCGCGATGCAACACAGTTATATGCCATGGGTTAAAGGCGCCGGGAATAAATACTAAGTCAAAATCGTCCATCCTCAAATCCTTTTCCTTTATAACTTTATAGTAGCTATCTGGAATTTCCTGAAATGGAACGGTTGTCCCAAAACTTCCATGTCGTACATCCGATCCCAAGAGCGCAGGTCGCGATTTCGTTTGAGGCTCAAACAACCCGACAATTACTTCCGCACCTCTGTACATAAACTCAAGTATGGGGGCGCACAGCTCGATATCCTCCCAGTCCTCGCACACCATAGCCATGATCCTCTTGCCTTTGAGAGTGTCTTTATGCTCGTCAACAAAGTTGGGGTCAAAAGCTTTGCACAACGCTCTGAGCACAGCAGGGGTATCGACTGTGTCTCTGCCGGTAATAATATTGCCATCTGTTACAACGGGTTCACTGCGATAATCCCCAATCTCCTTCAGCATATAATCAACGGCTCGATTGCCCGTGCATTTCTTGCCATCCATCATACCAAGGCTGATCAGCGGGAGAATGCCACCCCCAATAGCAGCTACGGGAACTTCCCTGTCGGCCACGGCCTTTATAAACCCTAACGCCACATCATCGGCACATAGTATGTCGCCAGAATGGTCGCCCAAGATGACAATGGCATCGTACTTTTGAGGGTCTGCAACAGAATATTCGGCTGCAAGGCCTTTCCCTTTTTGCGTTACTACCGGATATTCAAGTCTGTTGCCGTTAAGACCGAGGCCATCCATGCCGCCGGTTAGGCTCAAACCCCACATGCCGTGCGGTTCGGTCGGCGTCCCGCGCATTGGCCTTGTTTCCTTCCACAAATGGTTATTGTTCATCACAAATTGAGGCGTTCCGCCAAACTCTCCAATGAACGACGCAAGGTAATAGGCTTGCCAGTCGCTAAACTCACAGCCGACGATCAACCCAATTTTCTTTCCGGCCAACGGGCCCTTTGGTTTTATTTTCCCGCCATATGGACCCGTCCACGCGGTCACGCCCTCTTCTTGAATAATACTGATCCCCGTCTTTTCAGCTACAGAAATGTAAGGTCCTGCCATCGTAAATGTCGCACCTCCCAAAACCACGAAGTTGATCACAAAAACAATTATTGCCACCTTTCTCATTGTTTGCCCCTCCTCTCCAAGCTAAAGAACGCTCCATTTAATATTGCATACCTATTTGACATTCATAAGATTTAATTATGCAGTATAGTTACTGCTCACCAACTATCAACTTATTGCGCTCACAATTTCGGCTTTCGGTTCTGCTCTCCAAAATAATGGCTTAAGTCTAAGGAAATATTGCGAGGATAAAAAATCAGTAGCAAAAGTAAATACTCGCATCTCAAAGAACGTAAGATCTACAGCTCCCCTTCTGCCAGATCTCTCACTCTAATAAATAGACCTTAGACCCCACCTCCTTTTTAAGTTTATTATGTTAGACTAACGCCAAATATGTTTGCCTAAAGTCTTTGTTAAACACTTACATCTCAATCAGGTAAGTCATCTTTTATTTTATCGATTCATTTTGTCCATATACTTCTCTAAAGATATTTGTCGATTTGAAGTTTCCCTCGCTTGATGAAGGCTCAATGAAGTTTTTGGCTCCTGCATGAGCAATGATGACGCATAATTTAACTATCACACTGCTATAAAAATAGATAAAAATCATGCTACTATGTAAATAACTATTTCGCCATTACAATTTTGTTTAATTATATCTAACCGACAGCCACTTGACAAGTGATCGAGATACCTTGCTTAAAAATCAGACTAAAGGTATCATTCCCCTTAATAAATGGAGGACAGAAATAGAGCTACCAATGCAGGCACGTAGGGAGATCATCTGGGAAGCGAGCGAGGGATATAATAAACTCTCCAAGAAGGAGAAGATGGCGAGATTCGATCCTATGGTCCAAAGACTGAGAGTATAACAGCCATCTACAATTGGACTATATTTGTGGCTATTTTCTCAACATAACAAATGCCTCTGTGTTAAAGGCTCATCCGGAAGGCCCTACAAACCGACTGCCAAGGATTTGCATGAGATGTATTATGTGCGTTTCACTACATTTTTAGCTGGAGCATCAGGGCGAGCCCTTGCATTAGCGGCTGCCATGGCTCAGAATATGTTAGAAACCTTAATCTCGCAGAGGGGGTCGGTGTCTTGAATACGTCAGTTTTGCTTATCTTGGGAATAGCCATTTATGCTGTTTGTTATCTATGGTATGGCAGAAGCTTGGCGCGCAAAGTAGTAAAAGCAGATGACTCAAAGCCCACGCCCGCCCACACTAAATATGACGATGTGGACTTCGTCCCTACGCACCCCGCCGTGCTCTTTGGGCACCACTTTGCCTCTATAGCCGGTGGTGCACCAATACTTGGCCCTGCGCTGGCCATGGCGTGGGGATGGTGGGCGGGATTGCTTTGGATATGGTTCGGCAATATCCTCATAGGAGCGGTCCACGATTATCTTTCCATCATGGCCTCAGTCCGCTACGAAGGCAAATCTATTCAGTGGATAGCTGGAAAGATGATGCGCCGGCGTACCTCGTACCTCTTCCAGGTCTTCGCATACCTGACGCTTGCGCTGGCCCTCGCTGCTTTCGCCACTTCCTTAGCTTACTTATTTATTGCACGCCCCGATGTGGCTAGCATGTCCATGTGGTTCATTGCCGCCGCCATCATAACAGGGTTTCTCCTTTTTAAGTGGCGGATCAACTTCATGCTCGGTTCCATCATCGGTATCATCCTCACCATAGGGGCGATATGGCTTGGCTCGCTCGCACCGTTAAGTATCAGTTACAAGGGGTGGATGGTCATCTTCTTCGTCTATATGATGGCAGCCAGCGCCTTGCCAGTATGGATGCTCCTCCAGCCTCGGGACTATCTCAATTCCTTTATCCTATTCTTTGGGCTTCTAGCAGGGGTCGTCGCCCTTGTCTCGGTAGGGACGAAGATGGAATTGGCAGGGTTTACGAGCTGGAGTCCGAATATAGTGGGAGGCGTGCCTTCACCGTATTGGCCAGTTGTGCCCCTAATCATAGCCTGCGGTTCTCTATCTGGCATCCACGGCCTAATAGGCTCAGGCACAACCTCAAAACAGCTCGACAAAGAGACGCAAGGATTGATCGTGGGATATGGAGGAATGTTAACGGAGGGTTTATTATCTTCAGTGGTAACGATAACTATAGCTGCTTTTGGCCTACTCGTTTTTAAGGAGGCAGCCGGAAAACTCACCGAAGTGGGCATAGTCGTAGACAATTTAAAGGAGCCATTATACTTAGGCAAAAACTACGTGAAGGCCATAGGAGCTGTGGGAGGTCCCTTGGGAATATTCACTCAAAGCTACGGAAAGCTCGTACAACAAGCTTTTGGCATATCAGCTCAAGTGGGCACAATCTTTTCGAGCCTGTGGGTCTCAGCGTTCACCCTCACTTCGATGGATACCGGAAATAGAGTGCTTCGCTTCGCCTGGGAAGAGGTTTGGGAGCCGTTGAAAGACTCATTAGGAGACTTCCACGGGGTCATCACCAATCGGTGGCTCGCTTCAGCGATACCTTCGGCTCTTAGTATACTACTCGCTTGGAATAAGGCGTATAACGTGCTGTGGCCAGCCTTCGGAGGCGCAAATCAAATGTTGGCTGCCGTTACGCTTTTAACGGTTGCCCTCTGGGTCTTGAGGTGGACGGCCGCTTCTGGAGGACATGTCAGGTTTATCATGGCTTGCGCCGGAGCGCTCTGGCTTACCGTCTTCGTGGGATTATTGTGGTTCTTGTTCGCCGTGCCATCAACCCTTCTTGTACAGGGTTTCGTAGTGCTGGAAATAGTCTTGGCCTTGATCTTCATTTATGATTTCTACCATTCTCTTCGGAGTATGCCGTCAAAAGGTGCAGAAATGCCTGAGTCTATAAAATATTAGAAGGCGTGATATGAGCCATTGGGATATCCTCGAGCTATTAAAGACAACACTGCGTCGTCAGGCAACAGAATATGTGAGGGCAGAGGTTCAGGCGTTAGAGGAGGCCTTTGCCCTCCTACTCGTAGGAACTTTCATCGGCCTGCCAGCTCCTACGACAGGATTGGTATTGCGGCTCCTCCCCCACCTAGGGTCAGAGCTAGAGCTATTGGAAAGACGAGTTGCAGAAAGCGATGATCTCTTTGCGCAGGTCGCTGGGATCCTCAAAATCTGAAGGCAAGAAGACGAGTCCGCTCCCCAAGCGATTCATCGTGATCGGAAAGGGCGGCACGGGAAAGACCACCATATCCGCTGCTATGGCGCGTGCCCTCTCATCGAGAGGAAGTCATACCCTTGTGGCATCCTTGGACCCCGCTCACAATTTGGGCGACGTATTAGGGTTTTCTCTCGCGGCCGAACCGAAAGAGGTAAAGGAAGGGCTCTCAGCGTTAGAGGTAGATCTGGATACTCAGGTTCAGACATACGTGCGTAAAAAATTGTCCCAGATGCGGCCGATCTACGGTCATTTGCAGATCTTCAATGCTGATCGCTTTTTTGAGGCCCTCGAGCAATCCCCAGGAATGGAAGAGTTCGCCATGCTCGAAGCCGTAGAGGGCATAAGGGAAAGGTCATCAGCATATGACGCGGTGATTCTCGATACCGCACCCACAGGCATGACGCTGCGCATGCTATCGCTTCCTACCATCACGCTACTTTGGATCAATAACCTCCTCTCTTTGCGCCTCAAGATCTTAGAAAGACGCGCCTATATTCAGAGGGTTGAGGGATCCGACAACCTCCGCACCGAGGACCTCAGCGGCGATGACCCGGTCGTGCAGGAACTGCGCAGGTACAGAGAAGAAATCATCGAAATTCAATCGTTCCTAAGCGGCATGGATGCTACGGTCCTGTTGATATTGCAAGCCGACAAACTCTCCGTAATGGAGGCTGACAGGGCGATAGAAAAGCTTTCTAACGGGGGTTTCGCCGTGAGAACCTGCATAATAAATAGAGCCACTGAAGGGGAAGAACGCATTACGCGTTACGCTGTCTCTGGCTTAGATGAGTTTATTAGACGCCACAGCGGAATTCGTTGGATCGAGTTGCCCGATATGGGAGGCGAGATTTCCACTCCTCAGGGGCTCGACGCCCTCGGCAATATGATCATCGACGCTCTCTCGGCGCAGCAAGGGGGGCATCGATGAGCAAGAGCGCAATTGCTATATTGCTCTTGGGGCTACTCGCAAGCCTTCAATACTGGCGCGGAAGGAGGTTAAACCTCACTTTGATCAGAGGCCTTGCCCGCCAGATGGAGGAAGCCCTCTCTCCTGTAGAGAAAGAGTACACATGGATAGGGGGATATGCGGGCGCCATCGCCCATTATAACTTGGAAAACGAAGAATATCCGGAAATCAAAGTCACTATATCGCTGTTGCCCCACCACAGTCTGCTTTATTTCCCCGTTTCCATCCTCTTAGGGCGGAGAGACAGAATGTATCTTTTGATTTACTCCCAGAGGAAACTCGCCGGCAAGGCTCATGTCAAACCAGGTAAAAAGGCCAAGCTCCCTCATAACATCTCTTGTTTGCACCGCGATCAAGTGGTCATAAGGGGTGAGGTGGTCCATCGTTATTACGATAGCGAAGAAGAGGCAAAATTCCTCACTTCAATCC
>CAYTKB010000003.1:9736-32943 GCA_964438265.1 uncultured Acetomicrobium sp. | reverse complement strand
AGCGAGAGAGCTCTTTCCCCAGAGCAGGTGCATATCGCCACGCCAAAACGAAGCCCCCGATATGCCCGAAGAGCGTAAGCGCTTCGATGACGAAGCCTCTCGAAATCCCTTTTATCACAAAGACGAGAAGCAAAAACAGCGCAGCTATGTCGATAATCATTGGGATGCTCAAATCCTCTTTAGGCCCTCCCCAATGAGGCCCTCCAGCTTCGAGGCGATGTCATCCAAGAAGAAGGCCAGACGGAGGCTGGTCAAAACCAACAGCTCCTCTTGATCGCGATTGTCGCCGCTCTCTTCTATGACGCGGTGCAATAACGCTACGACACGGTCGAGCTGCTCGGGCTCGAGGGCAGTGCGCACATTATAAGAGCGCTTTCCTAACTTTATCCTCACGCTCCGCTTTTCCACCGTAAGCATCGCTCCGTTTGAATCAGCGATCGGAGTTAGCATCAACGCCCGTCTCGGAGAGAGAAAGAGAGGTGAGCTTATTCAGGAGTTCGTTCAATTTTTGATTCATCTGGGAGCGCTCCTCCCTCAATGCCGCCACCTCACGCTCTAAGTCCTCTGCAGCCTGATGACGCTCTCTCCTCAAGCTCATGACTTCGGCTTCCTTCTCCTGAAGCTGGGCCCTGAGCCTCTCCACCTCCTTTTGACAGTCCTCCCTTTCTTTCTGAAGAAGACGGTACTTCTCCACTGTTGTCGTAACTATCCGTTCGATCCGTTCCAAGGCTTCGTTCATCTGCTCACCCTCCCCTTCTTAAAAGCTATCTTAAAACATAACCTTCCCTTGACAAAGCTGCCCTGAGGCTTCTATGGTGCTCCTCGACCTCCTCATCGCTGAGCGTCCGCTCTGGGCTCCTGTATTCCAACGAGAAAGCCAGACTCCTGTGTCCTTCGGGTATCCCCTGGCCCTCGTATACGTCAAAGAGGCGAATGGAACACACGAGCGGAGAGGCAAGCCTCCTGATATCCCCGAGCGCAGAATCGGCGCTCTTTCCTTTTGGAACGATGATGGCTACATCTCGCATCACAGGGGGGAAGCGATCGCTCAAAGCGTAGCGCGGGAAGAACTCTCGCGTCAACGGGGACAAGTCGAACTCAAAGGCGTAAACGCTCGCTCCCAGCTCGAGTTTCCTCTCTATGGACGGCTTTATGCGCGCCAGATAGCCTATTCTCTTTCCTTCGCATAAGATGTGAGCGGACTGCCCCTTGTGAGCAAAGACTTCTTCGCCCGAGACGAAAGAGAGTTCGAGGCCGCTTGCCGCAGCAAATGCCTCCACATCGGCCTTAACCGAGAGGAGGTCGTCCAAAAGCTCGGGATAAAGGACGCGCGCCTCTTTTCCGGCGAAAACGACGCCACCTATGTGGTCCTCCTCGAGGACGCCGTTTTCTTTAGCGCAAAATACGCGCCCCATCTCGAAGATCCTGATGGGCGCACGCCATCCGTTCCTCACGTTACTACAGGTCGCTTCCAGAAGCCCCGGCAATAGGCTGGTCCGCAATACCGCCTGATCCTTACTCAATGGATTTAGCAAAGACACGGCCGAAGACCTTGGGTCATTTGGCTTAAAGCGAAGCAGGGGCACAAAATCAGGCGATATAAAACTGTAAGTTACGACTTCCGCGTAACCGCGCGCCATGCCTATCTCCCTGAGGCGCCCCTGAACTTTCATCTCTATGCCTTTTTCGCCAGGTTTGTGAAGGAATGGTGGCAATCGCGACGGGATCGAATCATATCCCTTTATCCTCGCCACCTCTTCGATCAAGTCTTCTTCGATGGAGACGTCGAGACGATATGTCGGCACGAGAAACGCCGTCCTGTCTTTCTCCCTCACCACCTCTTCAAATCCAAGGCGGGCCAGGATCTTAGAGGCTTCATCCATGTCGCCCGATAAGAGATATTTTTCCAGAGATGTCCCGCGGAGCGAAACGATCCGAGAGCCTCGCGAGCCGCGCGCCTCCGATTTGACGATCGGATGCGGCACAGCAGCGCCCCATTCTCTCAAAAACTGCAATACGCATTCCAGCGCAGGCCTGGCGCCTGCCGGATCCACGCCCCTTGCAAAGCGATAGGCGGCTTCGCTCGCTATCCCAAGCCGCCTGGATGTGGCGCTGATCATTATAGGATCGAATATTGCTGACTCCACCACGATCCTCCGCGTGTTCTCGGTGACCTCCGTATTGGCGCCGCCCATGACGCCGGCTATACCGACAGCCGTACCGCCGCTCGTTATGAGGAGGTCGGAGGGCGTTAAGATGCGCTCCTTACCGTCGAGTGTTACGAATCGCTCTCCATCTTTGGCGGTCCGCACTGTGATCTCAGGAGATGGCAAACGATCGTAGTCAAAGGCGTGAAGGGGCTGCCCCAAAAGGAGCATCACCAAGTTAGTAGCATCCACGACGTTGTTTATGGGGCGCATGCCCGACAGAGCCAATTTAACCTTCACATTTATGGGAGAAGGCGCGATGTTCACGTCCGTGGCCAGGCCCAAAAGATAGAGCAAGCATCCATCGTGCAGCAACCTTATCCCTTCGAAAGGAAGAGGCCATTCTCCCTCATCGCCCAAGCGTTGGATTTTAAGCCCTTTTAATCTGGCCTCCGGGATGATGGCGCAGCACTCTCTCGCCAGGCCGAGGACGCTCAACAAATCACCCCTGTTGGGAGTTATCGAAAGCTCCATTACGACGCCATCGAGGCCGAGCCAGGAACGGACGTCCTCTCCTATAGGGGCATCGGGCGGCAGGATCAGGATCCCCTCTTCCTCCTGGATGGAGGGTAGGCCGATCTCCTCGGCGGAGAGCATCATGCCCTCACTGCTCGCCCCATCGAAGTCGCGCACGCCCAAAACCGTGCCGTCGGCCAAAACGGCTCCAGGCGGTCCATAGGGCATCTTGTCGCCCTTTTTGACGTTTGTAGCGGCAGTTATACACCGCGCACTTCCTTTTCCCCACTCCACCTCGGCGACCTTCAAGTGCGGCGCCCCGGGGTGAGGAGCGATTTCCCTGACAGAGGCTATAACCGCCCCGGCCAGGTTGGGAGCCACTTCTTCGATCGATTCCACCTCGGTCCCGGCGGCCGTCAGCTTTTCAGCCAAGGTAAACGCATCAACGGGCAAAAACGCGATCTCCTGAAGCCATTTCCACGATAACTTCAACTAAAGCCACCCTCCCTGCAAAAAAGCCAAATCTCCCGTAAAGAGGACGCGCAAATCATTTAAGCCATATTTGAGCATGGCGATCCGATCAAGTCCTATTCCCCAGGCAAAACCATTGTAGCGCTCAGGATCTATATTGCCGGCGCGCAATACGTTCGGATGAACCATTCCCTCTCCGGCAATCTCGAGCCACCCCGTGCCCTTGCAAACACGGCAGCTGGGATCCTTGCCGGAGCAAACTATACACTCCACATCGGTCTCCATAGACGGCTCGGTGAAAGGAAAGTAGCTGGCACGGAACCGCGTCTTTACGGGCCTCCCGAAGACCAATTTGGCGAACTGCTCCAGGCATCCCTTCAAATCCGCCACAGAGACCCCTTCGTCCACCAAAAGCCCCTCCAACTGATGAAACATGGGAGAATGCGTCGGATCACTGTCCCGCCTATATACCCTTCCAGGGCAAACCACGCGCAACGGCGCACCGTAGCGCAGCATGGACCTAACCTGAACGGGAGACGTGTGGGTGCGAAGGAGCAATCCGCCATCGACGTAGAACGTATCCTGCATATCCCTGGCCGGGTGATGTGGAGGGATGTTAAGGGCCTCGAAGTTGTGAAAATCGTCCTCGACCTCCGGCCCCAACGCTACCGAAAAGCCCATGCCCAAAAATATCTCTATCACGTCATGCATAACTTGGATCACGGGATGAAAGCACCCCCAAGGCCTCCCACGGCCCGGCAGCGTCACATCGACCCACTGTTTCTCCTCCAGTTCCTCTTCTTCGAGGGAGAGGATCTCATCCCTGCGCCTCTTTATGGCCTCCTCAAGTTCTTCTCGCAGGACGTTCACGGCTTGTCCAGCTTCCGGTCTCTCCTGCGGAGGGAGAGAGCCGACCGTTTTGAGCAAACCGGTCAAGGCGCCCTTGCGCCCCAAATAAAAAATTTGCAAATTGCGGAGATCCTCACTGCTGGAGGTTGCGTTCAGCTTAAAATAAAATTCTTCCCTCAGCCTTTTCGTTTCTTCGACAAGATCGGCCACTCATGAGTCCTCCTTCTCCTTATTTTCATATTTTTCCATTAGCTTCTTTATATCATCACGACTCCCAGCAATTGTAAGCCTATCTTCTCTTTCTACGGTATAGTTGGCCTTCGGCAGAAACCTCTCTCCGCCCCTTTCTGCCAATACCACTACAGCGCCGTATCTGTCGCTAAATTGAAGATCCGCCAGGCTTTTGCCTATCATCTCTTCTGTGGGCTTTATTTCACCTATCAAGATGTCGCTCCTCGGCAACTGCGAGAAGCCTTGAAGCCAAGGGTTCACAACGAGATCCGCCACATGCCACCCCATATCTCTCTCCGGGAAAATGACCTTGTGAGCGCCGACTCGGGCCAATATCCTGGCATGAAGCGGGTTTTGCGCCCTCGATATGATCTGCGGAATGTCAAACTCCTTCAAAATTGCGGTGGTCAATATGCTCGATTCCACGTCCTCCCCGATGGCCACAACTGCGACATCCATCTCCTTAGCGCCGATTTTTGTGAGCGCCTCCTTGTCCGTAGAGTCCAATTGAGCGGCGAGATCCGTCACGTCGGCCATCGCCTCGACTTTCTCTTTGTCTCTGTCTACCGCTATGACCGTCATTTTATGGGCCTTAAGCCTCTCGCACAGGGCGCTCCCAAATCTTCCGAGCCCTATCACTATGACGGATTTAACACCATTCAAGAGCAATCCTCCCTTTTAAACCCTCTTTAACCCACTATGAAAGTGGCTTCAGGATAAGACACGCTGCCTTTGTGATCTTTTTTAAGCAAGCTATACATAAACGTCAGCAAACCCACCCTCCCCCAAAACATGAGCACAATCAAGACCAGCTTACCCGCCGGCGAGAGGTCTACGGTTATCCCCGTAGACAACCCTACGGTGCCGAGCGCAGAAACCACCTCGAAGATGAGGCAACGGAAGGGAAACGGTTCGATCAAAAGGAGGATAAAAGAACCCAAAAAGAGGGTAAGCAGATATATGAGCACCATGGAAATGGAGCGTATCAATATCGTATGGGATATGGTGCGATGCCACAGAATGACGTCTTCTCTTCCCCTCAAATGGCTCCACATCGTCGCGAACAACACGCCTATCGTTGTGACCTTCACGCCACCTCCGGTGGAACCGGACGAAGCTCCCATGATCATCAATAAGACCGTCAAAAGAACACTCGCCGATGAAAGGGCATTTACGCTTATAGTATCAAAACCGGCGGTCCTCGGAGTGATCGCACAAAACAGAGCATTCCACACTTTAAGGCCAGGGCTCAAGCCTTTAAAAGCATTATTCCACTCCGTAACGGAAAATAAAAGGCCACCCGAGACGATGAGGACGAGTGTGACCAACATTACCACCTTCGAATAAGGGGAGAGCTTGCGCCTGGTGCGCAAGCTCGAGGCTACTTCCGAATAAAAGGGAAACCCAAAACCGCCCGCTACGATCAAGGCCATGATGATGCCTGGAACCGCCCATGTGGCAGCAAAGGACTCCAAGTTATCCGAAAATAGCGAAAAACCGGCGTTACAGAAAGCGCTTACAGCGTGGAACACGGCGAGGTGTGCAGCCCGCAAAGGGCGGTTGCCCTGCAAAAAGGCAAAGAAAAGAGAAAGCGCACCGAGCACTTCCACAAAAACGGTCAGCTTTAAGACTTGTATGAGCAGACGCACAGCCCCAGAAGGGGTCTCCATGCCAAGTCCACCCTTCATCAACATCCTCTGGCGCAACCCTATGCGCTGTCCGGCGAGCAAGGGCAGCGCGGTGGTGAACGTCATCACACCGATTCCGCCCAATTGTATCAGAAGGAGGACGATCCACCGCGATATGAAAGACAGGTCACGCCCGGTATCGACGACGATTAGACCGGTAACGCACGTGGCCGAGGTGGCGGTGAACAAAGCGTCAACGAAAGACAACGGTTTAAAACTCGCGTTAGCCGCCCATATGCAAAGGGCTCCCGACGCTATGAGCGCGAGGAACCCTCCGACTATCGTCCTCTCCGGCTTGTGAGAGCTATACAGCTTGACAGCTATTGACGCAGCGCCTCCTTGGCTGTATCTACGAGTCTGGCGAACGCCCGCATGTCGTTCACAGCCAATTCTGCCAGCATCTTGCGGTTCACCGCCACTTTTGCTTTCCTAAGGCCGTTTACGAGGCTGCTGTAGCTGATTCCGTTTATCCGAGCCGCTGCGTTTATCCGCGTTATCCAGAGCCTGCGGAATTCTCGCTTTTTGGCCTTGCGATCCCGATATGCATTGGTCAGAGAGCGCAAGTATGCCTCTTTCGCTCTCCTATACACGTTCTTTTTGCGGCCGTAATAACCTTTCGTTATATTAAACAGTTTCTTTCGCTTACTGTCGCTGGCGCTTCCACCTTTAACCCGCGGCATCGAACTTCACCTCTTCATGTTGTAAATTACTAAGCATAGGGCAACAGACTCTTGACGCGTTTAGCCATAGTTGGGTTGAGGCACCCCTTTTTCCTGAGACGGCGTATGCGAGTCTGCGGCTTGCCGCTCAACAAGTGACTGCGGCCGCTTTTTTTATAGACCACCTTGCCGGTGGCCGTAACCCTGAACCGTTTTTTTGCCCCCGAATGAGTCTTAAGCTTCGGCATTTGTCATCCTCCTAAGATGTGCAACATCATTCCAAAGCCTCTTCTTTAGCTTTTGGGGCCTCTTCTCTTTTTTCCTTGCCCTTTTGCGGAAGAGGCATTAAAGTCATCCGCATATAGCGCCCTTCCATGATGGGCCCGGCGTCCATGCGCCCGATATCGCTACAATCGCGCGCCACGCGCTCCAATAATTCTCTGCCCTTGTCCAGGAAAGACATCTCTCTACCCCTGAAAAAGACCGAAACCCTGACCCGATGACCATCGGCTAAAAATTCCCTTATCTTGCGAGTTTTGAAATTGTAGTCATGCTCGTCGATCTTAGGGCGCATCTTCATCTCTTTCAGACTTTGAACCTTCTGCTTCTTGCGGGCCTCTTTGTCCCTCTTCTGGAGCTTGTATTTATACTTGCCATAGTCCATGATGCGGCATACGGGTGGATCGGCAAGCGGGGCCACCTCGACCAAATCAAGCCCTCTTTCTTCTGCAATGCGAAGCGCCTCCGGGACGGTCATTACGCCCAGCTTTTTGCCCTCATCGTCTATGACCAAAACCTGAGCGGCCCATATCTCCCTGTTGACGCGGGGCTCCTCCGTACTTGTAGTTATAGATGCTCACCTCCATATATAATCACAAACTGCCTTTAGCCCCGGCAGCTCTCTCGCCGCTTGAGGCCACTCTCAAAACGAGTAAAACTATAAAGCATGCACAGCGTCTTTGCAACCCCAGACAATAATGAGCCGACGATAAATGAGGACAAAAGACGCTAAAACGGGTTAAACTCCTGATTCAACAGGCCCTTTAACCCTTCGAGGTCCATCTCGCCGAGATCCCCCTTGGTGCGTTCCCTCACCGAAACCTTACGGCCTTCCGCCTCTTTCGCACCTACCACCAGCATATATGGCACCTTCTGAAGCTGGGCATCGCGGATCTTCCTCGAGAGCTTTTCTTCCCTCAGATCCACCTCCGTTCGCACACCCCAATTCCTCAAGGCAGTTTCCACTTCTCGCGCGTAAGACAAAAAGTCGTCTTTCACCGGGAGGATGCGAATCTGCACGGGGGCAAGCCAGTAGGGGAAGGCTCCTGCGTAGTGTTCTATGAGGATGCCCAAAAAGCGCTCGATGCTGCCCAAGACGGTGCGATGCAGCATAACAGGGCGACGATAGCTTCCGTCCGCCGCCACATAGGTTACATCGAACTTCTCGGGCATCTGAAAGTCGAGCTGAATCGTGCCGCACTGCCAGCTCCGCCCTATGCAATCCTCAAGGTGAAAGTCTATCTTTGGCCCGTAAAAGGCGCCGTCGCCGGGATTCAGTTTATACGGCGTGCCCGATTCGTCAAGGGCCTCTTTGAGGGCCGATTCAGCCATCTCCCATCGCGACAATTCACCCATCGCATTTTCCGGTCTCGTGGAGAGCTCGACGCGATACGGAAACCCGAAGACGTCACCATATATATGGTGCATCAGATCCATTATCCCCAATATCTCACTTTTGATCTGATCCTCAGTCACATAGAGGTGTGCATCATCCTGGGTAAAGCAGCGCACGCGCATGAGACCGTGCAAGACGCCGGAGCGCTCATGGCGATGAACAGTGCCGAGCTCTGCCATCCTCAAAGGCAGGTCGCGGTAGCTCCTCAGTTGGCTCTTGTAAATGAGGATGCTCCCGGGGCAATTCATCGGCTTTATGGCAAAAGGACGACCATCAATCTCGGTAAAATACATGTTCTCCCTGTAGTGGTCCCAATGACCTGAACGGATCCACAGGCTCTGCTCAAGTATCAGCGGGGTGCGCACTTCCATATACCCGCGCTTGACGTGTTCCTTTCGCCAAAAATCGAGCAGCACGTTTACGATCGTCATGCCCTTCGGATGGAAGAACGGGAAACCAGGACCCTCCGGTTGAATGCTGAACAGGTCCAGCTCCCTCCCCAACTTCCTGTGGTCACGTCTTTTGGCCTCTTCGAGCCTATCGAGGTAAGCCTTAAGTGATTCGGCCGTGGGAAAGGCAGTGCCATAGACACGGACGAGCATCGTATTGCGCTCATCCCCGCGCCAATATGCCCCTGCCAGCGAGAGCAATTTGAAATGACGGATATATGACGTATTTGGCACATGGGGCCCTCTGCAGAGGTCTATAAACTCTCCCTGCCTGTAAAGGGAGATGAAGGGGTCTTCTATCTCCTCGATCAGTTCGAGCTTGTAAGTTTCCCCTCTCTCTTTGAAAATCGAGATGACTTCATCCCTGGGCAGCTCAATCCTCTCGACGGGAAGCGCTTCTTTGACGATGCGCCCCATCTCTTCCTCTATCTTTTGCAGGTCATCCTCCGTCAGGCTCTGGGGCGGATCCACATCGTAATAGAAGCCGTCTTCCACAGCCGGGCCTATGCCGAGCTTTGTCCCAGGGTAAAGCCGCTTTATGGCTTGAGCCATCAAGTGAGATGCCGAGTGACGCAATATGTCGAGCCCTTCCTCAGTCGAGGCGAGTATAGGCTCCACGATGGCGCCATCCGGAACAAAAGCGTTTAAGTCTACAGGTATGCCGTTCACCTTGGCCGCTACGGCGCCCTCCTCTTCGCCACAAAGGCGAAGCACATCTTGTGCTCTTGCGGCTTTTGCTTCGGCAGTTTCACCAGAAGATTTTCTATAGACGGGCATTTCATCTCCTCCTCGCAAAAAGCTAAAACCAGTTCGATTTCATTATAATGTATGTCAAGGCGCACTTTTAAAAATTATTGCTTGATGACAGCGCCACCCAAATAAGCAGCCCTGAGGCGCGGATCGCCCGCGAGCTCCTTCGCCTTGCCCTCAGCATGCACTTTGCCGGTTTCGAGGATATAGCCATAACTCGCCACGCTCAAGCTTTTTCTGGCGTTCTGCTCCACCAGCAGTATGGAAACTCCTCTTTCTCGGTGAATTTGCTCAATCACTCTAAAGATTTCCTGTACCAAAAGCGGTGCCAACCCCAAAGACGGTTCGTCTAAGAGCATAACTTGCGGACGAGATACGAGGGCACGACCGATGGCCAGCATCTGTTGTTCTCCTCCGGAGAGGGTGCCTGCAAGCTGCCTTTTTCTTTCCTCGAGTATCGGGAAAAGTTCATATACCCGGCGCATCTCCCGCTCGGCGTCTTGAGGGGTCATCTTGTCCCTGACGCCATAGTTCCCCAACTGCAAATTTTCCTCCACCGTGAGCGTGGAGAAAATCCTCCTGCCCTCCGGCACATGGGCCAATCCCAAGGATGGAAGTCGAAACGGAGGGTATTTCCTCATGTCTTCGCCTTTGAACTTGATAACGCCGCCTGTCAAGGGCAAAATGCGAGATATAGCCTTTAGGAGGGTCGTCTTGCCCGCCCCGTTCGCCCCCAAAACAGTTACTATATCTCCCTCTCCCAACGAGAGGGATACGCCCTTTAAAGCCTCTACAGCTCCGTAACGAACTCGCACATCTTCAGCAACTAAAATCGGCGGCATTATTCATCCTTGCCCAAATAAGCCTCTATTACCCGGGGATTATTGTATATCTCCCGCGGCAATCCTTCGGCGATTTTCACTCCCATATCCATCACCACTACCTTGTCAGAAATGCCCATCACCACGTTCATATCATGCTCTATCAATAAAAGGGTCAACCCCTCATCTTTTGTCAGCTTCTTTAGGAAATCCATCAGTTCCTCAGTTTCTTTATCGTTGAGTCCGGATGATGGCTCATCGAGTATCAGGAGCAGTGGATCGGATGCTAACGCTCGCGCTATCTCGAGCCATTTCTGCTTGCCGTAAGGAAGGCTTTTGGCCAGATCGCCGCGATGAGGCCAAAGCCCCACCTGATTCAGGCGATGGGCAGCTCTTTTCAGCAACTCCGCCTCCTCCCGGCGCTCTTCGGGGGTGCGCCAGAGGGAAGACCATACCCCGCTCCTCCCACAGCAGTGAGAGCCGGCTATGACGTTTTCCATGCACGTAAGATTAGGGAATAGGCGAATATTTTGAAATGTTCGAGCCATGCCGAGGCTCGTTATGGAATGCGGCTTGAGGCCAGTGACATCTTTCCCCGAGAAGAGGATCCTCCCTTTCACGGGTTTATGGATGCCGGTCACCACATTAAACACAGTCGTTTTGCCCGCTCCATTCGGGCCTATGAGGCTGGTCGCCTCTTTCCTCTTTACGGCCATGTGAAAATCGCGAACCGCCACCAGGCCGCCGAAGCGCATCGTAAGATTTTCCACCCGAAGAACCTCGTCGCCCTCTGCCAGGTTGCGCTCATCCCAACGCGGTTTAAGCTCCAGCAAGGGCCCACTTTGCCCTGCGTCCACGGCCGCTGCGCCTATACCCAAAAAAGAGCCAGCGCCCTCCCTCTTCCTGGGCCATATACCGCCCGGACGAAGGATCATCATGGCCACCAAGGCGGCGCCGAAGAAGAGCATCCTAAAATTGGCCACCGCCCTAAATATCTCCGGGAATATGCTCACGATGCCGGCACCTGCTATCGTGCCAGGGATGGACCCCAACCCGCCTAACAGAACTATGCAAAACAACAAAGACGACTCCATAAACGTAAAGCTCTCAGGAGAGACTACCATGATCTTGCTGGCGTAGATGTTTCCGGCTACACCGGCAAGGGCAGCGCCGAGGACAAAGGCCAAGAGTTTATAGTGGCGCACGTCTATTCCGGAGCTTTCGGCAGCGATCTCATCCTCCCTTACACAGTTCCACGCCCTGCCCAAGCGCGAACGTTGAAGGCGAACGAGCGCCGCGATAGAGATGGCTATGACGATCCATACGTAAAAGTAGTAACCCCTCGGTGAACTGATAGAGAGAGGGCCCAAAGCCGGCATGCTCACGCCCGTTATACCGTTTGGGCCGCCTGTTATTTCAAAGGGGTTATTGATCAAGGCTAACCTGACGATCTCCCCTATGCCGATCGTCACGACACAAAGATAATCGCCGCGCAGGTGGATGATAGGCGAGACTACAAGATAGGCAAAAGTTGCGGAAGCCAATGCGCTCACCGGAATGAGATATATCACGGGGACGCCAAAGCGAACGTTCAAAATCGCCGTCGCATAAGCGCCCACGGCGTAAAACGCGGCATGCCCCAGGTCAAATAGCCCCACTTCGCCCAAGACTACATTGAGGCTCAAGCCCAGTAACGCATAAATGCCGAAGAAAAAGGCCACATCTATCAAATAGGCGCTCACAAGGAAAGGATAGAGCAGAAAAAATGCCACAGCAGCCACAAGGAGGAGCTTCTTCATCGGTAACTACACCTTCTCGGCAATCCGCTCGCCCACCAGTCCGGTCGGACGGACGATGAGGACCAGGATCAGGACGAGAAAGGTAAAGACATCTTTCCACGCACTTGAGATGTAAGCGGCCCCCAGCATCTCCAGAATGCCCAAAAGCAGGCCGCCCACCATGGCGGCAGGAATATTCCCTATGCCGCCCAAGATGGTGGCGGTAAAGGCTTTGAGCCCGTAATTCCATCCCATGGCAAAGGAGATCTGGCGATAATACATGCCGTTCATAATCCCAGCCATGCCTCCCAACGCCGGTCCCAAGAAAAATATGAAACGGATCACCGCATCTACATCTACCCCGAGCATTGTAGCCATCTCTCGATCCAAGGCCGTCGCGCGAATCGCAGCCCCGAATCTGGTCTTCTGGACAATATAATACAACACCACCATGAGAAAAAGGGAAAACAGCAAAATGAAAGATTGCATGGCCGTGATGCGCAATCCCACTATATTCCACGATACAGAGGGCACGACGGTCGCAGGGTAAGCTTGATAACGAGGCCCCCATATGGCCATGATAGCGTTCTCGAGGAATATGGAAACGCCGAGCGCGGAGACCACGAGAGGAAGCCGCCCGGCTGCTGTAACAGGCCTGTACGCGATCCTCTCCATGGCCAAGCCGGCAGCCCCCACTAAAAGAAACGCGCACGCCATGGCGATGGCCATGCCGGCCCAAACACCAAAGGTGCGCGTTACGATGCACGAACCGTAGACGAGAATGGCATACCCAACATAGCTACCCAAGGCAAAGAGATCCCCATGAGCGAAATTTATGAGTTTCATCACGCCGTAGACCATCGAATACCCCAAGGCTACAAGGGCATAAAACGAACCGATAGTAAGCCCGTTAACGAGCTGTTCTAAAAATACGCCCACAGGGATCTATCCTTCGCTTATCCTTAATAATCTCTTCTAAGGCTTATAAAGCACTATATTGCCTTCGCCGTCGACGACATACATCTTATAGGGGACGCCCTTCCTGTCGCCTCGCTCGGTGAAGGCTATCGCCCCGGTTACACCGGTGCACCCTTCCATCTGGTTGCGCAAGACAGAGACGATCGCATCGGAATCGGTGGAACCCGCTTTGTCGATAGCCCATGCCAGCGCAAAGGCTGCATCGGCGGCGTATACCGGCCAGGGGCTCGAAGGAATATCGCCGTATTTAGAACGATAAAGCTCGAGGAAACGCTTGGACTTCGGTGTATCCAAGTCGCTGGGCATCGGCTCCTGAGTGAGCAAAGAGCCCTTGGCATATTCAAGACCGGCAATCTTCACGAAGTCACTGTTGATGGCTGCATTCCCGCCGACGAAGGGGCACGTTACGCCGGCATCGCGCCCCTGACGCACCAAAAGCCCCGCCTCAGGATAATACCCGGTGAAATACCACACATCGGGCTTCGCTTCCCTGAGTTTCGTGATCGAGGGTGAGAAATCCTTCTCGCCCGGCGCTATAGCGTCGTAGTATACGAGCTCCGCCTTCCCTGCCTCGATATAGGGCTTTAAGGCGTTCTTCGCCTCCTCGGCCACGCCCTTCGCGAAGGTGGTATTGTCATGCATGATCGCTATCCGCTTGGCCCCCATGACTTCAACTGCATACTGTGCGAAAAACTGCCCTTGGGCATCGTCGCGGCCGCAGGTGCGGAAGAAATACTTGCGCTCTTTGGCCATGGTGAGTTTGACCGCCGTGCTACCGTAGGCGATGTCCACCATCTTGTTCTGCTCGTAGATGTCGGCGGCGGGCTCGTTAACCGATGAGCCATAGGTGCCTATGACTGCCGCCACCTTCTGAGATACGAGTCTTTGAGCCGCCAGCGCGCTATCCTTGGGGTTTGACGCATCATCAGCTACGACAAGCTCAATCTCTTTGCCACCCAGGATGCCGCCCTCCTCGGCAATCATCTGAAGGGCTACCTCAACGGATTGCCTCGCCATTTGTCCTTCATAAGCCCACTGACCCGTGACCGGAGCCTGAAGGCCGATCTTCACCGCTTCCGTAGCGCCTGCTGCGCTCGACATCGCAAAAAAAACGAAAACCGCTAAAAATGCCATCGAAAACCTCTTCATCCTTCTCGTTCCTCCTTTCGCTTTATCGTAGCAATTCACAGTGGGCAGCATAGATCGCTATGTTGCCCATTACCGCCAACTACAATCCTGTGCTACCGAAACCGCCTTTTCCCCTCTCCGTGGATGAAAGCTCGTCTACTACCTGCAACTCCCCCCGCGCCACGGGAGCGATGACTAACTGGGCAATCCTGTCGCCGACTTCGATATGAAAAGGATCCTTGCCGTGATTTATGAGGATCACCCTCACCTCGCCCCTGTAGTCGGAATCCACGGTACCGGGAGCGTTTAAGACCGTGACTCCCCGCTTCAAAGCAAGCCCGCTGCGGGGACGGACTTGCCCTTCATAACCCGGTGGGAGTTCAATGTATAAGCCAGTTCCTACAGAGACCCACTCTCCGGGATTTATCGTCACTTCTTCCGCCGCCGGCAGATCCATACCGGAAGCGCCAAACGTTGTATAAGAGGGAAGCTTACACGACAGCGCTTCACGCTTCCGTGCTACTTTAACGGTTATCATCCCTTCTCCTGTATCCATGGGATCGGCGCTCTCCCCCCTCGCCGCGGCCGTGAGAAGGTTGAGGCGCCGGATGTGATGCGGCGAAGCTCTCTTCCCGTTCTTTCTCCACGGCCAACATAGCCTTGCACTCCTCGTCCAAATCGAGTTCATCGGCCTTCTCCAAAAGGCGCTTGCGCGTGAGATTGATCCTGCCCAGATCGTCTATCTCTTTTACCATGACCAGCACCTTGTCGCCGATCTTTAAAAAGTCCTCAACCTTGGGCACTCGACGATCGCTGATCTCGCTGACGTGGAGGAGACCTTCTTTGCCCGGCAAGACTTCCACAAAGGCGCCGAAGTTCATTATGCGCGTCACAGTGCCCACATACACCTCGCCGGCGCGCACATCCTTCGTTATGCCGGAGATCTCTTTGATCGCAGCGTGAGCGGCATCCTCCGAAGAGGCGGCCACGTAAACGCGACCGTCATCCTCCACGTTGATCTTCACTCCTGTCCTCTGGACGATATCGCGTATCGTCTTGCCGCCCGGACCGATGATCTCCCTAATCTTCTCCTGGGGCACGGTCATGGTAAAGATGCGCGGAGCGTTGGAGGAAAGCGACTCTCGCGGAGACGGAATGGCGCTCTCCATGATATCGAGTATCGTCAGTCGCGCCTCTTTAGCCTGAGAGAGGGCCCGTTCAAGTATTCCTCTATCTATACCGCCCGCTTTGTTGTCCATCTGCAGGGCGGTTATGCCGTCGCGGGTCCCCGCTACCTTGAAATCCATGTCACCGTAGTGGTCCTCCAGCCCTTGAATGTCCGTGAGGATCTCTACCTTGTCTCCCTCTTTTATCAGGCCCATAGCGACACCGGCACATGCCTTTTTTACCGGAACACCGGCATCCATCAGTGAAAGGCTGGCCCCGCAGACGCTGGCCATAGAGCTTGAACCGTTGGATTCCAAGATGTCAGATACCACGCGCACTATATATGGGAAATCGCCCTCTTTGGGGACGAGGGGCGCTATGGCCCTCTCCGCAAGTGCACCATGGCCTATTTCTCTGCGCCCAGGGCCTCTCATGGGGCGCACTTCTCCGACCGAGAAAGGAGGGAAGTTGTAGTGAAGCATGAAATGCTTGGGCGGTTCGTCCAACTTCAAGCTATCGAGTATTTGCTCGTCCTCGCCTACCATGCCGAGGGTCGTAACCACGAGAGCTTGCGTTTGGCCGCGCGTGAAGAGCGCAGAACCGTGGGTGCGCGGCAAAACCCCAACCTCGCAGCTTATCGGACGAAGTTCATTCATGGCTCGTCCGTCCGGACGCCTCTTCTCCTCGAGGATCATGGCCCGCAGTTCCCTTTTCACGTGGCCTTCCACTGTCGAGACTACATATGCCGCAGAGTCGGGATAGGGGCCTTGGAAGTGCTCCAAGGCTCGTTCGACGACGTCGCTTATGGCGGTATTGCGCTCCTTCTTCTCGTTGATCCGAACTGCTTTACGTATGTCTTCAAGACACTCTTCAGCTACCCACTCGTCAATTTCGGGTATCGACTGAAGCGGAGAGACTTCCGCTTTCGGTTTGCCGAGGCGTTCGCGAATCTTTACCAGCTCTGCCGTTATCTTTCTTATTTCCGCCTGGGCCAGATCCAAGGCCTCTATCATCAAATCCTCTGGGATCTCATTGGCGCCGGCCTCCACCATCGTGATGCCGTCGGCATGGCCAGCCACGACTAGATCCAACTCGCTTTGGGCCATCTCTTCCTCTGTAGGGTTCACGATAAAATGCCCGTCGACGCGACCGATGCGCACAGCCCCTACCGGCCCGTTCCACGGAACATCGGAAATGGTCAAAGCGGCAGATGCGCCGTTTATTGCGGGTATGCTGGGGGCATTCTGCTGGTCCACGGAGAGCACCATGGCCACCACATGGACGTCGTTGCGCAAATCCTCAGGGAAAAGCGAGCGGATCGAGCGGTCGATGAGGCGGGCGTTGAGTATTGCTCCCTCAGACGGGCGTCCTTCCCTCTTGATAAACCCGCCGGGGATTTTGCCGGCCGCGTAAAAACGCTCTTCGTAATCAACTAATAAGGGGAAAAAGTCCAACCCCTCCCGCGGTTCTTCTGACATACAGGTCGTAACCAAAAGCACTGTATCGCCGCATGAAACCTTGACGGCCGCATTGGCCTGTTTGGCTAAGTGGCCATACTCAAAGATAATATCGCGATCACCCACGGCAATCCGAAAAACATCTGTCATCCTTCTATCTCTTCCTCCTCTTTCGCCTTCTTATGGTCCGCAAAAGCATGTTGTAGGCTCCTCTTCGGAGTTCCGACGCCTCCCTTTTGCATCTCTATACCGTAGCGCTCGGTGTGGCACGACATTTTAACCATCATGCACAATCCGCAAATAGGAAAACAGAGGCAAGAGCACCACCCTCGCCTCTCTCGCACAGAAACTGCCCTCTATGGAAGATCTTCAATGCCTCAAGCCGAGGCGCTGAATGAGATCTCGATATCGACCGAAATCCTTCTCTCTCAGATAGGTCAGCAACTTGCGCCGTTTGCCCACCATTTTGAGAAGTCCCCTTCGAGAGTGGTGATCTTTACCGTGAACTTTCAAGTGCTCGGTTAGTTGATTTATGCGATGCGTCAAGATCGCCACCTGCACCTCGGGAGATCCTGTATCCGCAGCGTGAATACGGAACTCGTCAATGATGTGCCCTTTTGTTTCTTTGTCCACCCGTCTCACCTCATAAACACGAAATCCCATTGCCAAGGGAGGGCAAAGCCCGCTCTGAGCAAGGGTACATTTATTCTAACACGTATGCCGCGCGCATGACAACAACCCTGTTTTATTCGGTCACGACCGTACATAAAAAAACAACTCACCATACGTAGAGAGCATAAACTGGTCTATGGTTAGGGCATATACCGGATGGAGGAGGTATGATACCGATGAGAAGCTTGAAGCGCTCGGGCTTGTTGCCTAAGGCCAATAACGACACTTAAATAGAACCAAATTTTAGAGAGATTTCATTTTGAGGAAAGACACCTGAAGTATGGCGATTTAGACGGTTAACTCAACCACGTTGCCCGAGCACATCTAGGTCAGTTGCTTTGCCTCGGGCGTCAGATTGGGCGGAGCTTCGTAGCCTACCGTAGTGAGAGTAATTACCGTGTAAAACAACGCATCATACCAAGATAAATCGGTAGTAATTCTAAGTCCGATGGCCCCTGTAAACAACACGCCGCCCAATACTGCCAACCATAAGGTGGCTGTCTTAGGTTTTGCCATCGACTCCCACTTCCCTCGTTGAGTCAACCCCTATCAAGGACAAAGGAATTATACCAAGGCGCGGCGTCGCAACTGGCCGCAAGCTGCCTCTATATCGGCGCCCAACCCTTTGCGCAGGGCTACCTCGTATCCCAATTCTTCGAGCCTTTTCCTGAACGCCTCAACCCTCCCGCGAGGGGGCCGCTTGAAAAGTCCATCGGTAGGGTTATAAGGTATCAGGTTGATGTAAACATGGAGGCCTTTGAGGTAGTGGGCAAGCTCGTCGGCTAGGCTCAGCTCGTCGTTGATGTCGCTTATGAGCATGTATTCTATGGAGATGCGCTCTCCGGTAATCTCCTGAAAACTCTTAAGGGCTTTATACAACGAACCCAGAGGATTTGAGATGTTGACCGGCATAAGCCGCGTCCGCAGGTCATCGTTAGGGGCATGAAGCGAAACGGCGAGGCGTACCTTTAAGCCGGAATGCGCCAGGGCCCTTATGCCGGACACGATGCCTACGGTCGAGATGGCGATGTGACGGATGCCGAGAGCGCGCATCTTGGGATGGTTCAGGTTGCGGACGCTATCGAAAACCGCATCCAGATTCAGGAACGGCTCTCCCATGCCCATATACACTGCGTTTTCTATGGAGTCACCGATATCAGCTTCCATGGCTAGGAATTGCCCGACAATTTCGCCGGAGGTGAGGTTTCGCACGAAGCCGCTCTTGCCGGTAGCGCAAAAAAAACATCCCAAAGGACAACCCACCTGTGTCGAAAGGCACGCCGTATCGCGCCCTTCGTAGCGCATTACTACAGACTCTACGCTTTCCCCGTCGCGCAACTTCCACAGATACTTTATGGCATCGCCACGGCTGGACTGCCTTCGCTCAATCAAAACCAGCGGAGAAAGATCAAGCGCTTCTTTCAAGCGCGAGCGCAGGGGTAAAGACAGATTGGTCATGTCGTCGAAGCTAAGAACCCGCTTTTTGTAAATCCAGTCGCAAACCTGGGAGGCCCTATATCTCGGCTCCTTCCATCCCTCAAACAAGGCCTCCCACTCTTCGCACTTTAGATCGAGAGCTTCTCTTTTCTCCAAGCTTTTGAGCTCTACCTCCGAATCAGCAACTTCCGAAGTCCAAAACGGCTGTGTCAACCACGAGCGTGCTGCGCAGGAACTCTCTCTTCACGTCCAAGCGGACCACGTTATCGCGAAACTGCATGTCCTTTGGCACCCACACGGTAAAGCCGTCCTCCACGAGAGAGAAGAACTTTTCCCTATCGCTCGGAGAACCGCCCTTCACGAGGGCAGAAAGGAAAGCGCTTCAGCCAAATCCGACCTTTCCCAAAGCTACGGTGACCTCGCTCGTTCCCATCCTGCGAAGTTTGTCCTTCGCTTCTTCTGTAATTTCAACTCTTAGATCTGCCACAATATCCCCTCCCATTTGCTCTGGTAGGTCAATTATACCCCACGGGGGCAATATTGAAAAGCCGCCGCGCCTCACCCGAGCAGCGCCATCTGAGGAGGGAGAAACCTCTCGAAGTCGGGCGGTAAGGGAGCGATGAGTTTCGTGTTGGAAAGGGCAGAGAGCACATCTGGCATATCGCCAAAAGAGAGTTCGCGCGCATGAAGCAGGGGGCGCACGGCATTTTCCCAACGCCTCGCTACAAGGCCGCCATATTTTACGTCCCCCACTATAGGATAGCCTATGGCAGCGAGGTGAACCCTTATCTGATGAGGCCTTCCGGTAACGAGCTCCATTTCGGCGAGAGTGAAGTCTTTCCATCGCAAAATGGCGCGATATCGCGTCAGGGCGCGCGAGCCCTTTTGCGACACGAAGGTGATATTGCTCTCGGTATCCTTTTCGAGCGGCAGGTCGATCTCCCCTCTATCGGGGAGATCGCCGATCACGATGGCCCAGTAACGCTTAAAAACCTTCCCTTCCCGCATGGCAACGGAGAGAGAGCGCAGGGAAACCCCGTCCAGCGCTGCCATGATCAGACCAGAAGTATTCCTATCGAGACGATGAACCAACGTGGGGGAAAAGCCGCCTTCTCGCCCGTACATAGCCACGATGCGCCCCAAGAGGCTGTCTGAGGTGCGGCTCGACGGTTGGCTCAGCAGACCTGCGGGCTTGTTGGCCACGAGCACGTGCTCGTCGATGTAAATCACATCGACCGGGCCAGGTATGGGACGTGTTCCCCTTGCAGAAGGCGCTTCCCATGGAACGCTCACCCTTTCTCCTTCGCACAGACGAGAGGAAGGTTGAGCCTTTCTACCGCAGACCCTGACGTCGCCTTTGCGTATGGAGCGCATAATGGCGCTCAAAGGCACCGTCGGCCAAAGACCCCTCAAGACCTTATCCAGCCTCCGCCCATCGTCATGCCGCGAAACCTTGAATTCGTACAACTCTCTCACCCAGCCAGGTCGTCTATGACCACGCCGACGTTGCGCTCGCCGTCCATATAGACAGAAAAACTCCCCCGATAGAGCCGCACGGTGGGGTGAAGTGTAGCTTCGTGTGGGGTCTTTTCAAACCAACCCTGATCGAAGACGTTGTCAGCTTCTCCCTCGAACACCGGCATGTAAAGGACGTTTTCCTCCTCAAGGTCGGCGAAGAAGTGGGTGCCGTAAGAGAGCTCGGGCATGAAACCCAACTTTGGTAAGCCGACCTCAACAATGCAACGACAGTTGGTGAGCTCGTGATATTGCACAGGGACGCCGAGCTCTGGATTGCTCGACCCCACCCTCCCAGGCGCAACCAGGATATAACGTTCGCCCCCGAGGAGCTTGTTCAACTCACCGAGGGCCTTGACTACCCCGGCGTAATCCTTATCCGCCGCATAACTGCGATAATCCACATACACGAGGCATGGGCATCCTTCGACAAAGCCGTCGGTGACCATGCGGTTCGCTTTGAGTATCACACGTTTGCCCGACAGGTCAGGGATCTTTTTGCCGCCCATCGGTTTATTCTCCCATAAGGGGCGTGCCTCTAATAGTTCAAGGTCGTCGTCTTCCGTCTCGTAGGCGAATTCGACATACGCGGCCATGCCCATGGCCTCTTCGAGGAACGAAAGCAATTTTTTCATCCGCTCGAAGAAGTGTCGGTAGCGCCTCGGAAAATCCTCAAAGGTGAAACACGGCTTAGCGCCAGGAGAAGGAGGATCTAAAAGGAGGCTCCCCAAAAAATCGAAATACCCGCCTTCGGAGCCAGGACGATAAACTTGCGCCAATACCCCAAGGTCGTCATGATACTTCATCAGGTCGCGCCACATCCTCTTGATGTCGAGGGTCACGATTCCCTTTGTCATGCCGTCCAAAGCCTGAAAGCGCTCTTGGGCCTGGCGCATTATCTTGAACGGATCATGCCCTTCCGGCCTCAGATACGGATTGGTAAGCGAGAAAGTCCTGGCATACCCCCTCCTTGTGCTGATAGTCCCCAAGCCGAAACAGAGGCGCACCATCCCGTCTTCGACCTTAATGCGAGGCGACCAGCGTCTATAGTTCCTCGAATAAGCCACGCCCGCCGTGGTGGGGTAATAATAGCGCCCGCGCCACTTCCCGGCCATGCGCATAACCACCACGCCCATGGCGTCGTCCCCCAACCCATGCCTCGATCTGTAGCTCTCCGCAGCCTGAGAAAAGGTGCTGGCATAGACGAGCTTTATAGCCCGCTCCAACTTCCACAGGCGCGAGGTCATCGATCCACCATCGGTAAGAAATGTAGTTAGGTATTTACCTACGAAGGAACGTTCCGTTGAATCTTCGAGAAAACTACTGCTTCGCACCACCAGCGGAGCGTTCACGTCAGACAAGAAGGCCTCTAATCTCTTATACACATATTCTGGAAGCGGACGCGATAGGAAGAGCCCCTGAACGGCTTCAAAGGGCATCCCTTTCAAGTCGAAACCTTTTAAACTCGAAAGAAAGTCCCAGAATACGCCAACGCCTATAAAAATTGAGGGAGGAAAAGAGATACGCACCGCTTCCGGACCTCCATCCCTCAGAGCCTTCATGGCAAAAAGGAGGGAGCGCCCCTTTCCCCCGACGTGCCCGTCGCCTACGATGAGCGACGAGAGCTCGCTGTCCCCGGCGGGATCCCACGAAAAATATGCCCTGCGTGCGTCATTCATGACTCTCTACCTCTCATGAGTGCGCAAATAGTCACGGTTCATTGACGATTACTACCCCTACATCGTTTTCCCCATCCAACAAGACGGAGAAGTTACCGTGATATATGCGCACAGCCGGATGTTGCCCCTCCTCGTAAGAGGCCTCGGAAAACCACTCCCTGTTGTAGACGTTCGCCTCTTTGCCCTCCAGCACCGGAAGATAGAGCACGCCGTCAGCGTCCAAATCCAAGAAGAAATGCGTACCGTATGAGAGTTCGGGGGCCATGCCCGAATTGGAGAAGCCCACTTCTACCAGACAATTGCAGTTCGATATTTCCCCGTAACGGACCGGCACGCCCAAGGCCGGGTTGATGCTTCCCCAACGACCAGGCCCGACGAGGATATAGCCGCCTTTCAGCGCCTCGTTGGCTGCCCCAACAGCTCTTGCCACAAGATGAGGGTCTGAACGCAGATACGCCGATGGGTCCACGCATACAATATGAGATACCCTCTCCAATACGCCGTTCGAGACCATGCCGCTCCCTTTTAGGAGTATCCGCTCACGAGGAATGCCCCTCGGGATCTCCACCCGCCCGAATTCTTCATATGTGGCGAGCGGGCGCAGCTGCACTATATTCATCTGGTCGCCCTCGGTCTCATAGGTCAACTCTATATCTACGGGCAACCCCATGGTCTCCTCGAACAGCAAAAGCACCTTTCGAAGCTGATCGAAGAAGCGCGGAAAGCGGCGATGGAAGTCGCTAAAAGTGAAAACCGCCTTAGCGTAAGCGAGGTGGCGCACCTCGGAGAGGATCCAATGAAAAGAATCGTCATAGGCGAGCTCTAAAAACGAGGCCGCGTTCTTGTGATGTTTCATGATGTGGCTTATCGCTTTATTTGCATCCATCCCCAACAAGAAGCCGTGCTCCAAGTCGACGTAATCGAATTCGTCTTGGGCGTGGGAAAGTATGTCGGCCGTGCTATTTCCTTCAGGGCGAATCCCGGGGTGCGACAAGAAAAAGGTGCGGGCGAAGGCGCGGCCCACCACGCGAGTGCCCAAGCCAAAGCAGAGCCTCAACACGCCGTCTTCCTTGCGCACCCTCGGCGTTGGTCTGCGAAACACCTTGGAAAAGGCGGCGCCCGCGAGTTCCGGATAATACA
>CAYTKB010000003.1:0-9722 GCA_964438265.1 uncultured Acetomicrobium sp. | reverse complement strand
GGCGGCGACCCACCACGGGCTGAATTATCACGGCCATCTTTTCGCTCGCAAGCTTGATCCCATGCTTACGCCTATAGGCCTTGGCCGTAGGGTTGAACGTAGAGGCATATACGAGCTTTACGGCGCGTTCCAGGCGACGCAACCGGTACTCCAAGTTTCCTCGATTCCCAAAAAAGCGCGTCTCGTATTTGCCGGCAAAAGCCAAGGCTACATCGTCTTCCAGGATCGACGAAGACCTCACAGCTACTGGGCTGTCTATGCGCTGAAGGATGCCGGCAAGGGCACTCTTTACGCTTTCCGGAAGTAGCGCTTCTTCGAAGGCTTTCTCTATCTGCGAAAAATCCTCGCTACCCCGTACTATCGGTTCCAGGGCATTGCGTCGCATAAATTCGTCGAAAACCTCTGTAGTAATGACAAAAGTAGTATGAGGGAAGCTTACTTCCTCGCTCAAGCCGGCTTCGGCCACGGCCGATTGGGCAAAGGCGATCCCCTTCGCCTTGCCCCCTATCTGGCCATCTCCTATGAGCCAACCGCGTTCGGCATAAAATGGCTTTCCATCATAATCGACATATCGAGGAAGCACTATTCAACCACACCTCTAAAAATCGCTTTTCGTGACAAATAATTATACCGCGGGCCGAGAAGCGAACTCAAGCGCCGAACTTAATCAGGCGCAGAGCGTGCGCGAGCATTAACCCCATTAGCTTATGGGCCTGCATGATCCCGAGCGACCCCCTGGCGCACTCCCGTTCACCAAAAGATTTCGCATTGCAGGGGCGTACGTAGGGACTTACGAGCATGAAAGGGACGGGGTGCCACGAATGGGCTTTTAGTTTTGCAGGAGTGCTGTGATCACCTGTAATGACGATCACGTCCGGGTGAAGATTCGTCAAACGCGGAAGGAGCGAGTCAACCTCTTCAACTACGCGCCTTTTCGCGTCGAAGTCCCCATCTTCGCCGCGGCTGTCGGTGTATTTCACGTGGACGTAAAAATAATCGAAGCTGTTCCAATTGCTCGTGACGGCGTCGAATACCCCCTCGAGTTCCTTGCCGGCCTCTAGGATCTCCATCCCCACCAGCCTCGCAAGCCCTTTATACATGGGATATGTCGCTGCTGCGGCCGGCCTTATCTTGTAAAGCCCCCCCAAGGACGGGATGTGTGGCGCAGAAGAAAAACCCCGAAGCAGACAACCGTTAGCAGGCTTTTCGTCCCTCAAGGCCTCTCTAACCTTACGGATGAAGGCGTTTGCCACATGCGCCATCCTCTCGCCAGCAGGGTCCGTGGGGGTGGCCCATTTCATCGGGCCCGTGATCTGCGGGTCCGCATCGGAAACGGCGCCCTTCAAACCTTCACCGGAGAACACGGCGACGAAGCGGTGTTCCTCTCCGGAATAAAGACGCACTCGTGCGCCCTCCACCTCTCTTATCTCTTGCCTCAGCTTCTCTACGAGGGCGCGGTTTTTCTCCGTCGATATCCTGCCGGCTCTCCTGTCGACTACGAC
The DNA here is from genome assembly GCA_964438265.1 of uncultured Acetomicrobium sp. Taxonomy (GTDB): domain Bacteria; phylum Synergistota; class Synergistia; order Synergistales; family Thermosynergistaceae; genus Thermosynergistes. Next base: position 8,220 of record CAYTKB010000003.1, on the reverse strand, counting down.
ATCGCCATCTCCCCAAGTAGCGAAATTTCCTCTGGCGCAGACATCTCCGGGCCCAACGTCGATCCCGAGGCCCAGCGCCTCCAATATTCCCCTCCCTATTTCAAACTCGAGCGGGTCGTAACCGAAGAGGGAGAGATGTCCAGGGCCGCTTCCCGGCGTGACGCCCACATCGACGATCTCGAGCAGGCCGAGCTCCCCCTTCGCAGCCAAAGCGTCGAGGTTCGGCTTATGCGCTGACTCAAGCTCTGTACCTCCGCTCCCCCCTGGGAGCCCACCCAAGCCATCTAAGACCAAAAGGAGCATCTTGCCCTTGCCTTCTACGGTCAATCCGCTGATCAACTCCATCCGACTGGACACGACGATCACCTCCAAGGATAAATCACACGTCTAAGTCCATCATAACCCTTTTTGCTCCGCGCGGAAGTAGGGATCTCCCAAATGACACGTATCCCCTAAGAGCGTCGCCCGCATCCCCCTCTCCGTCTTCTCCACGATGGAGACGCTGGCGTTCCCCAACTGAAAACGCCAAAACCCGGAAAGCGGTATCTCCAAAAAAAGACACAGCATCGCCTTCATCACGGCGTCGTGCGTCACGACAATGTGTGGTCCTTCGCCGTGCTCGCTGATGCGGCAGTAGGCCGCAAAGACCCTAGCCTGGAGGCGTGGGAGATCCTCACCATCCGGCATCTTAACCAGATGGGGCTGCGAGTACCACGCTTCCAACAGCGCGGGCCACGCCTTTTTCACCTCTTCCATCGTGCGCCCTTCCCAGAGGCCGTGACTTATCTCCTTCAGATCGTCGTCCACGTAGACGGGAAGTCTCGTGGCCTGGCCTATCTTATCCGCCGTCGTCTTAGCCCTCACAAGCGGGCTGCTCCAGATAAATTTAGCGCCACAACCTTTGAGAGCCCGCGCCAGGGCTTCGGCCTGCTCTATGCCTCTTTCGTTCAGCGGAACATCCCGTTGCCCCTGGAAGCGTCCCTCGCAGTTCCAGGCCGTCTCTCCATGGCGCACGAGGTATAATCGCACCTTCATTGCAAATCCTCCCCGAAATCGACAACCTTCGCCCAAAGCAGGTCGGCATCCTGGGCTAGCTTCTGGACAAGCTCTTGAGGCACAGCATTGTCAACCTGGAGAGCACCGACGGCCTGACCGCTCCCGTTCTTTCTGCCGAGGGCAAAATTTGCGATGTTTATGCCGTTCTTCCCCAAGAGCGTCCCAACTTTGCCTATAACGCCCGGCCGGTCGTAGTTCGAAAAGAGCAAAACCCGTCCCTCCGGCACGAAGTCTATCCAAAAACCATCGATGCAGACCACCCGCTGCCTTCCTTCCTCGGTGACGGTAGCCAAGACTTCCAACGCCTTGTTTTTCTCCTCGAGCGCGAGCCCTATGAGGTTTTTGTACGTAAAGGCCTCGCCTTTGACCTCTTCTACGGACAGCCCGACCTCGGAGGCCAGGAGCGGAGCATACATGTAACTCACCCCGCTACCGTGGCGCACCTCCAAAAAGCCCTTCAGGGCCGCTACGGTATAAGGGGCATATCGGTATGGCAACTCGAAGGCTCTGTATGACTCTTCGCTGAAAAGGGAACCGAGCATGGTAAAGCGGAACTTTTGTGGGGCGCCGAAAAGGCTCGCAGCGAGTTGCCCCACCTTCCTCGCAAGGGTTAAATATTTGCGCTTAGAGACGTCCATTAGTTGTTCGGCGAAGGGTAGATTTACGGCATGTTCGCACGGTTCTCCTCTGAGCGATGCTAAGAGGTTTTTAGCGGCGATGACGGACACCGCGGATTGGGCCTCGTAGGTGTTGGCGCCGATGTGGGGCGAGAGCACCACCCTATCTGCGAGGTCAGGCGAAAGGAGCGGATGATCCAAAGGGGGAGGTTCTTTGGAGAAGACGTCGAAGGCTGCGCCAGCGAGATACCCCCTCTTTAGAGCCTCGGCGACCGCTTTCTCATCTACGAGTCCGCCCCTTGCGCAATTTACGAGATAGGAGCCGCGCTTAAAACGACCCAAAAACTCCTCGTCTATCATGCCTCTGGTCTCCGCGGTCAAAGGCAGATGAAGTGTTACGATATCGGCCTCAGCAAGAGCAACGTTCAAATCCGGCATCAACGTAACCCCGAGTCTTTCGGCTTTGCTTGCCTGAACGTAAGGATCATAAGAAAAAACATCCATGCCGAAGGATCTCGCCCGGGACGCAACCTGAGAGCCGATCCTACCGAGTCCGATTATGAGCAGCTTTTTCCCGTGAAGCTGGCATCCCATAAAGCGCTTCCTCTCCCACCGGCCGCAAGAAACGGAATGATATGCTTGAGGCACCTTGCGCACGAGCGAAAGCATCATCGCCATCGTGTGTTCGGCCGCAGAAAGGGTGTTACCAGTGGGGGCATTTATGACCACGACCCCTCTCTTGCTCGCCGCGACGAGGTCGATGTTGTCAACCCCAACGCCAGCCCGCGCCACGGCCTTCAACTTGGGCGCATGTTCGAGCAGCTCCTCTCCGACGGCGGTTCCGCTCCTCGTAAGAAGCGCATCCGCATCGGATACAGCTTTTAGGAGCTCCTCCCCGGCTATGCCAGGGCGATTTATCAGCTCTACATCCCCTGCTTCCTGCAAGACCCTCAAGCCGTCCTCGTGTATCTCCTCCGTGGCTAACACTTTCCACATGGGACATCCTCCTCCCATACCCGCTGCGCGGCGTCCAAGAAGCCGGCGTTCACAGAAAGGCCCGCGCTCTTGGCAGCTCCATAGATGCTCCCCAAGATCAGGCACATTTCAGGCCAACCCATGTCTGTGTAATGAGCCACGCGTACGATCTGCCCCTTGAGCGCTCCCAAGCCTCCGGCTACTTCGACACCCATCCCGTAAAGGGCGTCTTTGAGCCTTTTAGCCTCGGGCGTCTTTATGGCCGTCACCCCGGGCGAGCGATGACACTTTTGGCTGACGAGTAAATCGAGCCCCATAGCCTCGGCTCCTGCCGCAAAGGCAGCAGCGAAGCGGCGGCGCTCATTCCACCATTTGGCATACCCATGCTCAGCCAGCAGGGCCAGCGCAGCATCCAACGAATAAAACAGAGAAATAGGGGGCGTGTAGGGGCTCTGAAGATGTTCCATGGAATCCCTGTATCCCAAGAGATCGAAGTAGAAGCTCTTAGGGTGTCCGAGGTTCCCCAAGGCCTCCCAAGCGCGGGGCGAAAGCCAAACTACCCCAACGCCGGGAGGGCAAAGCAACCCTTTTTGAGAAGCGCCGGCGATCGCATCCACCCCCCAGACCTCAGGCAGACAAGGCGTAACACCGAGAGAGCTCACGACATCCACCAAAAGAAGCGGCTTTTCCTTTGGAAGGGCAGACGCTATGGAGTGAATCGGGTTTATGACGCCGGTTGAAGTCTCATTGTGCGTTAAAAGGATCGCCCTCGCCTCGGGATGAACTCTAACCGCCTCCGCTATGGCTTCGGGGGCAACCGCCTCTCCCCACGGCACATCTACCGAGACAATTTGACAGTCCATCCTGCTCGCCATCTCCCTGAAACGGAGACCGAACTGACCGCAAGATACCGAGATTACAACATCACCCGGCCTCAATAGGTTTTCCACCAGAGACTCGAGCGCCCCTGTACCGGAAGATGGGAGCAACACCACGGGTCCGCTGCTTTTTAACAAATCCCGAAGGCGATTCTGGAGGCGCAGCAGGAGGGCGGAAAACTCCTCGCTCCTGTGGCCGATCATGGGGCGTGCGCCAGAGCTTGCCACCTCGTGCGGCAGCGGCACCGGGCCAGGTGTAAACAGGTGCTTCATCCTTACCACCTCCACTGAAATTTAAAGGGCCGGAGGAGCTTGCCTCCGGCCCTTTTGTGCGTCTAAATCTGCTTACTATAAAGTCTATACACAAACGGTGCGGAAGCGCACAAGACTCTTTTCCCCTCTCCAAGATGAAGAGGAGTCTGATGAGTAGCTACCGCACCCCGTAAAAGTTAAAGCTGACCATTTCGCCATCGCTATTCACACCATATCAGATGTTTGTCTGCTTTTATCACATCTTTTACCGCATGTCAACCGATGTCTATTTGCATTATTTTTCGTAAAGATACTCTTTGGGAATCTCTTTTGGAATCTCCATTTTAAGAGTTGTCTCTTCGCCATCTCTTATGACTACAACCTCTATTGTTTTCCCGAGGTTGTTTTGTATTATCACCTTGAAGTCCTCGATGGAACTATTTTTGTCGAATTTCTGACCCGCAGCCGAAATAATTCTGTCTCCCGCTCTAAGGCCAAGAGCTTCTCCCATGCTCTTATTATGAAGGACAAGCAAATAGAAGGGATCTGTAACCATGGTCGTAGCCCCGATTTTGAAGACAGACGGTCGTTTCTCTAACCCCATCATATACACAAGATCTCGAGGAGTATTTTCCCTAAAAATCATAGATTCTTTATAAAGTTGCATTAAAGCCGATGTTTTTGGGGTAAAAACCTCCCAGGCCATCTTAAAGGAAGCTATGGCACGCTTCCTTAGGTCATCAGATTGAGCTCCCCATGCTTTGGTTTGCTGTGCAATGACCATAGCCTGCATCAGATAGTTTACCGCGTTAAATTGGTTAGCTCCGGCTTCCAAGGCAGTTTGTAGAATTTCTTTCCTCAACGAGTCGTCGGTCCTTATGCCAGCTATTCTCTTAAGCTCACGCTCGAGTTTCGCCTGATAGTCATATACGAGCTGAGGCACTTCTTTACTCTCAAAATGCGAGTAGTAGTCTATAATATTGATAATCCACATGTAGACTGCATAATGGTCGTAAAATGTAGTAAAAAAGCTCAACAACATAAGATCTATGTCGTCCATGGGGTTAGAGCCTGTGGTTTGGACAACAGTTCCAACACCTCCAGTCGCTTCCACCGGCTGTTTCTGCGCCCCCCAAGACCTGGTCGGAAGCGACGCGTTAAGGGCTGTGATGAATGCTGACGGCACAAGCACTCGTCCGTCTTGAGCTTCTATAACTATCCCAACCACATTACCCTTAGAGTCCAGGGCTGGTGCTCCGCTGTTGCCGCTTGGGGCCTCTCCGAAGAGCATGCATCTTTCGATACCCATAGGTCCCTGGTGAACCTCCGCAACGGTCAACCGGACGAAACCGTAGGTGTTGTCTTTCACAGCTCCACTGTTAATGACCATTCCGGGAGTGATATTCGCCTGGGTGAGGTTAAGCACTCCCCTTCTGGAAGAGGGGACATCAATGAGTGCCAATCCCCTCTTTTCGTCAATGTCTACCAGACCAAGCGCACTAACCTCAACACCGTCCTGGAACCTCAGGGTAACTTTGTTAGCATTTCTGATAAGGTGGGCCGCCGTAACGGCCCTATTTTCGCCTAATGCAATAAACGCCAGGCCTCGTAGTTTTTGGCCTCCTTCCGTTTCTACGGTCAAAACGGCAACGGATTGCATCGCTTTCGAAAGGGCAGCAGTGTCCACCTCCGCCCCAGCCGGACGATATCCCGTGAGCGCTGCACAAAGCAGGCCAAAAACCAATAGCAGCGATAACTTGCTTGCCTTCCACAACATTGTCTTCACCGCTCTCTCAAAAAAGATTTAAAAGACAATGATTTTCAAGGATCTTTTTGCAAGTAACCATATGCGTTCTTGCGCAACAATCGACAAATATACCTAAACTTTGAACTTATTAAGCTATCTAAATCCACATTCTCCTCCAAAGATCAATAACCTACTACATTTTACTGTCTTCGATGCTCTTGGCGTTGGTTTCCCTAAGACCCCCACCTCCTTATCCATTTGCTCACTTTTAAGCTAATTTACATCTTGGCCCAAACGAGTGTTAGCGACACTTCACACGTGTTCATTAATGTTTGACCGTTTAGTGGACTAATAGTAGCACATCCTGTAAAGGGGGCAAGATGCAGAATCTGCTTCAGTCTGAACAACGACGGGCAATGGTTATGCTATTATTTGAAGACAGATTACGGCATAAATGAGATACATTTCCTAAAAGGGGGGAACAGTATGAGCACGTGGGAAGGTCTTTACAGTAAGGCGGCGCTGGGGCTTAAACCCTCACCAACGAGAGAGTTGATGCACGTGATCCGCAGGCCAGGTATGATATCGTTCGCCGGAGGCATGCCGGATCCCCAGATCTTTCCCGTAGATCTATTTTGCGACTGCGCAGAGATTTTGAAGAGAGAGGGAAAAGACATTCTACAGTACGGCACCACTGAGGGATACCAGCCGCTGAAAGAATTCCTATCAGAGTGGTTCGCTCCGAGGCTTGGCAGGAAAGTGGATCCCACAAAAGAAATCCTTATCGTATCCGGCTCTACACAGGTGGCCGATCTCATATCTTGGGCACTCGTAGACCCCGGAGACTACGTCCTCGTCGAGGAACCCACCTTCTTCGGCTTTACGATACCCATGTATAACCACGGGGCGCAGTTTCTGACGGTTCCCTGCGACAGCGAGGGCATGAAGATAGACCTTTTGCCGGGACTGATAGAAAAAGCCAAGAAAGAGGGGAAGAAGGTAGCCTTCATCTACACGATACCGAACTTTCACAACCCCTTAGGATGCACGTTATCCCTCGATAGAAGGAAGAAGCTCGTCGAAATTTCGCACTCCCTCGGTGTACCGATCCTCGAAGATGACCCTTATGGATATCTGAGGTTCGAAGGAAAAGACGTAGCTTCCATATTTTCGCTCGACAGCGGGACTAATGTTATACACTCGGGAACGTTCTCAAAGATTTTGGCGCCCGGGACGCGCGTCGCTTGGTGCGTGGGAGACGCGGACATCATCCGCAAGATGGCCGTCTTCAAACAAGGCACCGATCTGTGCACCAGCGTAGTGGCTCAAGGGCTTGTATACGAATATTGCCGCCGAGGGCACCTCGACGCTTTTCTGCCGAAAATCGTAAACCACTACAGAAAGAAGCGCGACGATATGGAAGAGGCCCTGAAGCGCCATCTCCCTCTTGAGGAAGTCTCCTGGGTGAAGCCGCAGGGCGGGTTTTTCTACTGGATCGAGATGAAAAACGTCCTAACAAAGGACCTATTCGACAAAGCCATAGAAAAGAAGGTAGCCTTCGTGCCGGGAGAGCCTTTTTACGCGAGCGGCAAAGGCGGAGAGCGCGCCTTCCGCATGTGCTTCACCTTCGCTACACCCGAGGACACAGACGAGGGCATAAAGCGCCTCGGGGAGGCCATAAGGGAGCTGATGTAGACCTGGACACGATAGCAGCCATATCTACGGCCTGGGGGGAATCGGGGATAGCCATCGTTCGCCTCTCAGGCCCGCGCGCCAGAGAGCTCGCAGATTCGATCTTTCGAGGAAAAACCCAACTGGCAAAAAGCCCTCCGAGGGTCATGAAGTACGGCTATGTCGTGGACGAAAGCGAAGAGAGACTCGACGAGGTATTGGCCGTGTGGTTTTGTCCTCCTTACAGCTACACCGGAGAGGAAGCGGCTGAGATACAATGCCACGGCGGAAGCCTCGCAGCCAAGAGGTGTTTAGAGCTCCTGCTCGACAGAGGGGCACGCTTGGCCGAGCCGGGAGAGTTCACGAAGCGGGCATTCTTGAGTGGCCGAATAGATTTATCGCAAGCTGAGGCGGTGTTAGGAATAATCAAGGCCAAAAGCGATGAGGCTCTTCGCGCTGCAGCAAGGTCGCTGTCAGGAGAGATTTCCAGAGAGGTAGAAATCGTCTACGACGCACTCATTGCCCTTTCAGCCGAGGTCGAGGTGGTGCTCGATTTTCCGGAGGAGGACGTCCCGCCTAAAACTAACCTTGAAATACTGCAAGATATCACTTCAATAGCTTCAAAGCTCGAAGGCTTGATATCGCGATGCCGAGTAGGTTTTGCACTGCGCGAGGGCGTGAGGGTAGCAATCGCGGGTCGCCCAAACGTAGGCAAATCGTCGCTGTTAAATGCGCTCTCTTCGCGAGAGCGAGCGATCGTCACCCCTATACCGGGCACCACGCGCGACGTCATAGAGGAACCGATCGTGCACAAAGGGCTCCCCATCCGCTTGGCAGACATGGCCGGCCTGCGAAAGCCTCAGGACGAGCTCGAGGCCATCGGCGTAAATAGGGCCAAAGCGACCATAGATGGAGCCGACATATTGGTTGTCGTCTTAGACGCAAGCGCACCCCTCGCAGACGACGATAGAGAGATCGCAGCTAACATAGGAAATGCGCCTCGCATAATAGCCCTCAACAAGGT
>CAYTKB010000002.1:0-34121 GCA_964438265.1 uncultured Acetomicrobium sp. | reverse complement strand
GAGAGGATAAGGAAAGCCACCGAGCCGCTTCAATAAGGTTTTTTGTGCCTGTAAATTTGAAAGCTCTGAACGCAACTCGGCCATTCTGCGCTCTATTGACCGCAATCGCTGGCTCAAATCTTGAAGGGCGAGCTGGCTTTCCGAACCGACCAGCTCCTCCCATCGTCTTTTGGGCCTTTCGCCCAGAAGCCACGCTATTTTATCCTCTTTCCCTTGATAATACGGTTCTAAAAATCGTAGGACGAATCGGGCGTCGGATAACCTTTCCTCGTAGAATCGCATTTTAGCTGCATGAGATGATTGGTCTTCTTCTCTGATAAGCGAAATAGGCTCACAGAAGCCCAGCCGTTGAATTTCAGCCGCAACCTCATTCTCGACTGACGAGTGAACCAAGAGGTCAACACGCTTAAGCTCTACTATGGCCATACCTCGCCCTCACCTCTTCGGCCAACCAAATGGCTATCTCAGGAACTATAGAGCGGTGCTTCTCGATAAACCTGTGACTCTCGGCGATGCTTTTTTCGACGATCTTCTGGGAGGCAATCTCTGCTTCTTTCTCGATGCGATTTATCGCCTCGCGATACTCCGATCTCGCTCGTTGATTGGCCTCTTCGAGCATCTTTTCGGCCTTCGCCTTGGCCTCGGAAATTATGCGGCGTGCCTCTTTCCTGGCTTCTTCTATAACTCGCTTGGCCTCAGATTCCGTGTCCTTTATCTTGCTCATAAGATCATCAGGCAATATATTTACCTCCTACAAAAACGACTATGTAGTTTTTATGCTTACATTCGCGACACAGACGAGCTATATATTAATATCTATCACTAAGCTAAGTCAAATTTCAGATTTTAGTCTACAAATAACTACGCGGTTGCTCCCAGCCTTCGCACATTCGGTGCCTGTGCTCCTGTAACTCTGTAAGCATGGGGACCTTTAAAAAAATCAAGATGCCACACTGGGTCGCGCTCACGCCTATAATCACCGAGTGATGTAATAATTATCGGCTTCTTCGTCCTCTGTGCAAAATATAAAAAAGGAGGAGGATTTCCCTCCTCCTACCCACCCTTTATCTTGGAGCGGACAACGGGATTCGAACCCGCGACCCTCGGCTTGGGAAGCCGATGCTCTACCAGCTGAGCTATGTCCGCATGTTTATATTGTAGTTCGTATTATAATCGGTCCGTTTGTCATTGGCAAGCGCAGTTGCCTTCGCCTTTAGGTGCAGTTTAAGAAACGCTTTAGGCGAAGCGCGGGCCGTAAGATATGTCGCTTATAGTCTGAAGTTTAGAGAGGCGGTGTATAGCCTCAATATATCGGATCGTGCCGCTCAAAGAGCGCATGACGAGCGAATGAGTTCGTATGCGCTCCCCTTCGTAGCGAACGCCGCGTAACAGCTCTCCATCGGTCACACCTGTGGCAGCGAAGAAGACATTGTCGCTATTTACGAGGTCGTCGAGGCCCAACACGGCGTCAAGATCCATCCCAAGCTCGCGGCATCGCGAAGTCTCGTCACCGTTACGAGGCCATAGTTTGCACACCATATTTCCTCCAACGCACTTAATGGCACAGGCAGACACGACGGCCTCCGGAGAACCGCCTATGCCGAGGAGAAGGTCGATGCCGCTTCCCGGCATGCAGGTAGTGAGAGCGCCAGAAATGTCTCCGTCCTGAATCAGCCTTATCCTGGCACCAGCGCTCCTTACCTCTTTTATCAGGCCTTCATGGCGTGGACGGTCAAGTATCACCACGGTAATATCCTCCACAGACTTCCTTTTTGCCTTCGCCACTCTGGCGAGGTTCTCGCGCACCGGCGCTTCGATGTCAATTTCACCCGCCGCTTCAGGGCCTGTGGCTATTTTATTCATGTAAAAGATATGGCGCGGATCGTACATCGTACCGCGCTCGGCTACAGCCACCACGCTGACCGCACCCGGCAAGCCCATGGCTGTTAAACGAGTGCCGTCGATCGGGTCTACGGCTATATCAACCTGGGGCTCGGATTCGCTTCCCAATCGTTCGCCGTTATAGAGCATGGGCGCTTCATCCTTTTCCCCTTCCCCTATGACGACAACCCCATCCATGCGGACGGTGTTGAGCATGAAACGCATCGCCTCCACTGCCGCTCCATCAGCAGCGTTTTTATCGCCTCTGCCCATCCACCTCCCTGCCGCCATCGCCGCAGCCTCAGTTACTCTTACCAGCTCAAGAGCCATATTCCTATCGGGAACGGCCATATCGTGCACCCCTTTCTATTTTTACTCAGGGCGAGGGAAACGCCCAAAAATATCCTCTATGTGTCTCAGATATCTTTTGGGGTCAAGGGCCTTCTCAAGTTCGCTCTCTCCGATACGAGCGATTACGCGCTCGTCCGCCTTTAAGACACCGATGAAAGGAATGCCATCCTTGAAAGCGCGCATCGCATCCTCCTGGACCACAGCGTAAGCCTCGTCTCTCGTCATGCCGGCATCCACGAGGGTCAACAAAGCGCTTTGGCTGAATATGAGCCCCTTGGTCAGGTTGAGGTTCTCTTCCATGCGCTTTGCGTCCACTTCCATCCCAACTACGACCCTCTGCATGGTTTTAAGCATATAGTGGGCGATGTGAAAGGCATCTGGCCATATGACTCTCTCTGTGGACGAGTGGCTTATATCGCGCTCGTGCCATAACGCCACGTTTTCCATCGCCACCTGGGCATAGCCTCGAAGCAGTCTTGCCATCCCGCAGAGCCGCTCACAGGTGATGGGATTGCGCTTATGCGGCATGGCGCTTGAGCCCTTTTGCCCTTTGCCGAAGGGTTCAAGTGCCTCCAAGACCTCAGTGCGCTGAAGATGCCTCACTTCCAGGGCCATTCGCTCTACGGCAGTGCCCATTATAGCGAGGATGGCCAACAGATGAGCATGAGCATCCCGCTGCAATATTTGATTGGATACCGCAGCCGGCCTCAGGTCCAAAACCGCACAAGCCCTTGCTTCGATCTCTGGAGGGCAATGGGCATATGTGCCTACGGCGCCCGATATCTTGCCCCAGGAAATTTCTTCCCTCGCCATTTCAAGGCGCTTCGCATCTCGTCCAAGTTGATCATACCAGTTGAGGAGCTTGAGCCCGAATGTCATCGGCTCCGCATGCACCCCATGCGTGCGGCCGACGCAGAGCGCATCTTTGAATGTCCAAGCCCGCTCGAGGACCGATCGCCTAAGGGCTTCGAGAGAGTCTAACAAGGTAGAAGTGGCTTTCTTGAGGCGCAATGCCGAGGCGGTGTCGAGCACGTCACTGCTCGTGAGACCCAGGTGAATATACCGCCCCGCTTCACCCACGTTTTCCGCCACATTCGATACGAAGGCGATCATGTCGTGTTGGACGACCTTTTCGATCTCCTTTATTCGTTCCACATCAAACGAGGCCTTCTCTTCTATCTGGCGAAAAGCCTCTTCCGGTATCGCGCCGAGCTCCATCCAAGCGCGACACACGGCCAACTCCACTTCGAGCCAGCTTCGGTATTGGCTCTCTTCTGACCATATTTCGGCCATCTCTTTTGTTTGATAACGTTCTATCAAATCTGCCCTTCTCTCCTTTCTTCCTTCCAATCCTCGCGCACCAAATCCAAAAAGGCATCATAAGCGCCGCTCCTGAAGTCGGGAAATGTGTAATCGAAGGAAAGCCACCTGCCCTGGCGAAAGCGCAACGTCACTTCTGCGTATATGCCGTCTCGCAGATATATGCGATGCGCGTGGTCTTTCGTCGAAGCCAAAACGACCCTTGCACCATCGATGTACCCTGGATCGATATTGATTCGCCTCTGAGTCCCGCTTTGCCTTTCCACTTCTATTGCCTGCTGCTTCCACCGCGATAGTTTGCCGGCGTGGCGAAGCCCACAGAAAGAGGCGAAACGCCGCAAAAGATGAGGAGATATCTGCGCATAGTAATCTGTATGCTCGAAGGGAAAAGACGAACTGATGCGCTGGACGCCCCCCCATAATGCCTGCAAGCGATCCAAGGCAGACGATAGCGTGTCTTCGTCGGGATAGAGAAAGCCAGCAAAGAGCTTGACTGCGGGGGACAAAGCCCGAATTACCTCCTCTCTTGAAACTTAAGGAGAAGATAGCCCAAAGGTATATCTCCCCATGAACATAGAATCAGCTCTCCGTCAGCGTCGTCCGGAGGGAAGTCGAAGTCTTTGTTGGGAAGCCGTCTAACCTCCACGCCCTCTCGTTTTAGACGTTCTGACAATGCCTTTCCCACGGCCGCCTGCCATATTATTTCCTGAGCCAACTCCACCTCTTCGTCGATCTCTTCAATGGTAAAATACCCGTGACCGAGATGACGGAGCAAACAGGATCTGCCATTTACGACACAAAGGGCTTCCTTGTCCTTTAAGGCTTGGTCTAAGAGGGAGGGCAGTGTGGAGGATTCTCCTTCGAGCAAATCTCTGGCAACGCTGTTCATCGAAAGCTCGCCTGCGGCGTTTCTGTGGATCAAAGAAAAGGGCAAATTCACCCAAGCTGGACGACCCTCACCTGCGGTCGCCCCTTCCAATTCGGATACCTTGACGAGGCGATATGATGCTCCTTCAACCAAAACTATGCTTTCATTTGGAGAAAAATCCTCGACTTCGTCCGCGCATCGATGAGAACTTCTAAGCCAGTGCCCCAACGGGGAGCCGCCAAAGCCGCGTTCCATAGCTGCAACGAGCTCTTCTTGTCGAATCCAGAACGAACTTCCATTGAGGCAAACGGAAATAGCTGCAGCCTTGTGGCGAAAAAGAAGGCATAAAGCTTCATCAACTGTAATCTCGTCAGCAACTTTTTTACTCATTCTCAACTGATCTCCTGTATATTCAATCTATGTCAAGCAAACCCTTCACGAATGACTGTGGGTCAAAGAGACATAGATCGTCTATCGATTCGCCCAAGCCCACATATCGTATCGGAAGGCCAAGTCTATCTGCCACGGCTATGATGATCCCACCCTTAGCGGTGCTGTCATATTTGGCTAGCACTGCCCCTGTCAGAGAGAGAGCCTCATGAAATGCCGAAGCCTGGGCAAAACCGTTCTGCCCAGTAACGGCGTCCAAAACTATCAAGATCTCCGACGGTTCGCCCGGGATTTCCCTATCTATAACGCGCTTCATCTTCTTCAATTCTTCCATGAGGTTATGTTTGGTGTGCAACCTTCCTGCCGTATCTGCTATAACTAGATCCGCTTTGGAGGCGCGAGCTGCGTGGATTGCGTCATATATGACAGCCGAGGCGTCTCCGCCCGGCGGGTGCGCCACAACCCTCACGCCTATGCGATCGCCCCAGATCTTGAGCTGATCCACCGCCGCTGCCCTGAACGTGTCGGCCGCCGCCAATATGACGTTTTTGCCTTCTTTTTTACAAAGCGCTGCGAGCTTTGCAGCTGTCGTAGTCTTGCCGCTGCCGTTGACTCCGACAATCATGACCACCGAAGGGCTACCTTGAACTCTCAAAGGTTCGCCTACGCCGTCTATCGCTTGAATTCGATCTATTAGCACGGAAGCAAAGCGCTCTTTCAGGGTTATAACATCTCTGATGTTTTCCTCTTTGGTCCTTTCTTTCAGTTCCTCTACGAGAGAAGAGGCGGTATCTATGCCTACATCGCCAGCTATGAGGAGCGCCTCCAGGTCTTCCCAAAAGGATTCGTCAATCGAGCGCAGATCGAATAGTGCAGATACCCCCTCGCTCCACTTGCCTTTGACACCTTTCAATTTTTCCTTAAGGAAATTAAATATGGCCATCTTAGCTCACCTGCTTCGCCGATCTCGCGCCCTCTCTTTAGCGGCATCGGGCTTAGGAGATTTAGCATTCTTTTCGCTTGGACGACCCCTCCCAGGCGCAGACGTGTTTCCCTTCTTGCGGCGATTCCTCTTGGCCTTGTTCTTCCCATCCTCGAGCCCTTTGTTATCGGATGGTTGTAGAGACAGGTCACGCGAGGCCGTCGAACTACAGGCGATTGCATCCATAGGTTCCATTATGTCAGATAGACCAGCACTCACTGTAAACGTAGGTTTTCCTCTGTCCCACCGTTCTCCCTTCATAACGCGTTCTTTAAACTCTTCGAACTCGCTCACCGGCACGCGTAGCTCTACGGAGTCGGGGGTTAAAACCCGCGCTGCTCTCTGGTTTATGTCAACGCCTACTACAACAAAAGCCCCCGAGTCGGTCTTGATCTTGGAGCCCGGAGATGGCAGATCCTTCCAGAGATCGGCGTAATTGGCATGTTCATAGCCTATGCAACACATGAGACGCCCGCAGAGGCCGGATATCTTAGCGGGGTTCAAGGCTAAGTTCTGCTCCTTTACCATCTTGATGCATACGGGGTAGAAACGATGCATCCAGTAGCCGCAACAACAAGGCATCCCACACGGTGAAAGGCCGGCTACCACCTTCGCTTCATCGCGCGTCCCTATCTGCCGCAGCTCTATTCGCGTATGAAACTCCCTGGCCAGGTCTCTGACGAAGGAGCGAAAATCGACTCGTTGTTCTGCGGTAAAATAAAAGAACAGCTTCTTTCTATCTAAAATGAACTCCGCGTCTACTAACTTCATAGGTAGGCTATGGAGCCGCAGCAGCTCCCGGGCCCTTATCAGGATGGCGTCTTCTTCCTCTCTCTGAAGGTGCATCGCCTTTATCTCATCTTCGGTAGCGGCGCGGATTAGGGAGACCTCCTGCAGCGGTACTACGTTATCTCGTGCGCCATTCCCGTCAGCGGCAGTATAACATTTGCTATAGCGCTCCACCTGCTCCTCGGAGAGCTCTCCGGCCACTACGGCCACTTCCGCACCTCTGCTCGTGTCGATCACTACGAAGACCCTCTTCGAAACCCCTTCGCAGATTTCGTCCTCCGCGCGAAGCAAGCCCAGGTAACGCGGCTTGCCAAAGATCACAAGATATGTCCTCAATTGATATACCCTCCTCAAACAAGGCGAAAAGAAAATCTGCTACCATAGCAGGATCAAGATGGCCCCTAATGGAGATCAGGCGTAGTTCCTCTACCTCTTGGGCCATATCGATAAGCCCCTCCTCCAAACACCCCTTCGTCAAGCGCATGAGCGTCAAGTCAAGTTCGCCGCTTTCCATATTTTGAAGTTCGCTGAGCAGTTTCAACCACTCCTCCCACCTAGCGGGCAAGGACAGGGGAGAAAGAGATTGTCCTTCGAATAGTGAAAAGATCCAGACTCGACTTTGGAGCGTAGGGATGAGCTTGGCTTCTTCCATCAAAAATAGAATTGCCCCCTTTTGCGGAGGCTCCTCGGTTATTTTCAAAAGGCTGTTGGCGGCCGGTAACGACAGCCTATCGGCAGCGCATATCACGCCCAGTCTCAATGGCGATACGACCGGGGCAAGAAAAAGCTCAGCCGACATGCGGCGGCAGTCGTCAATTCCAGGAGGTCTGTCAAAAGAGCCAGCCATTATGAGATCGGGATGGCTGATTTCATCCCAAGCCCGACAAGATCGACATTTATCTTCGCCACTGCCGCTCTCGCACAGGTAGAGCCTGCCTACCTCAGTTAAAATGGTTCTATGCAGGGAGGTTTGCGCCACGAAGGCAACTGCATGAGGCTTCTTGCCCTGCAGAGATGCCTCTTTTAAGCTTTGGAAAGCGGCACTTTCCCTTACAGAAAGAGAGAGATCAGGCAACCTTTGATCTCCTCCACAAGTTTCAAAATCTCTACCCTTTTAGACTCTCTGAGGATGGCCTTCTCAAGGGAGTCGAGCGCCGAATTGGCCTTTTCTACTGCTAACAGAAGCGTCCTTTCTGAGCGCTTCCACCGAAGTTCCTTCTTTATTCGCATCCCCTCTACGGCCATCTGAAGCAACACCCTTATCAACCTCTTATACTTGCTCAGGAGCAATTGCGACGGAAAACGGATGAGCTGATCCGACAGATCTTCAAGCTCTTCGAGCAACGACGTAATCTCAGCTGAAACGAAGTGATCCTCGAATTGCCCGCTCTCAAGGCCGGAGGTCGCACCAACAAGGTCGCGACGACCGTGCAAAGCTTTTTGAGCTTCCCACTCGTTTCTTCTCTTAGATCGATCGACCTTCATTGGAATAAGCATCGCGCAATTATGTCGCGCACAACTTCATGAACAGACCATACGTCCAAAGTGGCGTCCACTACTTTGATCCTATCATACTCGCCGGCTATGCTTTTGTACCCCTCGCGGACGCGCGAGAGAAAAATCTCATCCTCTAACTCGTCCCTTTCTCCTCTCGCATTCAGGCGACGCAAAGCCTCTTCAAGGGGAATGTCGAAGAGCAAAGTGAGATCGGGCATGGGGAAATTGTGCCATTGCATCAATTCATTAACTCTCTTGAGCGGCAACCCCCTTCCCCACGCTTGATATGCCAGAGTGGAATCTATATAGCGCTCGCAAATTACGGTTTTGCCCTCCTCTAAAGCCGGCCTAATTACTCTTTTTACATGCTCAAGGCGGTCAGCCAAGAAGACGTAGAATTCACCCCAGGGGTCACTCAAACCCCCAGAAAGCAGCGCATCGCGCAAACTCCCCCCCCCTGGCCACCCTCCCGGCTCCTTGGTCAAGAGGATATTTGAATCTCCCAAAAGTCCCTTTAGCCACTCTGCGCAGAGGGCTGCTTGGGTGCTCTTACCTGCTCCGTCGATCCCCTCGAATGTTACGAACACTCCTTATGTCCTCCCTCAGAATCTGTAGGAGACACCGATCGATTCCGTGTCATTATCGTCTTCGTAATGGCGATAGAATAGTCCCCAGCGGTCTGTAACGCGCCACTCGCCTTGGATATACCATTCTCCTCCATCTTCGTCCCACCACTGCCAAGAAAGGGCGAGCGGCAGACCGATCGTCTTCATGTCCCAGAGCGCTCCACCGCCCAGATCTCCGTGGACATAGCCTCCCCACAATTCGCCCCATCTGGTACGATATCCGAAAGCGCCGGTAAATGCGTCGTCGTATCCCAAGTCCTCGCCAACAAAACGAAGGAACCACGGAGAGTTTACCTTCCATATGTCTAAACCCACATCCATCATGAGCTCTTCATCTTCGCCAGAGGTCACCTGATGAACGGAGGTTCTTCCGCTAATCCGATAAGACTGCACTTCTTTCAAAAGCCCACTGGCTTGTGAAGTCGTTTCCGTCACATTTTCTAAAAGAGCAGGCAATTTTCCTTCTCCATTTTCAAATAAAACATCATCAAGATTACTTGTTAACTTAGTGAGGCTTTGAGTTGCGTCTCCAAGTCCCTTTATGGCACGCCTCAAATCCTTTCCGCCCTCTCCATCTATGTCGAAATCGGTTATTATGGAGTCTATTCGTTCCACGGATGATCTCAACTTTGTTACAGTCATCCTCAAGTCTTCGCTGTTTTCTTTTACAACTCCCTCCAGTGTCCCCGACAGACTGGACCAACGTTCGGTGAGAACGTCAACGTCTGCCCGAACTCTCTCAAGGAAGACCTTTCCTTGATCTGCAACGTTCGAGAGGCGCTGCATCGCTATCCGCACATCTGCAATGAGATGAGGAAGATCTATAGAGGCCTTCCTAAAGGCCTCCCAAACCTCTTGATCGTCCATGATCTCTTTTATCCTACTAAAGATGTCCTCCATGATCTGGAGATTTTTTTGCACTTCAGCGACCAACTCGTCCATTCCAGGCTGAGACCTTCCGTTGACGCTGCTCCCAGGCGAAAGATATTCCTCGCTCTGCCCTCTGTAGATCTTCAAGTTGGCCTCCCCCAATAATCCCCCCCTGTCAACTATGAAGCTGCTATCGATCGGTATTTTATAGTCCTCATGCACCGATATCTTGACCGACGCTCTTGCAGGAATCAAAGACACCCCTATTACGTGCCCTCCCTCAACGCCTGAGATGTAGACAGGGGAGCCGCTTTTGAGACCAGAGGCGTCTTCCAAGAGCACTTCTATTTCGTAACCCTTTTCTCGCCACCATTTGCCACCCGTGACAAAGACCAACCCTCCGAGCAGTAATAGAGCAACGAAGGTTGCTATTCCGACCTTTAGTTCACGGCTCAATCCGCTCACCTCTCCTCACGGCTCTGAGCCCAGAGGCGAATCGTAAGACGTTAGGGTCCTGTGACTTATGCCATTCAAGGGGCGTGCCAGCCCACACTATGCGACCTTCATCCATTAGAGATATCTTGTCACTGACGCCGAGAGCAGAAACTATATCGTGAGTGACCATGAGCACGCCGACATTAAACGTCTCTTTCAACTTCAGAACGAGCTCATCTATAAGTCTTGCCGTGATCGGATCAAGCCCCGTAGATGGTTCGTCCAAAAGCAATAATTGAGGACGATAAACCAATGCCCTCGCGATCGCAACGCGCTTTCTCATCCCGCCAGATAGCTCAGCTGGAAGAAGTCTCTCTGCGCCTTCGAGCCCCACGGCCGTTAGGATTTCCTCGACTCGTTCTCTTACGGCTTTTCTGTCTTTGACCCCCGAACAATAATACAGCGGAAAGGCCACGTTTTCTCCCACGCTCATCGAGTCAAAAAGCGCCCCTCCTTGGAATACGACGCCGATCCTTCGCCTCAGTTCGATCAGCTCTTCCTCGTCTGCCTCAGCTACGTTGTGGCCGAATAGGTAAATCTCTCCATTTTCGATATCGACGAGGCGCAAGACCAGGCGCAAGACCGTGGTTTTCCCGCACCCGGATGGTCCCATTAGGGCCATCGCTTCGCCGGCAGCCAGCGCGAAGCTCACGCCCTTAAGCACCTGATGATCATCGAACCGCTTAAACGCCTCGCTTACCCTCAATATCTCCTCCACTAACCTCCACCCCCGAAGAGGAAGGTGGAGAGGAAGTAATTGAAGGTCAAAATCAGCATATCGCCCCACACCACAGCTCGAGTCGTAGCTTCGCCGACCCCCTTAGCACCGTTGCCGGCACGAAAACCTTCGCTGCACGCCACAGTCGCTATGATGAGGCCGAAGATGAGAGCCTTTAACAAACCGCCGTAGACGTCATAAGGATCTACGAGGACCTCGATAGATCGCCTAAAGATACTCTGGTGCACGCCATGGGCCACCACATAGAGATAACCTCCTCCTATGCCGACGACGAAGGAATAAATCGTCAATACGGGCAGCATTATCATTGAAGCCACTATCCTCGGCACCCCAACAAAAACCTCGTCGTTCAGGCCAAAAGCCTTGAGGGCATCGAGCTGTTCCGTCACTCGCATGGTGCCGATTTCGGCAGCCATAGACGCCCCCACACGCCCAGCAACCACAAGCCCCGTCAACACCGGTGACATCTCCCTGATGAGGCTCAAGGCTATCACACCGCCGATATACTCACCTGCTCCGAATCGCAAAAATTGATCCAAAGTCTGAACGGCCATGACCATCCCCGTAAACGCGCTGGTTATAGAGACCATGATAACAGAACCAACGCCCACCTTCTCCAGCTGTTCCACGAGATCGCGCAAGCTCCATGTATGTCGCCATAGGCCGCTCAGCGATCTATACGCAAAAATTATGTAGCACCCCAAGACTTCCAAGAATGTAATAATTCCCCTACCGATCGCTGAGACAAAGCTCAGCCTTTCGTCGCTATTTGACATTGCCATCGGCGATAACGCTACTCTTCAACTTCTTCAGCCTCGTCAGTTTCTTTACCTTCTACCACTATAACCTTTCGCAACAGTCCTTCGACATAATAAGAAGAGCGAAAGACCCTAAGAGAACCTTCCTTCATGCGCTTCTCCTTCATCTCGCTGACGAGTTCAGGCTCCTCTTCTATTTCTGAGTCCACTCCTTTGCCGGCTCCTTCATATCTCAAAAGCTCGATTATAATCTGGTCGTTCGACTCTTTGGCTTCGAGTTCTTTGAGAAGTTGGGCCAGACTGCTTATAGATCGCCATCCCTCATAAAGGGATCTCTGCTCCGGCTCAGCTATGCCTCCACCTCTCACCACCACTTCGCACCTCCCGCTCGTCCCCTCGGGCACGCGAAGCGAGAAATTCCTGACTTGAGCCTCGCCGCGATACGGCCGCAATGTCACCTTAATGGGAATCTCGTCGCCGGGTTTAACGCTCCGGTTTTCTACCTCTAAATTCTCGATGTACAGGATCTTAGGGAGTCTTGTCACCTCAACATCGAGATGAAAGCCGAGGGGGCGAACCTCCTGAAACCGGTTCAGGACAAATATGGATACGAGGCTTTTGATCTCATTTGCCAAGGTCTGGGCTGTATCTTTATCAGAAAAGAAGACATTCCTCATGCCAAACTCCCCCGGGAAACCGCCCCCCTCCACTGTGAAGGTAAATTGAACCGTGCCTTCGCCCACCCGTCCCCATAAGTCATCCAATAACCCCATTACGGCGCCGGGGGCCACTTCGTTGATCAGAAAGGGGTCGTCGACCATCTGGAACCGTTTGGCGACTTCAGCGCCGGTATCTTGGTCGCGGAAACGCAGAGAAACCTCAACCGCCGGAGGGAAAGACCCCAGTCTTCCACCTATGGCTTGAGGTCGGTCTTGCGTAATCATGCCCACTATGCTGATGGGAGTACCAAGCTTAAAGGGGCTGCGCACGCTGGGTATAACTTCATGCACCCAGGAACGGCTCAAGGGATACGCCACGGAACCGCGGTTTAAAAAGGGGTGGGCGAAGGCCACGAAGCGCCCATCCTTGCCGACTGCCGTCAATGTGCCGGTAGCTCCCACTGTTACATCCCCCCAGGCCAAAAGCGCCCCAACCGAGTCGCCGGGTTTAAGAGAAGCCTTATATTCCACAGGAATGCCTCCTTCGTTCGCGGAAGGAGATCGCATCTAAGTTGAGCGAATCGCCGATAAGTCGGGCTCCTCTCGCGCTTATGCCCGAAGTCACCAACGGAGCCATCTTGGTGCCTGCCTCCGAGATGGCTCCCTCGGGCAACCGTTCCTTCTGAGGCGGCGAGGGAAGGCCAAACGGCGGGATGGCTTCGGGCCAACCCAATACAGAAGCCATCTCTTCTATCGGCGTCACGAGGCCAAGCCGATGATCGCTGAACTCCCAGCCATATCCTATAGCGCCCACGAGCTTGCCATTGATAAAAAATGGACTACCGCTCATTCCGGCGGCGATCCCCCCAATTCGCTCCACCAGAGGGCCGCTCGTTCGAATCAAGATGAGCTGTTTCGGATGGTCAGATTGGGGAACCACGCTGAGTACTTCCGCCGGGAAGGAAACCACTTCGGTCCCTTTCACGACAGTATGAACCTCTCCCTTCATACCGGGCCTTATCTCGTTTATAGGAAGGATTGGCCCTGCCGGTACAAAAGGGCTTCCTTTCGCCGTCGTGCATACGATGGTAAAGTAAAAAAAGATAAGGATTAATGCCTTAAATGTCTTACGCATGGTAATCTTCATCACCTATTCATAGTATTGACTTTGCGGTTTTTCAGAAAAGCCACGATGAAGGGATCTATATCTCCATCGAGTACAGCAGCTACATTGCCTATCTCTACGCCAGTGCGATGGTCTTTCACTAATGTATAAGGGTGCAAAACATAAGAGCGGATCTGGTTGCCCCAGCCTATCTCCTTTTTTTCACCCTGAATCGCTTCCAGCTCTGCCTGTCGTTCCTGAAGACGAAGTTCATAGAGGCGCGCCCTCAAGATCTTCATCGCCACCTGCCTGTTCATATGCTGTGAGCGCTCTTTTTGGCAACTCACCACTAAACCTGTAGGCAAGTGGGTTATGCGCACCGCCGAGTCCGTCATATTCACATACTGCCCGCCTGCGCCGCTCGCTCTGAACGTATCTATTTTGAGATCTTCCGGGCGGATTTCAACATCTACGTCCTCCGGAAGCTCGGGCAGCACTTCAACGGAGGCAAAGCTCGTATGCCGTCTTCTTGCGGCATCGAAGGGAGATATGCGCACCAGGCGATGGATGCCGCGCTCCGCCTTCAAATAACCATATGCAAACTGGCCCTTAATAAAGACGGTGGTAGACTTGATACCAGCCCCTTCATCCTCGAGCAATTCTGCCACTTCCACGTCATATTTGCGCCTTTCTGCCCAGCGCAAATACATGCGCAAAAGCATTTTGGCCCAATCCTGAGAGTCCAACCCCCCCGCTCCAGGATGAATGCTCAATATGGCATTGCAGTTGTCATGCTCCTCGTCCATGAGGAGTTTTATCTGGAACGATTCGATTTCATCTCTCAGCGCCCTTGCGCGAGAGTAAAACTCTTCCAGCAGCTCCGGATCCTCTTCTTCCTCCAAGATTTCCGCAAGCGCTTCGACCTCTTCGAATTCACGGTTCAGCCTTTTCCAAAGGTCAAGTTTCTCCTGGATGCGAGACAAAGCTCTTAGTTTTTCACTGGAGTCAGATCGCGACCAAAACTCGGGAGAAGAACTCTCGGCTAATAGATCGTTGACCTGACTTTCAAGTTGAAGGGGGTCAAAGGCTGTCCTGCAGCTCACGGAAGATCGAGCGCAGTTCTTCCATCGTCGTAGAAACGGGTAACATATTAATGTTCATGGCAAAGCCTCCCATAAAAAGATTTTGCTCAGATTCTGTCCAAAAAGAACTTGTAATTTATTATATCATTGCTGCTGATTGTTTTATTCACCTCGCGCCATATCGGCTATCGTAGGCCTTAGGGCTTTTTTGATCTCTCATATCGATCGGCGCCGCCGATGTTCTTCGTCTGTTCCTCAATGGCTGCCTCGGGCGCCCAACCAACGGCGCTCTTCGGATCGGAAGCGCCCCCTATCGACGAAGATTGGAAGAAGGAATTATTATAGAATTTATCTTTGCTTCGGTCATCGGCAATTCGCTCCTCCTGTTCGGTTCCTTTTAGCGCCTGCGCTATCGCCTAAAGCCGAGATGTCCTTTTGTCTCGTTAACAGTGGAATTTACAGCACTATAGAAAGGAGTCTGACATAATTTGAGCACGCGCAATTTAGACCTCGCAGTCATTGAAAAAGCGCTCGAATCTTGTCCCTTCGGCCATCCTATATTTTTCAGAGAAACGCTCTCTTCTACCCAGGAATTGGCAAAGGAGCTCGCACGAAGCGGAGCTCCCGAAGGGGCGTTAGTGCTCGCAGAATGCCAAAGCAACGGGCGCGGAAGGCTAGGCAGGCGTTGGTTTTCCCCAGAAAGAGACGGGATTTACATGTCGATCATATTGCGTCCGCCTATCCTTATAATTGACGCGCAGCTCTTAAGCCTTGCAGCTGCTGTTGCCATTTCAGAAGCGATGGGGAAAATTTACGGTCTCGCAGTTCAAGTCAAATGGCCGAACGACATTTTATACGACCGAAAAAAACTGTGCGGCATTTTGGGCGAGACGACCGCCGTCAGAGAACGCGTCATCTACTCCATAATCGGCGTAGGAGTCAACGTCGACATCCCACCGAACCTTCTCCCCGACGAATTACAAGAGCAAACTGTTTCGCTATGCGACATCCTCGGGCATGAAGTTTGTAGGGAAGAACTAATAGCTGCCATAACGAAAGAGATATATCGCTGGACAAAAGAGACCTTGTATGAAGGGAAAAAAGAGGAGTTGTTGAGCGAATACGAACGGTGCTGTGGCACGCTCGGTCAGGAGGTTGTCATAGAATCGGACCAAAAGGCATTGCGCGGCGTTGCAAAAGCCATAGGTCCAGACGGAGCGCTCATTATATCTACGGCAGAAGGAGACTTGAGCATAACAGCCGCAGCGGCATATCACCTGCGCACGGCAAAACCCACATAACTTAAGGTCAGTCGGCGGTGGCCGATATGAGCGCGAGATAAAGGTCGTGGAGGTAGAGCGTCCACTCCAAATCAAGAGACGGAGGAGGAAAGACGACCGACCCTGTGAAATTAGCGAGCCTATCCTTCGCTACGGCAGGAGTCCACACATCGGCTACGACTGTCCTTTTTTCCTTTTGCGCCCTCGAAAGCCACTCCTCTAAGAGATCTATCCCTTCCTTGCGCTCCCAGGTTTTAAAATGGTCCTCGGGCGGGCGCAGGAGATCGCCCGAGGCAGCCTGCAACCAGGGGGTTGTCAGAAAAGTGAGGTCTAATATTGGAAGCCCTGCGATCAATTTCCTCCCTATGGCCAAATTTCCATCGAGGCGGGATTGAAACTCAGCCAACCGCCTCTGAAATAGAGAATAGTTTCCGGGGTCCCACTCGCTCAACAACTGTAGCAGGCGTTGCCCGATAAAAGGAAGGGAGGCAGGGTCAAAAAACAGGGATCCTATCTTCTCTCCAGGGATAGGCAGCACACTGTAAAGGCATTTTGTCCCCTTTTTGGGGTTCGTGCAAAGGAGCCTTAAAGTGGGAACGTTGGCATCGGTCTTCTGCCGCAGGGCCACGACTTCGCCTTGATCCCCCCACGTGGCGAGCGGCCGCACCTGCACAGCCGTACCGCCCATAAAACGCGCGACTACGGCCAGCCACGGGTCAGAAACTGCAAGCTCCCACGCCTCGACGGGAGAAGCAGTGCAAAGCAGTATAAGTAAAAAAATAGCTATTATTTTTGATTTTATCAATTTTCCTATCGGCTGCCCGGCTTTATGAGAGGAATACCAGCCCTGCAGAGAGGGCACGAGTCGCGTTCATACGTATGAAAGCTCACGCGCCACAAAGAGAAGAGCGGCGTAGGGAAACCGGCCTTACCGCCGCTTCTGTCAACTATGCAGGCCGTGCCCACCCAGTCAGCTCCTCCCTGAGCGATATACTCTCCCACCTCGCGAGAGGAAGTGCCGGTGGTTATGACGTCCTCAACCACCACGGCTCTCTTGCGTCCAGGATGAGGAAAGCGCCTAAGCTTCATCTTGCCATTCTCCCTCTCGCAGAACAGAAACTCCACCCCCAACCACCTTGCCACTTCATGCCCCACTATAATGCCTCCCAAGGCTGGCGAGATGATCACCTCCGGATCTAAGTCGGCCACTTGCCGACCTATCGCCTCACCTACGAACGCTGCATTTTCAGGATAACGCAATAACATAGCACACTGTAGGTAGTTACCGCTATGAAGCCCAGAGGTCAAGAGAAAGTGGCCTTCCAAAAGCGCGCCGCTCGCGCTCATCATAGCCATCAGCTTGGATTCTATAGATCCGCCTTCCTGCAACGCCATCCCTCCTCCATTTCCTCTTTTATCCGATCGATCACGCTCCGTGGATCTGGGGATTCAAGTATCGGGCGCCCTACCACGAGGAAATCCCCGCCCATCCTTACGGCTTCAGACGGATGTGACGTGCGCCTCTGATCATCGAGGCGAGAGGCGAGCCTTATGCCCGGAACGACTGTAACGCACTGGCTCCCGATAATTGCGCGCACCGAAGGAAGATCTGTGGGCGCACAGACTATCCCGTCGAGCCCCACCTCGGCCGCAAGGTTCGCTCGTGCCTTTAGGCATTCATCCATACGGGATCCCGGGGAAACCACACGCCACCCGGTTTCATCGAGGCTCGTCAAAATCGTCACGCCGAACAACAAAGGACCCTCGGAGTTCCTCGCCTCGATCGCAGAGTTCATCATGTCCCTACCCCCCGCGATATGGATGGTTACCGCCCAGATACCCATCTCGCACAACGCCTCAACTGCGCCTCTGACGGTGTTGGGTATGTCATGGAGCTTTAAGTCCAAAAACACCTTCCAGTTGCTGGCGAGAGAAGCGACCCATCGGGGGCCGCCCGAAAGGAGGAGGCGTGGCCCAACTTTGACATGCTCAACCATGTCTCCCACACGCGACAGCAACATCTCCGCTTCGTCGAGGCTTTTCAAGTCTAAGGCCAATATCAAAGATGGTCTGTCCTTCATGTTAAATCCCTCCAGCGTGCGATGCAACCCCGACCATTTCCTCTATCGAGGCGTAGCCATGGCGTTGCATATATTCTTTTAACGTCAGTGTAAATTTTGCCGGTAAATTTAAATCTAAAAAAAGGGCGGTGCCCATCTCTACTGCAGATGCGCCTGCAAACAGCATCGCCACGACATCCCTTGCCTCCGCTATGCCTCCGCATCCGATCACAGGGACAGAGACGCACTTCGCTACCTCCCAGACCAACCGCAATGCCAACGGAAAGACTGCAGGGCCGGAAAGGCCGGCTACGACCCTATCGAAGACCGGCCTCTCACCCTCCACGTCTATGGCCATGCCGAGCCACGTATTGGCGACCACCAAAGCATCCGCACCGCACTCTTGGGCGCTAGTGGCCACCCTGACGATGTCGCAAGCGTGGGGCGTAAGTTTGACCCAAAGCGGGCCGCCCCAAAGGGAGCGTGCGCAGGCTACAGCCTTTGCCGTGCTTTCGGGGTTAGATCCCCAAGCGATCCCGCCTTCGTCTACGTTCGGGCAAGATATGTTGAGTTCAATGGCATCTATCTGGTCTTTTACAGAGGCAAGGAGCTCGAGCACCTCTACAAGGGAAGAGAGGCCTTCCACGGCCACATTGGCTATGAGCGGCACATCGCGGCTGTCGATCTCTGTCAACTCGCCCGAAATGAAAGCCTCGACGCCGCTATTCTGTAACCCTATGCTGTTGAGCAATCCGCAAGGCGTTTCCCATAGGCGAATCCCTCTGTTGCCCTCTCGCCTATTTCTCGTGATGCCCTTGGTGCAGATGGCTCCAAGCCCGGTTGCCCTCTCGCCGCGCCAAAACGACGGATCATGGGGCCACGTCCCCGAAGCCACTATGATCGGAGACCTGAGATCGAGACCTCCGACACGACATCGAAGAGAAGGCCCTTCAGAGCTCATCCCAACTGACCTCCTCAGCGTAAAAGACCGGTCCATCGCGGCAAACCCGCTTAGGGCCGTTTGCGGTGGGCACGACACAGCCATAACACCCCCCGTAACCGCAAGCCATCCGCCGTTCGAGGCTCGCGTAGATGCTGGCGCCTGAGATGCGCCGGACGAGAGATCTCAACATGGCCACAGGACCACACGCCCATATCTCCTCGCCACTATAAAGGGCACAAGCCGCGTCCACCGCGCTCCCCTTTTCGCCGATGCTTCCATCGTCTGACCACACATGCAGAGCCCGCACTCGCCCGCCCGCCCAGTTGACGAAGGCTTCCCACCCTCTATGAGGGACGCCCATCACAAAGCGCATTGAGTATGCCGACGGGCCATAAAAGGCATGAGCGAAGATAAGGGGGGCAACTCCTATGCCCCCACCTACGAGCATGATCTCGCCCTGCGGCGCCGGAAAACCAGAGCCCAACGGGCCGCGCATCCTGCAGCGAACACCGATCGGAAGTGAATAGATAATCCCTGTGCCTCTTCTTGCTACGGAAAGGCAAATCTCTACTGCCCCTCCGCTCGCACCGGCTATAGCCATAGGCCTTCCTAACAGTGGATCATAGGAGCGCGCCTCGGAGAGGGGATAAAGCATGACAAATTGTCCTGGGCGAGCGGCTTTGGCGATGCGCGGCGCCTGAAACGTCAAGTGTGCCAATCCATCTCCCAAGGGCTCTTTCGCCGATAAAGTCGCCCCTTCGTCGCAAAATTCAATCTCGCTCTGCATGGAGTCCACTGTCTCCGTCGACCCAGATCACCTTGCCTTCGCGCATCGTCATGACGGGCCACCCACAAAGCACGGAACCCTCCCATGGAGTGATGCGCGCCTTGCTCTCCCAGCGTTTCGCCTCTACCCGACGTTCTCTGCCGATATCCAAAACCGTAATGTCTGCGACGCTCCCCTCCTCAATCCTTCCTAAATCCGATTTGAGGAGCACGGAAGCCGGCCCGGCGGTAAAAAGCTGTAAGAGGCGCTCGATCCCGAAGGGCTTACCGCGCTTAAACCAAGCGTCAAAGACAACAGCCACGGCGCATTCCAGCGAGGCGATGCCAGAAGCAGCCTCTTGGAATGGAAGGTCTTTCTCGTCCAAGTGATAAGGCGCGTGATCAGTGGCGATGGCATCGACGGTCCCATCGGCCAGCCCTTCCCAAAGCGCTTCTAAATCGCGCCCACTGCGAAGCGGCGGATTTACCTTGTATGCTGCGCTGTAGCCGCTCTTTTCTACCAAAGACTCATCGAGCGTGAGGTGATGAGGCGTGACGTCGCACGTTATATTTATACCATCCTCTTTAGCCCTACGCACTGCCTCCAAGGATTCTTCGGCGCTCAGGTGCGTCAGGTGAAGATGAGCACTCGTATCCTTTGCCAGGGCGATCCCTCTCTCGACGGCTATCAGTTCGGCCGCCTTTGGCGCTCCTTTTAAGCCGCTCCGCGCCGCGCACGGGCCATCATTCACCTGGGCATCCTTCGTCAAGGAAAGCTCCTCTGGGTGTTCCATTATAGCCATGCCGAGATCGTCGGCATATAGCAGAGCCGTCCTCAAAAGATGGGCAGTCGAAACGGGAAGGCCGTCATCGGTAAAGATAGCCGCCCCCTCATTCGCCATAAACCACATCTCTGCCAGCTCCTGACCGCGCCTTCCCTTGGTCACGCTTCCAGCCGGAAGCACGCGGGCAGCCTCCGCGCTTTGACCTCTTTCCAACACATAGCGCACGAGCGAGGAGCGATCTACAGGCGGATCCGTGTTCGGCATAGCCACCACTGTCGCAAAGCCGCCCGCCGCAGCGGCGCGCGACCCAGAGATTATGTCTTCTCTCCACTCCTGTCCCGGATCGCGCAGGTGAGCGTGTAAATCTATGAAGCCAGGGGCTAATATGCGGCCATCGAGGTCGATCCTCACAGCCGCTTCAGGCGGCACAAAGCGCCCCGCAGGGGCGATCTTCGCCACTCTCCCCTTATCTATAACGAGGTCACACAGACCTTCGCGCAGGAGCTCGCCGTCAAAGAGTCTCCCATTGACGAGCCATTTCATTCTTTCACCCCTCCAAGCATTAGATAAAGCAACGCCATTCTGACAGCTACGCCAGCCCTAACCTGTTTC
This sequence comes from uncultured Acetomicrobium sp., assembly GCA_964438265.1. GTDB lineage: Bacteria > Synergistota > Synergistia > Synergistales > Thermosynergistaceae > Thermosynergistes. The sequence continues at coordinate 13,264 of CAYTKB010000002.1, read as the reverse complement.
AATATGAAGCTCTGAGGTCCATCCGCCACAGAGGAAGCGATTTCTACGCCTCTGTTTATGGGCCCAGGATGCATCACCAGCGCTCCTTTTTTAGCTTTACCGATAAGCTTGTTTGTAAGGCCGTAGCGCCTGTGGTATTCGTCCAGTGACGGGAACAATCCGGCATCCTGGCGCTCCCTTTGGATGCGGAGCATATAAATGATATCCGCTCCCTCGATCGCCTCGGCTATATTCGGTTCATATGTGGCATTAAGCGAATTTATATCCGTCGGCATGAGCGTAGAAGGGCCCGATAAATACACCTTGGCTCCAACCGCTTTAAAGGCATATATGTCACTTCTGGCAACTCGGCTGTGCAAGATGTCTCCTACTATGGCCACCTTTTTGCCGTCCAGAGATCCGAGTTCCCTCCAAGCCGTATACAGATCGAGCAACGCCTGGGTGGGATGGGCATGAGTCCCGTCGCCGCCATTTATGACGGAGGCTTTTTTAAGTTTTTCTACCAAATAATACGGCACGCCGACTTCGCCGTGTCGAATAACAACGGCATCTGCGCCCATCGCCTCAAGCGTCCATATCGTATCGCGAAGCGACTCGCCCTTGGCCGCGCTGGAACCCGAAGCGGTCCAGTTTATGACGTCAGCGCTTAAGAGTTTGCCGGCTATCTCAAAGGAGGTGCGCGTCCGCGTAGAGGGCTCGTAGAATATGTTGACTACTATCTTACCTCTGAGCGCCGGGGCCTTTTTTATAGAGCGATCGAGGATCGAATCCATGTTCGAAGTCTGCTCTAAGAGGAGCTCAAAATCTTCCCTCTCCCAGTCGTCCACATCGATGAGGTGCTTGCGTTTCCACGACATTACCCTTCACCACCATCTTCCCACAAGATCACCTGGTCATCGCCATCCCATTCCTTTACCCTAACTTCGACGACGTCGCTTTTGTCGGTCGAAATCTTTAGTCCCACGTAATCGGGATGTATGGGTAATTCCCTATTGTTTCGGTCTACCAAAACGGCTAATTGCACTAACGAAGGACGCCCCAGGTCCATCAGCGCATCGAGTGCCGCCCTCACTGTCCTGCCCGTGAATATCACGTCGTCCACCAGGAGTATGCGTTTTCCGGTGATATTTACGGGAACTGAGGTACTTCGGACCAGAGGTTGATCCTGAAGGAGCGTCAAGTCGTCGCGATACAAAGTGATGTCGAGCTCTCCCATCGGCACTTCAACGCCATCCATGTCGCGAAAGCTTTTCTGCAGCCTTTTGGCAAGGCTCACGCCGCGCCTCTGCACGCCGACTATTACAACGTCATTGAGGCCTTTGAGGTGTTCCGCTACCTCGTAGGCTATGCGGCTTAAGGTCCTGTCCATTTCTTCTTCAGTCATGATGACCTTCTTTATCACACGCTTCACCCCCTTTTTAAAAGGCAAAAAAAATGGCCGAACCGCCTATATGCGGTTCAGCCTCTTGAAACCAAGAACAAGACTTAATTTAATCCTTCTACCTAACATGACGGACAAATCTCCCCCTACAACTTTAGGCGGATTATACCAGCATATCAGTCATCGCGCAACTTACGAATTGCGCGAAAGGACAGCCACGCACTCCACATGCGCGGTCTGTGGAAACATGTCGAAAGGTTGCACGCAGGTTACGACGTATCCATGTTCGCACAGAACGGCTGCATCTCTGGCTAACGTGGCCGCGTTGCAGGATACATAAATTATCTTTCTCGGCTCCACGCTGACCAAACCGGCTATCACCTTCGGATGACAGCCGGAGCGCGGCGGATCCAACACCACGGTTTGGGGCGCCCAATCGCGCCACAGATGAACCGTATCCTCTGCCCTGCCGCAGAGCGCCCTAACGTTGCGCAGCCCGTTTCGGGCCATGTTGTCTCTCATATGACGAACCGCGTCGGCATTCTCTTCTACCGCCGTCACCTCTTCGGCCCCTTTGGCCAAGAATGCCGTTAAGCTTCCCACGCCGCTATATAACTCTAACACCCTACCGCCATCGGCACCCCCCAACTCGGAGGCCACAAATCGATAGAGGTTGAGCGCTTGATAAGAGTTGACCTGAAAAAACGAGGTGGCGCTGAAAATGAAAGAAAAATCGTCCAGATGTTCCGTGAGCTCATCTTTACCTACAAGGGCCCGGCTTTTACTGCCCCAAATGAAGTTCCCCTCGTTTCGATTTACGTTCAAAACGAAACCTCGAAGCGATGGAAAGGCGCAAGCCATTGCCTCAGCGATGGCTTTAAGCTTCGCCCTTTCGTCGACATTGGGCTCTTTAGCCACTACAAGCGCCACAAGGGCTTCTCCCGTAAAGCTACCTGCTCTAACGACAAGATGCCTTAAGAGCCCGAGGCGATATCTCTCGTCGTACGCTGAAAGTGCACTTTCACTCATGAGCGAACGGAAGTGAGAGAACACCTGTTGAATCAAATCCTCGACGGCCGGGCAAGAAGTTATCGGCACAACTCGATGGCTACCCTCTCGGAAAAGGCCGATCGTCCCGCGCTTGCCCTGTCTTCTTATGGGAAAAGAGGCTTTGTTCCGATAGCCTATGCTCTTTGGGCTTGGGATGCAAGGCTTTATCGGGAGAGAGCTAAAACCACCTATCCTCCGCAGGGCATCTGCCGCGAGTTCAGTCTTTAGGCTTAACTGGTAATCATACGAGGCATGTTGCAGCTGGCAGCCACCGCAGGAGCCGAAGTGCGGGCATACAGGATTTCTCCTCTCGGAGCTTGGCGATAAGATGGAAAGCGCCTTGGCCACAGCATAATCGCGCTTGCGCACGACCACTTCGGCCTCCACTTCTTCGCCAGGAAGTGCGCCGTCCACGAAGGTTACGAGGCCATCGATCCTCCCTATGCCCTGCCCTCGGCTGTTAATCTTTTCTACTTTTATGCGCATGTAAGGGTGGATCTATGGCCTCTCGAATCTACAACAAAGCGTAGCCGGCCTCGAAGGCCTTTTCGTTGAGCTCTTCGGTTCCTTTAGGGACGCGCGCTAACAATGCCTTCTTGACGGATTCGGGATGCAACAGGCCCCACTGCTCCAAAACTTTCCCTATGACCCCTAAGGCCACCATATTAGCCACGACCTCGCGCCCGATCGCATCGCGAGCTGTTCTCACTATGGGAAGACAGAGGGTCTTGACCTTTATATCTGGCAGCTTAGCGACGTAAAAGTCATCGAGGATTAGAATGCCGTCCGAAGCGGTATCAGCGGCGTATTTATCGCACGCCGCCTGGGTTAAGACGACCTGGAGCTTCGGCGAAACAGCTTTCGGATAATCGATGGGCTCTCTCGATATGACCACCTCAGATTTCGACGCCCCACCTCGCGCCTCCGGCCCGTAGGCCTGAGCTTGAACGACGTTCAGGCCCTCTTCGTAAAGGGCAGCTGCCTCTCCGAGGATGACCGCAGCCAAGATGACCCCCTGTCCACCGGATCCGGCTATTCGTATCTCATAACGCTCGTTCATGCGACCTGCCCCCTTGCCCTCTCGATGAGCCTTAGGTATTGTTCGACATATTCGGGCCTCTCCCTATCCATCAGTTCGCCTATTACAATTTTTCCTTCCAATTCCTCCGGCTTCATGGCGTCGGCCTTCGTCTTCGTGACGCTCACCTGCTTGAAGCGGTTTATATTGTCTATCGGACGGGGGAGCTTGTTCCTGCGGCCGAACTGGGTATGACAATGAGTCATCACTTCTACCACGGAAAACCCTTTGTTTTGAATCCCCTTCTTGATGTACTGCTCTATGAGCTGAGGTTGCGCCACCGTGGCTCTGGCTACGTACGTAGCCCCCGCGGCAGCAGCCAAATTGCACAGGTCGAAGGGCGGGTCTATGGCGCCATAAGGCGCTGTCGTGGCATAAGCTCCTATGGGCGTTGTGGGAGACACCTGGCCTCCCGTCATACCATAGATAGAGTTGTTTAAGATCACTGCAGTGATGTCTATGTTTCTGCGACAGGCGTGGATGAAGTGGTTGCCTCCTATAGCAGCGCAGTCGCCGTCTCCCATCACGTTTACCACCGTAAGGTCGGGATTGGCGAGCTTAATGCCGGTGGCGAACACGAGAGAGCGCCCATGAGTCGTATGAACGGTGCAGGCGTCTATGTAACCCGGCATGCGGCTGGAACATCCGATACCAGAGGCTATCACAGTCCTTTCTTTCTCGCAACCGAGCGACGCCAAGGCGCGCAACAGCGCATGCATGATGATGCCATGCCCACAGCCCGGGCACCAAATGTGAGGGAAAAAGTCTACGCGCAACCAGTCTAATACTTCCTTGGAAGGCATCTAAGCCACCTCCTCGATGGCAGAAAGTATATCCGAGGGCTGGAAGAGTTCGCCGTTTACCAAGCTCTTGCCCACGACGGGAGCTTTTCCATTTACGGCTCTTTCGACTTCGAGGAGCATCTGACCGCAGTTCAGTTCGGGCACTATCACGACGTCGACTTGACTCGCCAGCCCTTTAAGCTCCTCGTCAGGGAAGGGCCAAAGCGTTATAGGTCTGAAGTGTCCGACCTTGAGCCCTTTTTGCCTGGCTTCTCGCACTGCCCTCAGGGAGGATCGTGCCACGCTGCCGTAGGAAACGATCAATATCTTTGCGTCCTCCCCGTAAAAAACCTCGTACCGCACGATATCCTTGCGGAAGCGGTTGACCTTGTGCACAAGTCTCTTTATCTTGGTTTCGATCTCGCTCGGCTCGTCCGTGGGGAAACCCCACTCATCGTGAGTGAGACCGGTTACGTGCCATCGATATCCGTCTCCGAAGGAAGCCATCGGCGGAACATCGTCACTCGGATCGGGCTTATAAGGCACGAAGTCATCCGGATTTGCAGTTGGGCGCTTTCTGTTTACCACCTGATATGACCCGGCATCTGAGATGACGATCTTTTCCCTCATATGCCCTACAACTTCATCGCCCAATATGATGACGGGTTGACGGAAGCGCTCAGACGCGTTAAAAGCTGCTATTGTCAGCTCGAAACACTCCTGCACTGACGAAGGAGCGTAAGCTATAGTAGCGTGATCGCCGTGAGTCCCCCATCTCGCCTGCATCACATCTTGTTGCGATACCCTGGTGGGCAGCCCCGTAGACGGACCACCTCTCATAATGTCAACCACCACGAGCGGTATCTCGGCCATATACGCCAACCCCAAATTTTCCTGTTTCAACGAGAATCCGGGACCAGACGTGGCTGTCATGGCCTTGCGACCGGCTATGGACGCTCCTATGGCTGCAGCTATGCCGCCGATTTCGTCTTCCATCTGGATAAACCGACCGCCGATTTTCGGCAATTCTTCCGCCAACGTCTCAGCTATCTCCGAAGACGGGGTTATGGGATAGCCGCTAAAAAACGTGCATCCGCCGGCTATAGCTCCCATCGCTATCGCCTTATTGCCTTGCCAAAATGCCACCTCAGCCATATCTCAATCGCCCCCCTCTTTTGTCACCGTGATGGCCAGGTCCGGACACGAATAGTCACACTGGTGACATCCTATGCAATCTTCCATTCGCACTGGCTCTGCCTTGATATGCTCGTTAAGCTCCAAGACGGACTTGGGGCAGATCGCGACACAGAGGCCACACCCTTTACACCAGGCAGTATTGATAGTCACAGAAAACTTCCTCGCCAAGCTTTCCATCTCCCCCCTCGCCAGATTTGCCCATGCAATCACAATCTTCAACATTATGCCACGGGATAATGTATAAATCAAGCGGCAATGATAGATCTTGTATAAAATTTTGGCAAACTTTTCAATAAATACCGATAATTGCTACTACTCTTTCGTCGGTCCAATTTGAGGTTCCCTCAGGTAAAAGATACGCACAGCGTCAGGAGAGAGTGCAAGGTCTCGCCTCCTCTCTCCTATCAACGCCACACTGCTTCCCCTGCACCCGTGACGATTTAAGAGGCGCTCTCCGATTGCAGGCGCTGGAAACCTCGCCAAATCATCCCCTACCCACGCGATTCTTTTACTACAATCAATATTTTTCGCACTTTTTTCTAATGTATCAAACAATAGGGAGGCAGGAGACATAATAGCCTCCACCTCCCCTTCCTTCAGGGTGTAAGCCGCGGCGTACACATATTTCCCCCTGGCCCAAATTACCGGGACGACTAGGGCTCCTTCCTCCAAAAGATCAAAAGCCATGGCCTCGAGTGACGAGACCGGGACGACAGAGACGCCTAACCCCTCCGCTAGCGCACAAGCGTAAGACACACCGACCCTGAGACCCGTGAAATATCCGGGGCCGGTCGTGACGGATATCATATCTACATCTAAAAACCCCCTGTTGACCGATCTCAAGAGGTTTTGAACGAGCGACGGAAGGACGGAAGCCTCTTTCCTGCCCAGATCCACATTGATCTCGCCCAAAAGATGGCCATCTTGAACGCAGCCCACGCAAGTCCATAGGGTAGAACAATCTATGCCAAGCACTAACGCCATTATCGTTTCATCGCCTCATAAAGGCACTCGCAAGTGTCTTTTAGGGCTTCACAGGCCCTCTCGCCACAGGCGTATATCGATATTTCCCTCGCGCACTCGCCCTCCTGCGGGAGAAACTCGATCGTCACACTCCAATATTCCGAGAGGCGTTCCTTCAGAACGGGTACGGGCCACTCTATGAGCAAAATATACCCTCTGTCGAGATACTCCTCTAACCCGAGCATTTCCACCTCATCCGCACTAAGGCGAAAGAGATCGACGTGAGCCACGCGCTCTCTGCCTTCATATTCGTTGATTATCGTAAAAGACGGGCTCCGAACGCCTGAAATGCCAAGACTCTCCGCGATGCCGCGGACTAACGTCGTCTTGCCAGTGCCGAGCTCCCCTTCCAATAACACCGCCAATCCCGGATACAGCGCTGCGCCGATGTGCGTGCCCATAAAAATCGTCTCGTCCTCGGAGCGCGAGACGAAATGGAAAGTCGTCATCCCTTCGGGAGCTATCTCCATTATTTGCTGCTCCTTCTGCCCAACAAAATGAGTATAAATGTACCTGCAGCGAGCCCGCCCAATGCCAAAAAAATCCCGTCCATGGAAAGCTCTCTATGGGTAACCTTTACAGCGGCCAAAAACAGGATTACAGCCACAAACGCTACAGCCGTAGCCTTGACGCCCCTCAAACGGCTGCGGGCAGTCTTTTTAAATTCCTCATCCCAATCGATCTTGTGCCTACGCTTATACACAGCGCAGTTCCTCAACGGCCCGGGGGATATGGTCCGCTATCTCCCTGGCCAGGTGGCCGTCGAATCCACCCTCTTCGTACAAAATATTTCCGACCCTGCCGTGGATGTGAGCCCCGACGATGCCGGCCTCATAAGGAGAAAGCCCCATTGCCATGAAAGCGCCGACCAGACCGCTCAACACGTCACCGGACCCCGGAACGGATAGCGCCTGGTGCCCTTCTAAAATCACCGCCGTCTGTCGGCCATCGCAAATCAACGTGCGAGGACCCTTCAACAGTGCAGGCCCGTACCGCTCGGCGAGCGCCCTGACCGCAGCAAGGCGGGCGTTGCCAACGGATGACGCATCGCTGTCCAACAACCTCGCGGCTTCGCCCTCGTGAGGTGTAAGTATCACGTCGTCTCTGCGATGTAGCTCTCTGGATTGGCTCAAGCAATACAGAGCATCGGCATCGACCACCATCGGGCCTCGCCATTCATCCCAGATGCGCCTCACCAAGGCCATCGCCCCTTCGCCGCGTCCCATGCCGGGGCCTATTACGAGAGTATCTATCCTCTTAGACCACGGAACTATAACACCCTCCCACGCCTCTTGAACCAAACCACCCTCGCGAGACGGTGCAGGCAAGATGATGGCTTCCGGCAGCGCGGCAGCCAGCGGCGTAGAAATCTCCTCTGGGAGCACCAATAACGCTATCCCCACTCCGCCCCTGAGGGCGCCCAGTGCGGCCAGCAGGGGAGCTCCTTTATAGATGGATGAACCGCCGACTATCGCCACACAACCCCTGTCTCCCTTATGCATATTCATGGGACGAGGAGGAAGCATGCGCGCAGCATCGAGTCTCTCTATGGCATTGACCTCGGCAGCCGGCAGCGACAAGGATTCGAGCGGAACTCCTATATCTACCACTGCAACCTCGCCTGCGTAATCCGCCCCCGGCATCACGAAAAGCCCCACCTTTGGAATTAGCATGGTAATCGTGAGATCTGCCCGCACCGCCTCAGCCATCACAACCCCCGTAGAGGCATCTATGCCGCTCGGCATGTCCACGGCAGCTACGCGCTTAGCTTTGGACGACAAACGTATCAATCGCCCAATCTCGCCCCTCGGGGGCCCGGAACTCCCCGTGCCCAGCAGGGCGTCGACTACGAGGTCGGATCTGGACACGATCTCGTTTATTGCCTCGTCGGACATTTCACGAGAGGAGAAAATCGGAATCCCGCATCGCCTTGCTACGGCGAGGTTCAGCGCCGCCTCGCCTTTAGATCGCTCTTCTGGGAAAGCTAAGATAACGGTGGAACGTATGCCTCGAACGAGGAGGTGGCGCGCGATTACGAATCCGTCGCCGCCGTTATTCCCAGGTCCAGCCAGAATGCACACCTCGTCAATACCGGGAAATTCCTCCAAAAGCGTATCCGTCGCGTTCCTTCCGGCATTTTCCATCATCACCGCGCCAAAAAAACCAAGGCGACTTGCGGCCTGCTCGTCACAAGTCCTCGTCGCTTCAGCGCTATAGAGTTTGATCATGCGCCTAATCCTCCAATACCACCATAGCGACGGCAAAATCGCCCTCGTGGCTCATGCTCAGCCAAATCTTACGGATCCCCCTTTTGGCAAACTCCTCTTCGAGAGCAGGCGAAAGGAAAATACGAGGACTGCCCACCTCATCTCTCCTCACCCAAGCCCCGTGAAGGCCGACATGGCCGAGGCCCAAGCCTGAAGCTTTGGCAAGCGCCTCGCGCGCTGCGAAGGCCGACGCAAGATGCACAGCGGGACGGCGTCTATGGCGAGCGTACTCGATCTCCTCAGGCACAAAGGCTCTTTTAAGGAAACCGTCTTTTGTCATCGCCCTCTCAATGCGGGAAATAGAGCAGATGTCAACGCCTATGCCGCAAATCGTGACCCTATCCCCCCGTTTATAAACGACATTTATCGAACGGCGTCGGATACCAAAGCCCAGGTGTCGCGAGCTATCACCAGTTCTTCATTTGTGGGAACCACCAGAATGGCCACCCTTGAATCGTCGGTGCTGATAAAGGCTTCCTTTCCGCGCACCTTGTTTTTATTCGAATCCAGCTTGGCGCCCAAAAAGGCCAAGCCCTCGCACGCCTTGGCGCGTATAACATCCGAGTTCTCGCCTATGCCGGCCGTGAAGACGATCGCATCGAGCCCGCCCATCGCCGCCGCATAGGCCCCTATATATTTCCGTACCCCGTAAGCCAGCATTTCAATGGCCAAGGCGGCCCGTTCGTTTTTGGACTCGGCTGCCGCTTCCACGTCTCTCAGATCGCTGCTTATGCCGGTGAGGCCTAAAAGGCCGCTCTCCTTGTGGAGGATATGGCTCATGGCTTTAGGGTCGAGCCCTTCTTGCTCCATGAGGTGCAGGATCGCGGTAGGATCCAAATCGCCGGACCTCGTCCCCATAATGACACCCGGGACAGTGCCGAAGCCCAAAGAGGTGTCTACTGACTTGCCCCTGTCAACAGCCGTCAGAGAACTGCCATTGCCCAAATGACATGTGACGATCTTCAAATCCTCCACCGGTCGTCCGAGCATCTCGGCAGCCCTGTTGGCCACATAATAATGGCTGGTGCCATGGAAGCCGTAACGCCTCACCTTGTGTTCCTTGTAGTAGCGGTAGGGCAGGCCGAACATGTAGGCGTGAGGCGGCATCGTTTGGTGGAATGCCGTATCGAATACCGCCACCTGCGGCACATTCGGCAGGATTTCCATCATGGCCCTTATGCCCATGAGGTTGGCCGGGTTATGAAGAGGTGCCAAAGGCACGCAATCCTCCACGGCGTCCAAAACCTCCTTGTTCACAATTACCGACCTCGCAAAGGCTTCTCCCCCGTGGACGACGCGATGCCCTACGGCTACGATCTCGTCTAGGTTCTTCAGCACGCCATGCGTCTCGTCTACGAGCAGGTCCAACAGCAGTTTGACACCGACTTTATGGTTTGGCACACTCACATCCTGCTTGAGCTCCTCCGCCCTCATGTTCTGGTGTTTGATCCTGGACCCCTCTATGCCTACGCGCTCGATGAGCCCCTTCGCCAACACCTCTTCTGTCCGCATGTCGAAGACCTGATATTTGATGGAAGAACTTCCGCAATTCAATACCAACACCTTCATGAGATACGACCTCCCAGCTTTTTGTTATTCTCAAAGGAGGGTACAATGTTTCCTGTCACTTGAGCTCATCGAAGAGGAGGAGTCCGAATGAACTTCCCTCGCGTGGTAGGAATCGTGGCGGAATACAACCCCCTCCATAACGGCCATGCCTTTCATCTCTCCCGAGCAAGGGAGATCGTAAAAGCGGACGCGGTGGTCATAGTGCTCTCTTCGCACTTCGTCCAGCGGGGCGAACCGGCGATAGCAGACAAGTGGGAGCGAGCGCGCATGGCTCTCGCCTCTGGAGCTAATCTCGTTCTGGAGTTGCCCACAGCCTTTTCCTGCCATAACGCAGGCGTCTTCGCGGCAGGAGCGATAGACATCTTGGCTTCCACAGGCATCGTCTCCCACTTAGCGTTCGGAATGGAAAACGCAAAAGATCCAAAGGTTGAAGCGATCGTAGATATTTTAACTCACGAGACGCAGGCATTCAAGGATGCATTGCGTCAAATGCTATCTCAAGGCCGTTCCTTCGTGGAATCTCAAGCTCGCGCTGTGGATTTGCTCCTCCCCGGCGCATTCGCTGTGATGTCTCAATCGAACAACATCCTGGCCATCGCATACATGAAAAGGATAAAGGAAAAGGGCTATCCCATTGAAGTTGTCCCTATTAAGCGCATCGGAGCCCCTTACCACGACATAAAACCAGGACCCACGGCCAGCGCTACAGCCATAAGGCGCTCGCTATGGGAGGGCAATTGGGACGAGGTTTCTGATTCGGTCCCTCCGTCGACCATGGCCATCCTGCGCCGATGCGCTGCCGAAGGAAGGCTTTTTTATTCTTGGGAGAGGTTGTGGCGCATGGTGCGGACTGTAATCATTCGCTCAGAAGCGTCAGAGTTGAAGGAATATGCCGAGATGAAAGAAGGGCTCGAAAAGCGCATCTCGAAGGAGGCGTGGAGGTGCCGCAGCTTCGAGGATCTGATTTCAAGCCTATCATGCCGGCGCTACCCCAGGGGGCGATTGCAGCGTCACCTCATCCACATCCTCCTCGGGGTGAATCACTGGACTAACAGAGCTTACCAACGCTTAGGCCCTGCCTACATACGGCTTATAGGGGCTGACGGTTGCGGAAGAGCCCTCCTCAGACAGATGCGTTCGACAGCCACGCTCCCTGTAATAAGCAGGGCATCGCTTCCCGAAAACCGCTATGCCTCTGATATGTTAGCCCTGGAGCGCCGGGCGTCTGAAATGTGGGAACTCCTCGTCGATAGCCCGGATCCTGGCCGCGAGACGAAAAGCACGCCCGTTATAGACCGTCAAGACGGCTACTAAAAACGAGGGAACCTCTCGCGCAGCCGCCTGTATACGCCAGGCGGCACCATGTCTTGGATAGCGCCGCCGAAGCTGAAGACTTCTTTTACGACGCTGCTCGAAAGGTATGAATATCTGGCTTCCGTCACTATGAAGAGCGTCTCGATCTCCGGAGCGAGCTCCCGGTTCATCTGAGCCAGCTGGAATTCGTATTCGAAGTCCGAAAGGGCCCGCAACCCCCTGATGATGGCGCGGCTTCTTTCTTGGCGCATGAAGTCGACGAGGAGCCCGTCGAAAGCCTTGACCTTTACGTTGGGCAGATGGATAAGAGCCTCGCGCGCCATGGAGGAGCGCTCATCGACGGTGAAGGTGGCCTTCTTTTGCAGGTTTACGAGGATGGCCACGACGAGCTCATCGAAGAGAGAGGCAGCTCTCTCTGCTATATAAACGTGCCCATTCGTTATGGGATCGAAAGATCCGGGATAGACCGCCTTTACCAAATCAATCCCCCTCGACGAATCTAAACGTCGAAAGGACGGTATCGCCATATCGCCTCTCGTCGACAAGCTGAAGGCATTCGGGTATGCCGTCCATTGTCTCCCTACTCGACCTCTCCAACATTATAACGCCGCCGGGGCGGACGAGACCTCTTTTCGACGCGAGCAGTTCAAGCGTCTCGATAGCCCAAGATGAATCGTAAGGCGGATCGGCAAAGATTACACCGAAGGAATACCCTCTCTTGTCCAGCCATCGAATCGCCCGTCGGACGTCCATAAAGAGCAAAACGAGCCCCTCTTCCGGTTTTACGCCGGCCTTTTTCACAACCTCGCACCGCCGCCTCAAGAGCTCCACGGCCACGACGGGCCTCGCTCCTCTACTCCACGCCTCGAGCGCCACACGCCCGGTCCCGGCGAAGAGGTCTAAAAAGGCAACCTCAGAAAGCGGGCCCAATATGTTAAAAATCGCTTCTATCACGATGGACGTAGTAGGTCTTACGTCTTTCATGCGCTCTGGCTCGAGGTGCGCGCTTCGCTTATCCCCTCTCGCAACGGGCGCACGCAATCGAGGGGCTTAATGTCTATCACGGGCGATCCGTTCATGGCCTCTAAGTCCTCCACGACCAAGATGTTGCCGTCGCGCCCCAAAAGCTTACAACGGCCCGTGCCTATGCCGTTAGGCCTGTTAGGCGAGCAGGTCGCAAAAACTCCGCGCTTCTTTCTATTGGTGTCGCCTCGAGGGTGCACCATCAACGGCGCCCCAGCGGAGAGATGAAAGGCAAAAAGGACCAAAAGCTCCATGCCGGCTTCAAGCCCTTCAAGCCCTTTGGCATACGCTTCGTCCACCACTATCTTTGACCGCACTCCGATAAAGCGATCGGGATCCATCCTCTTTGTGACCGTGTTTTCCACGTGACCTATGGGATAGAGCGGCCATCCGCGCACTGTATTTTCACCTCCGCAATAGCGGCAAGCGCTGCCTTAGCCGCTGGAGTCCTAAATGCCTGAGAACACTCATCCAGTTTGACGAGAACGCCATCCGGCTTGGGCACAAATCTGAGGTAAAACCTCTGCTCGAAGCCGTCATCGACAGTTACCGGCCGGACTTCGTCTGCGGCTACATCCAC
>CAYTKB010000001.1:8562-36392 GCA_964438265.1 uncultured Acetomicrobium sp. | reverse complement strand
TTTTCCACCAGGAGCCAAAATTGCCTCCCTCCCAAATACGCGCCCAATGCTACGGACAACCTCTCAGGACAAGAAAAAGCTTCGACTACGGGTTTTGGATTCGCCTTCAATCTGCCAAGTCGCACCGCCGAGATGACGTGACGCACAGGCGATGGATAGCCGCTATCGGACGATTCATGGAGCTCATTCTCCATCGCTTCGAGCTCCGCCGCCCTTTTCCTCAAGCCCTGAACTTTAATGCCGAGGGCCTGACAGAGCGCATAAGCATCCCTGTGAGCCTCTATCGCCACTTCGAGGTTCTTTTTCGCGACCTCAAGGCCCTCCTTCGAAAGCTCTTCGTCGAGTTCGAGACCTTTGAGTTTGCGGAGCAGTTCACCTGCGAGGCGATTTTCTTCTGCAGCGAGCCGTCCGAGGGCGCTCAGACGGCTCATGGCCTTTTCGCGCTCAAGCTCGAGGTCGGCTTTTTTGTCGAGGAGCTCTTTTCTCCTTCGTCTCTTTTCGTCGCGCTCTGCCTCCCGAAGGCGCTCCGCTTCTCGAAGGCCCAAGAGTTCGCCCTCGAGCTCTCCGAGCTTACGCCTCGCTTCTTCCATCTCCCCTGCAAGCCGCCCCTTTTCCTCCAGGAGCTCACGGTGACGATCGTAAGCCTCGCGACGATCCGCTTCGATGCGACAAGACTTCTCTCTTGCTATCCTGTAAGAGAAACCGCTCGCTTCCAATCTGCGCCGAAGCGATCCCATCGCCCCTCCAAGGGCAGAAAGCTCAGCGGCGAGCTGATCCGACCTCTCGCGAACCTTCCTTTGCCCCTCTTCGAGTTCCGCAAGAGCCTTTCTCCACAGGCGTGCCCAAAAAAAACGCTTGCGCAAACGGCACTGCACATCTTCGCCCTCCTTCGAAAGGCACTCTAATTGAAATTCGAGGTCCCTCCTCAGCCGCCAGTAAAGAAATTTTCGCGCCTCCTCCAGGCGTATTCCCACATCTTTGGCTTTTTTCGCCAATTCGACGCCAGGGGCTATTTCATCTCTGCGCCGCTTAAGCTCCACCATGAGCGCCTCTATGCGCATCACCTCTTCGAGGACTGCAGCAAGCTTAGACATTGCACCCTCACGCCGCCTTCGGTAGAGATCTATGCCGAATAGGACCTCTAAGTTGTTGCGACGCAAGGCGGGGGATTGCTGGATGACCTCCATCACTTCGCCCTGCCCTATGAAGGCAAAACGGTCTCCCTCGAGGCGCCAACCCCTCTTTGCTTCTTCCAGTTCCTTTAGGCGGATTCGCCTGCCATCCAAGTAAAGGGTGCTCCCCTCTTCGTCCACTTCGCGGCGCAGGCGGCAAGAGAGCATCCCATCTGTTAGATCCAGAGCGACCTCCGCGCTTTTGGCGGGCGGGACGGAGGAGCTACCCTGAAACATGAGATCAGAAAGTCGGCTGATCCTCAGGCGAACTGGCGATGAATCGCCCAAGACGAAGCGCAGCGCATCCAAAACATTGCTCTTGCCGCTGCCGTTGGGACCCACGAGAGCCGTAAGGCCCGGAGAGAACGCGAATTCGCAAGGGCGCCCGAAGCTCTTAAACCCTTTCAGGCGCAGCGCTGCTATGTACAACGACCTTTGCCTCCCGGAGGAGTTTTACACGCCTTTCTGCTTGCTCAAGCGGGCCCTGGAAGTCGAGGCGGTATTTTGCCCACTGGAATTCGGGCGTCTCACGGATGAACATTCTAAGCTCAAGCTCCTCTTCCCAACTGGAAAGGTAAGTCTCGGCGACGTAACAAGCCACGCTCGGATACATCTCCACGAGGATAGCCTCCGGCTTGCTGGAGAGCGCGACCTTGCGCAGGAAACGCTTTAGATTCATGGCGACGGTATCCTCTTTGAGTACCCAGCCGTTGCCGGAACAAAAGGGGCAGTTCCTGCTCAAGACAGCACGCGCATCCGGGCGAGCACGCTTGCGCGTCATCTCCACTAACCCAAGGTGCGTGATGCCGAAGACGCGCGCTCTGTAGTGGTCTCCTTTGAAGAGTTCGTTTAGCTTCGACAGGAGAGTCTGTTGATCCTTCTCACGGTCCATATCTATAAAGTCTACGATGATTATGCCCCCGAGCGCCCTTAATCTGATTTGACGAGCTATTTCAGTAGCTGCCTCGAGGTTCGTATCTAATACGGTCTGTCTCAGGTTGGCCTTGCCCACATATTTTCCAGTATTCACATCGATTATCGTGAAAGCTTCCGTCTGATCTATCACGAGATAGCCCCCCGACGGAAGCCAAGCCTTCCTATCTAATGCTTCCTCTATCTCTCTCTCTAAGCCGTAAAATTCAAAAATCGACACACTCCCTCTATGTAAACTCACCTCTGGAGGTTTTTCGGGGCAGAAGCGATCGATATATTCCCTCACCTCTCTGTACTCTTCCTCGCTGTCCACCACGATCTCCGAAATGTCTCCCGAAACTTCGTCCCTCAAGATGCGGCCCAACAACCCCATATCTTTATATATCAAGCAAGGGGGCTCTTGAGATCGCACGGTGTGCTCTATGCTCCACCAAAGGTCCATAAGCTCGGTCAAATCCTGGATCAATAGATCCTCGTCTGCCCCCGCAGCGACAGTGCGCACTATCAAACCAAAGCCTTTGGGCCTCAACTGCCTCGCAAGAGCCCGAAGGCGGCGGCGCTCCTCGGGGCTTTCGATCCTACGGGAGACCCCTATTTCCTTCCCACCGGGAACCAACACTACATATCTGCCGGGCAGTGATATGTGGGCCGTCACCCTAGCACCTTTTCCCTTTCTCGCCACCCTCATCACCTGGACCAGTATGGCAGCATTTGGCTCCACCTTGTACCCCTTTGCATCGGCCAGATAGAGAAAGGCATTGCGCCCCTCGCCCAAGTTTACAAATGCGGCGTGCATGCCGGGAAGCACTGTATCTACGCGGGCTTTGTAGATATCACCGGCCATATGGCGATCCCAGATGCGCTCAATGAAAAATTCGCAGAGTTTCCCTTCTTCCACCACTGCTATGCGCGTCTCCTCGGGCTCGGCAGCGTTGACTATGATCTTCCTTTCGACGGTCACTTCTCTTCCTCCAATCTCATCCGAGGAGCGGCCTCACCCGTTCCCCATCCCATCCCCCGACGCACCTTCGGACGACTAGCAAGTCCTGCCACCCGCCTATCGCATTTTCGCCCACCAAGCACTTTACAAACTCCGAAGGAGTATGCCGATTGGGATCTTTTTGAGAAAGTTCGAGTTTTTCGTCGCCCTGCTCAAGCGCTAAAAGCCCTAAGGCGGAGGTATTTTTGGCGATCGCTCTGTATACGGCATCAAGAGAGAAGGATCCACGGAGGAATATCTCGTAAGAAGCGGCCGTGCACAGCTCATTCAAAGGCCTGCCGAAGACCTCCTCGGCGCAGAGCAGTTTAATCCCTTCAGGGAGGTGGGCGTTCCACTCTTTCATCGCCTCAGGAGACCAGCTTTCGAGCCAGAACTCCGCCGGTTCAGACAGCCCCAAAACGCCCATAGGCAGAGCCGGGCCCAAGCTGAGCTTCGGGCGCGGGACGAATCCGGCAGTGCTTTGGAGCTTCAAACCTGCCCTCCTGGCCGAGCGGCAGAACAGCTTGGGCAGCTCTACATGCGGGATAAAACACAATAAGCCCCTCTTTTCAAAAGTAACGCGCAGCCTCATCTATTTGCCACCTCTGAAATCCCTCAAACCCGATCGGGGCGATCCAAATTTCCCCCTCGGCAACCCTTGAGATGCCAACCACAGGAAAGACAACTGCCGACGCAACAATCCGGCGAGATCGAACCCGTATAAGCCCTGCCGCGCTCGCTCAGCAAAAACGCCTTGTCCACGCCCACATCTATATGGTCCCAGGAGAGGGCCTCCTCCACACCACGCTTCCTTTGGGCTATCGATGCGGCATCCAAGTCACAGGCCTCAAAGGCATCCATCCATAAGGGGAAAGAAAAGGTCTCCGTCCATCCATCGAACCTGGCACCCCGCCTCCAGGCCTCCTCTATCGCTTCGGCGACGCGCCTGTCGCCTTTTGCGATGACCGCTTCGATAAAACTCTGGTTTGGATCGTGATAACTCAAAGTGATCCCTCGCCTTTTGCTCTTGGCTTTGAGCCATCTTCCCCGTTCCAAGAGTTCGTCCCTCGGAAGCTGCCCCTCCCATTGAAACGGCGTATGCGGTTTAGGTATAAAACTTGCCACAGAGACCGAGACCTCGGCCCTCTTTTTATTGGCCTTCCCTATAAGGAGCGCTTCGTTCGCCAACTTGACGATTCCCATGAGGTCTTCTTCCTCTTCTGTGGGAAGGCCCATCATGAAGTAGAGCTTGACCCGCTCCCACCCATGAGAGAAGGCCGTCTCCAGTGTCTCCTTTATGTTCTCGTCGGTGATCTTCTTGTTGATCACATTTCGCAACCGCTGACTTCCGGCCTCGGGAGCAAAGGTGAGTCCTCCTCGTCTGACTGCCTCGAGGCGAGAGGCTAACTCTACGGAAAAGCGATCCATCCTGAGGCTCGGCAGACTGAGTTTTATCCCCTCTTGCATCAAAGGGGAGAGTCCATCGAGAACTGGGAGCAGGCCACAGTAATCGCAGGTAGAAAGGGAAAGCAGTCCCAATTCCTCCCAACCGGTGGACTTTAAGAGGCTTTTGCAAAGGGCGAGCACTTTCTCGGGGCTTCGACTGCGCGCGGGTCGATAGGCCATGCCTGCCTGACAAAAGCGACATCCTTGAGTGCAGCCGCGAAACACCTCGACGCTAGCCCTGTCGTGCACTATGCCTGTGAGCGGAACGAGCATGGAATCGGGGTAAAAGGCGTTTTCTAAATCCATCACGATCTGCCGCTTTACTGAAGAAGGCGCAACCGAGGTAACGCCGGGCACGTACAAGCCAGCGAGACCTGCGATCAATTTTAGGCGCTCATCTCTGCGCATTCCCTTTGTGCCGCGAAGGAGCTCGAGCAACGGCGGGAATAAGACCTCCCCATCTCCGACGCAGAAGACATCTATAAAGGGCGCCAAGGGCTCGGGAACGAACGCTCCGGGCCCACCTGCGATGACGATGGGATCTCCGTCTCTCCTCTCGTCGCTATGGAGCGGTATTCCTCCCAGTGCGAGCATCGTCAAAATATTCGTGGCCGTGAGCTCGTATTGCAGCGTAAAGGCCAAGACGTCGAAGGCCTTAAGCGAAAGGCCCCACTCAAAGGAGCACAACGACAATCCCTCAGTGCGAAGCAATTTCTCCATATCCGGCCATGGGGTGTAGGCGCGATCAACATCCGCAAATGGGATCGACTTAATGAAGCGATAAAATATTTGAAAGCCAAGATAACTCATGCCGAGCTCGTAAGTATCCGGGAAGGCAAGGCAGACGGTTACGCTGTCGCTTCCCAGCTCTTTGGGCGGCAAGGTTCCCACTTCGCTTCCTATGTAGCGAGCCGGGCGCTTAACCTGCGACAAGAGGCGAAAACGCGAATCCTGTAATTCTTTCACCGAAGACCCTCCAAGTCATTCATATTTCTTCAACGTGGATAAGTGCACGCTTTCTACACAGGCGAGGGCGATGGCCGAGGCCAACAGGGAGCTGCCTCCGTAACTCACAAAGGGAAGGGGCAGGCCAGTCACGGGAGCAAGCCCCACGCTCATCATTATGCTCTCTGCGGCCTGTAACCAAAACCACGCTGACAGCATAGCGACCAACACTTTGGCGCGAACGTCTTTCGCCGCAAGCCCGATTTTGACCATCCTCCAGATGAGAAGGACATAGAGTGCGATCATAATCGCACCGCCGATGAAGCCAAATTCCTCAGCGAAGACGCTGAATGCGAAATCTGTGTGAGGCTCGGGCAGAAAGCGCAGCTTGCTCTGTGTCCCGGCAAGAAAGCCTTTCCCCAACAATCCGCCCGAACCTACCGCAATGCGCGACTGAATAACATTATAACCGGCGCCTAAAGGATCTATCGACGGATCGAAGAAGGTGAGCAGGCGCAGTTTCTGGTAATCGGCTAAAAAAAGCCACACCATAGGAAATGAGGCAAACAGGCACCCCAAAAGCCCGGCTATATAATGCCAAGGAGCCCCAGATACGAAAAGCGCTATCAACGTCATGAACCCATACACCAAAGCGCTGCCCATGTCCGGCTGCAGGAGGATCAAGGCCCCTCCTACGCCGGCTAAAGTCAAGGCCCACACAAATGTAGCGAATTCCTTTGGCGGGTGCCTGAAAAGGAAGCGCGAAAGGAAGAGGGCCAGTCCGACTTTTACGAACTCGGCCGGCTGGAGGCGAAGGGGACCGAAGACATACCAGCTCTGGGCGCCGCGGGTCACATGACCTGAAACCAACAATCCTGCGAGCGCCAACAGGCAGGCCCCATAAACGAGATGCCCCCACCTAAGCAGGCGGCTATATCCGATCCTGAGAGTCACCAAGAAGGCTAAGGCCGAGAAAATCCCCCATACGAATTGGCGCACGAAGAAGTTGACCTTCCATCCCAATGTGGCGCTATATATGGTGGCCAAACCGACGCAGAAGAGAAGGATCGCGCTCCCCAAAAGCCAATAATCCAGAAGAAGCAGAGACGCCATCCACTCCCTCTGTTCTTCGCTTTGCTTCATTGCTCAGGAGATAACGCCTTAAGTTGCCTCTTGACACCCATCAGCGGAATGTTGGCCACCAAGGCCACGGAACGATCTTCCCGCTCAATTTCCAACTCTATGCGTTTGTCATCTATATCCAGGTATTTGCCTATTGTCTGTATCAAATCCTTTCTCAACTTCTCCAAAACGTCTGGCGAAATATCAGCACGATCGTGGATGAGCACAAGCTGAAGGCGCTCTTTTGCCACATCTTTGGAGCCTTTGCGCCGAAAGAATTTTTCCCAAAACGGCATCCTATACACCTCCCTGCAAGCCGCTAAAACCGCAAGAGCTTCCTGATCTTGCCCCAAAAACCTCCTCTGTTCGCAAACTCAAGTTCCTCAAAAGGCACCTTTTCCCCCATGAGGCGGCGCGCTATATTGAAGAAGGCCTTAGCCGCCTGGGAACTCGAATGAAGAGTGAGCGGCTCTCCCTTGTTCGTGGAGATGACGACGGCATCGTCATCGGGCACAATGCCTATCAAAGCCACGGCGAGGATCTCAACTACATCGGAGATATCGAGCATATCTCCTTGCCGCACCATCTCGGGGCGTATGCGATTGATTATCAAAGAGATATCGGACTTTTCCATCGACTCCAAAAGCCCTATGATGCGATCGGCATCCCGCACGGCTGATATCTCGGGCGTCGTCACCACCAAAGCGCTATCGGCACCAACCGCAGCGTTGCGAAAACCAGATTCTATGCCGGCAGGGCTATCTATAAAGACGAAATCGAATTCGCCCCTGAGCGAGTCGCACAGCCTTTGCATCTGCTCGGACGACACGGCTTCTTTGGTGCGCGTCTGAGCGGCAGGAAGCAAATATAGGGTTTCTACCCGCTTGTCACGGACCAGCGCCTGCTGAAGTCGACATTGGCCCTCTATCACGTCGACGAGGCTGTATACTATGCGGTTTTCAAGGCCCAGGACTACATCGAGATTGCGCAGGCCTATGTCAGCATCCACGGCTAAAACTTTTTTGCCGGCACGTGCCAACGCCACGGCTAAGTTGGCCGTAGTCGTGGTCTTGCCGACACCGCCCTTGCCAGATGTAACGACAATTATCCTCGTGTCCACCCAAAAACCCTCCTCATCCCCCGAAGCTAAAAACCGTCCATGGAGCGAAGAACTATGGTGCCATTTTGCACGGCCACAGCTGCCGGCTTGGCCCACCAAGGACCTCCGCGGTCCAGCACGCTATAAAGACTTCCTATCCTCACCTGCACAGTCTCCAAAGAGAGGACCGCTATGCGAGCTTTTTCGTCTCCCGTGCACCCCGCGTGCGCCAATCCCTGAAGCCTTCCCCAAACGCAAATGTGCCCTCCAGCGTACACTTCAGCGCCGTCGTTTACGTTGCCAAATACGATCACATCGCCATCGGCTTCCACCTTCTGACCAGATCTCAAAGAGCGAGGAAGCATCAGGGCCTTGCATCCCCCTTGAAGGGGTTTGCTAACTCTTTGTCTATCTTCCAAGATCATTCCGGCAGAGCGCAACAAGGCCTGCGTGGCGGGATCGCTCGACGACCAGGCTACGACCTGCATGCCGCCCGCCAGAATTAGACGCTTCAGGATGGCTTC
Source organism: uncultured Acetomicrobium sp. (assembly GCA_964438265.1). Taxonomy (GTDB): domain Bacteria; phylum Synergistota; class Synergistia; order Synergistales; family Thermosynergistaceae; genus Thermosynergistes. The sequence continues at coordinate 28,172 of CAYTKB010000001.1, read as the reverse complement.
CCACGCATCGATCGAAAGAGCCCTTCCCTGGAGATCTATCACAACCTCTGCGCCCTCGAGAAGGTTTCGCCCCTCTTCTACAAGGCGTTCAAACGCCTCAACCAACTTGCCTCCCTCGAGCGTTTCGGGAATGATGCAGCGGATCTTGTGACCGCTTCCCTTTAGCAAAATCCCGCCTTCGACTTCACTCACGTTTCTTACCCCCATCGCGCTCTACCAAAGTCGCAAGCAGCTTCCCGACGATCGGCGCCGCAATTTCACTTCCCTTACCTCCGCCTTCAACCAGCGCTACCGCCACATAGCGCGGTTCATCAGCAGGCGCATAACCTGCAAACCAAGCGTGATCTTCCCCGTGAGGGTTTTGGGCTGTACCGGTTTTGCCAGCCACGGAAACGCCAAACTTCCCCGCCGCTTCTCCCGTGCCTCCCGGGCGCACCACGCCCTCCAGTCCCTTTTGCACCGTCTTTAAAATTTCACTCGACAATGATATCTCGTTATACTCTATCGGTTCATTCGAAATCAAGCGGGGGCGAAAAAGCTTACCACCGTTAGCCAGACCGGCGAAGAGGCGGGCCATTTGAATCGGCGTAACGAGCAAAAAACCTTGTCCTACGGCGTAGTTGACCGTGTCTCCTTGATACCACCTCTCGCCTAATCTGCGCAATTTCCAATCCGGGCCACCTATGTTGCCGGCAATCTCCCCTGGTAGAGCAATCCCTGTGACTTTACCGACGCCCAACGCTTGCGCCCATTGCACTATTGGGTCAATTCCAGTCCAAACGCCCAACTGGTAAAAGTATACATCGCACGATTCCCTGAGGGCCTTAACAGCGTCCACCGAGCCGTGCCCCCAACTCCTCCAGCAACGAAAGGTCCTGTCGCCCAATTCGAAACGCCCAGGACAGTAAACCTTCGTGCGCGGCGTTACGACGCCATCTGTTAAACCGGCGATAAGAGGCACCGGCTTAAAAATGGAGCCGGGTGGGTAAGAACCGCCTATGACCCTGTTCATCATGGGCATATCAGGGTCATCCGCTAAAGCCCTCCACTCACGTTGTGTGAGGCCCCAAGCCAATGGCGCGGGATCGAAAGATGGCGACGAATAGAGCACTTTGACAGCACCATCTTTCACGTCCATGGCTACGATCGCCCCTTTGTGCCCTTCCAACATCTCTGCAGCGATCCTTTGAGATGCCAAGTCGATGGTGAGGACAATGTCTTCGCCATCCTGCGGCGAGCGACGGCCCAGTTCCCCAGCACGCCTCCCCATCGCATCTACCTCCACGATCTCACCACCTGGCCTACCGCGAAGCCTTTCTTCACAAAATTTCTCTATTCCATTCTTACCTACTATATCCCCTATTTCGTAGCCCTCAGAAGACGCGTTCAACTCGTCAGCGGAGATTTCGCCCACATAGCCTATCACGTGGGCCACAACTGCCCCAGTCGGATAAGAACGCTTCCATTGAGCTACAGGAAACAACTCTCGAGGAAAGTTCGCGTCAGACACGAGCTCGGCCATCTGAGCCAGCGTCAGGTTTGGAACCAAGATGACCGCCCGATAAGGAACGGGATACTGGCGCGCAACGAAGGCCGAAAGATCCTCGAAACTATATGGTATGCCGTGGCGGGATAAGAGGCCGGCAAAATCCTTCAAGAGCTCCTTCTTCAAGTCGAGAGGGTACCCTTCTATGGCGAAGGTCCTGACGTTGGTAGCAAGCGGTATTCCGTTGGCGTCAAATATAAGGCCTCTTGGAGGTTGTATCCTAACGATGCGCAGCCGGTTTCGAGAGGCCAGCAGGACATACTCATCGGCCTTAAGCACTTGAAAAAAGAAAAGGGCCAAAAGCGAAAAGAGCAGCGAGGCGCAACTTACCCATTGCCAGAGCTCGATGCGGCGATTCACATCGTAACTAGGATTGCTCATGAAAGGAACTTCTCCCGCCGATATATGTAAGCCAACAACGCTACCAATGTTCCTCCTAACTGCTGTCCAGCAAACTGAACAAAAAGCACCTCCCCTCCTCCTTCAAAAAAGAGAAGGCGCAACAAACCTACCATAAAATGAAAACACAAGACTAAGCCAAGAACCATACGAAATCCTTTAGCCGAAGGGGGCACCAACTCCCATATCCCCTTCATGCCCATCAGGGCCATCACGTAAAGACCAGCAGTAAGACCTATAAGGCCGGACCACCTCAAGTCCCACAATATACCGCCCAAAAAGGCGATCCACAACAGCAACCCTTCCTCATGATCCTTAAGCGGCAGTGCAAACAAGAGGGCCATCAGAAAAACGTCAGGCGCGAAGATCCAGCCATGCACCAGGACCTGCAACAGATCCTGCAAGAACCACCAGAAGAGATAAATCATGGTGTGCCATCAATTAAAGTTACAGAGCGTAGCTGTGACAGATCAGCGTATGGATACAAACGATAGCTCACATAACCCTCCGTTACGCTTCCGGGTTCACCTATGCGCCCGACGGGAATTCCTGGGGGAAGTGACTCTCCGGCCATGGCTGTCGACACCGTCATGCCGGCTTCGAGCTTCCTTTCCATAGGTATATAAAGCAACCACACCCCTCCTATATCATCACCTCGAATGATGCCGATGTCGCGCGTGTCGTCGACCACCACTGGAACGAGCATCGTCGACGACGAAATCAGTTCTATAATGGAAGAATTTGATTCTACGTCCCTAACCCTACCTGCCAAAATTCTTCCATTCTGAAGGGCCGGCATACCGCGCACAACACCGTCGGTCGATCCTTTGTCGATTACGACGAAACGCCACCACTCGCCCGGATAGCGGGCCACGATCCTGGCCTCGCCCCCTCCTTCGCGCAATAGTGCCCTTTCTTCCCTCAGTCCAAGTTGCAAACGCAGAGCTAAATTTTCGCGCTGGAGTTCTTTCAACTGCGACTCCAACTTGCCCTGTCCAATCGTCCATGAAGCAAGGCGCAATGCGCCGTCGCGCAACGCCCAAGCGGGGTACTCCACCGAAAAGAGAATGCGACCGACATAGTCGTAACTTTCAGCCAAAACCGAGACGCTGCCGCCCGTGGCCGCTGTCAATGACAAGGCTACGGCTAGAAGCACAAGACCGCAAATCCAAAAGCGCCGCTCCCCTGACGCGACCTTAAAGGCGCTCAAGCATTCTCGCCCTCCACGGAGACGAGGGCGCGTTTCATGAACTCAAGCCTCTCCAGTATTCGCCCCAACCCAATGGCCACAGAGTAAAGTGGCTGTTCTGCCAGTATGACCGGGATCTCAAGGCTGGTGGAAAGACGGCGTGGAAGCTCCCTCAAAAGTGAACCGCCGCCGCTCAAGACGATCCCATGCTCTACAATATCCCTGGCCAACTCCGGTTGGGTGCGCTCCAAGGTCTCGCGGATCTTTTCCTCTATGCGCAGCAATATGGGCTCTAACGCCTCTCTCACCTCTCCTGAGTTTACCTTCACAGCACGAGGGAGGCCGTTTGTGAGATCGCGCCCTTTGACTTCCATCTCTAACTCTTCGCCCAAGGGGTAAGCCGACCCTATCTGAACCTTGATCTCCTCAGCTGTTATATTGCCTATGTAAAGCTTCTTCTCCTGGCGCAAAAGACTTACGATGGCTTCGTCTATGTCATCGCCAGCAATCCTGACGGAATCGCTGACGACTATCCCCCCCAACGAGAGGACTGCGACTTCGCTGGTGCCTCCACCTATATCGACCACCATATTGCCCCTCGGTTCATTTATGGGAAGTCCGGCGCCTATGGCAGCCGCCACCGGCTCCTCCACGACATATGCCTCTCGCGCCCCTGCTGCGAGCGCCGCATCTACAACTGCCCGTCGTTCAACCTCAGTACCGCAAGCTGGGACACAAGCTACAACTTTGGGATGGGCCAAAAACCGTCTGCCTCCGTTGGCCGTGCGTATAAAGTGCCAGATCATAGCTTCAGTCGCCTCGAAATCGGCTATAACGCCATGTTGCAACGGACGAATTGTCTCGATCCCTGCAGGGGTCTTTCCCATCATGCTTTTCGCTCTGCGTCCAATGGCTATTACTTCACGCTTTCCTTTGGGTCCCTGTCGGTAAGAGACTACGGAGGGCTCATCTATGAATATCCCCTTGCCCTTGACATAAACCACCACGTTAGATGTGCCCAGATCAAGGCCTACATCGTGACCGAAGATTCCAGATAAGCGCTTGAACACGCCCCTCTCCCTCGCTTTCGCCAAGTGTCGCTATTTCACCCATTTATAACTACCATGGGCCACGATGCAATGGCCCAAAAACTCGAGCCCCACCAAATGCATCATCTGAGAAACCACCTTGGTGAGCCGCATATCCTCATCGCTCGCCTCCAACGCCCCGTCGGGATGATTATGGAGCAGGACCACCTTAGAAGCGCCCATGCGGAGAGCCCTTCTCAACAAATATTTCACATCGATAAAAGCCCCATCGAGACCTCCGTAAGAAAGGCGGTCATCGCCTACGAATGCCTCATCGTCATCGGCGTATATCGCCACCACGAACTCCCTCTCTTCCAAACCAAGGCGAGAGACCCACTCCTGCAAGCGCCATTTCCAACTCGAGGTCGACTTGCGCTCTTGACCACTAAACATACGCTTGGCCAGCTCCGTAACAGCCAAAAGGGTGGCTGCTTTGGCCTTGCCCACCCCAGGAATGGAAAGGAGCTCGTTTGGGGTAGCCCGGCAAAGCCCTGTTATGCCGCCACACTGCTCTAATACATGCGATGCGAGCTCCATCACGCCTCGCTTGCTATCCCCTGTGCGGAGGAGGACGGCCAGGAGTTCCGTCCCGGAAAGCGCCTCTGGACCGGACGAAAGGAGCCGTTCCCTAGGGCGCTCGTCAGCAGGAAGCGACCTCACCCTCATCGTGGCCAAAATGGATTGCCCCTGCGCTCGTCCCCGATCGTCGTTTTGGGACCATGGCCAGGGAGGACCAAGAGGCCATCGGGCAACTCGGCAAGGCGTTTGAGGGAAGAAAGGAGTTTTGCTCCGTCCCCTCCAGGTAAATCCGTGCGCCCGACGCTTTGGGCGAAGAGCGTATCTCCCGAGAGCAAGAGTTGCTCTCCTTCTCCTTCAACCAGAAAGCAAACGCTTCCAGAAGTGTGACCTGGCGTATGGATGACGATAAAGGCGAGGCGGCCGACGGTAATCCTATCCCCGTCCTGAAGCACTTTTTCAGGAGGAGAAGGACGCCTTGAGCCGAAAAGGGGCGAAAGACCAAGCGTCGGCTCCACGAACATGGGTATATCGGCCTCGTGAATGGCAACCCCATAAAGCGCCCTCTTCCTCAGCGCTTCGACGCCTCCTATATGATCTGGATGACCATGAGTGAGGAAGATCCATAACAGTTTGAGCTGTTCCTCGTCCAAAAACTTTAATACCTCCGCGCTCTCCTCGCCGGGATCCACAAAGGCCGCATTGCCTAAATCGTCCCATAGGAGATAGCCGTTTGTAAACAACGGTCCCAGATAAAAGCACTTCACATTCATTCGGTGCTTCCTCCCTTGTTCGAGTCAAGCATCAAAGTCACAGGCCCATCGTTGCAAAGACTCACTTCCATATGGGCTTGGAATATGCCGCTCTTAACGGCTCCATGATGTGATATCAGGACGCCGAGGAAATTTTCGTACAGCCTTTCGGCAATGCCCTGGGCGGCGGCGTTCACAAAGGACGGACGCCTACCCTTGCTACAATCGGCATAGAGCGTAAACTGAGAGACGACCAAAATAGAACCATCAATCTCGGCCACAGAGCGGTTCATCTTGCCATTTTCATCCTCGAAGATGCGCAAGTTGACCACCTTGTTGGCCATCCACTCGAGGCGCTCATTATCGTCGCAGTGGGAAAAGCCCACAAGGAGCAATATCCCTGGCCCTATCTCGGATATCCTTTTGCCACTCACATCAACGGAAGCCCATTTCACCCGCTGCAACACGGCTCTCAATTCATCACCCCCTAGAGACGTTGATGACGCTATCAACTGCGTTTAGGCGAGCCATAATTTTATAGAGTTGTCCTACATCTTTGACCTGTATCTCCATCGACATGCGAGCTCGGTTCGCTTCGACCACGTGAGCTTTGATGGCCGAAATAATCCCTTCGGCAGCGTTTATGGCTTGGGTAATGTCAGCGAATAAGCCTGCACGATCAATAGCCTCCAAATACAAGCGAGCCGTGTAGCCGCTGTTGGCTTTGCCCCAGGACAAAGAGATCATTTTCTCCTCGGGGAGTCCTTGTATATTGGGACAATCCTTACGATGAGCCGTGATGCCGCGATTTCTCGTCACGTATCCCACGATTGCGTCGCCAGGCACAGGGGTGCAACAGTTGGCTATGGTCACAGTCAACCCACTTGTCCCCTCAACTATGATCTCGGACTCGGCTTCCCTCTTTGTGGGTTCATGGGGCCTCTCCTCGCTTTTGCCCTTGGAACTGAGGTGCTCAGCTATGCGCGAAGCCACCGCAGATACATTTTGGTTGCCGGCTCCGACAGCTGCGATGAGATCCTCACCGTTTCCATAACCCAGATCATGGGAGACCTTGCTGAGAGACGAGCCCAACTCCTCCAGCGATATCGAATCGTCGCTCAGGCGCCTGCGGATTTCTCTCTCCAACAGTTCCCTGCCCCTGTTGAGCTTGTCCTCCCGCTCGGATCGCTCCATTTGACGGAAATACGCCTTTATCTTGGACTTCGCCCTGCCGGTGCGGGCTACACTCAACCAGTCCCGCGATGGACGTCCTTGGGGAGAAGTGAGGATGCGCACTATATCGCCGTTCTGCAATTCGTAGTTCATGGGGACTATGCGCCCATTGACCATTGCTCCTACACACTTGTGTCCTACTTCTGTATGTATGGCGTATGCGAAATCGACAGGAGTGGCGCCCTTCGGCAGGGATACCACGCTGCCCTTCGGCGTGAAGACGAAAACCTCTGACGAAAGCACATCCACCTTCAGGTTCTCGAGAAACTCAGATGGAGGAGAACCTTCAGATTGCGTCTCCAGCACTTGACGTATCCAGGCGAGCTTGGCATCCAAGCTGTCCGGCTTGCCGTGTCCTTCTTTATATCGCCAGTGAGCCGCTATGCCGTATTCGGCAAGCCAATGCATCTCCCATGTCCTTATCTGAATCTCCAGCGGCTCGCCCGAAGGGCCGACGATCGTGGTATGAAGGGATTGATACATATTGCTCTTGGGGTTTGCTATGTAATCGTCAAACTGACCAGGGATAGGCTTCCAAATGGTATGCACGATGCCGAGCGCCTGATAGCACTCCGCCACGCTCCCTACGACCACTCTCAAAGCCAAAAGGTCATATATCTGGTCGAGCGTGAGTCCTTTCCTTTGCATCTTCTCGTAGATGCTGTAAAAGTGCTTGGCCCTGCCCGTGATGTAAGCCTTAAGCCCCACCTCTTGAAAACGCTTAGCGAGGACGTCGATAGCCTGTTTCACGATGGCTTCTCTTTCTGGCAGTTTTTTGCGCACTCTCCTGCGAATCTCATAATACGTCTCAGGATAAAGCACTTTGAAAGCCAGGTCTTCGAGTTCGCGCTTCAGTTGGTATATCCCTAAACGATGTGAAAGGGGGGCATATATCTCAAGCGTCTCTCGCGCAATTCTGATCTGCTTTTCCCTGGGAAGTATTTGAATGGTGCGCATATTGTGAAGTCGATCGGCTAACTTGATTAACACAACCCTGATGTCCTTCGCCATGACGAGAAACATCTTGCGCAAGTTCTCAGCCTGATATTCCTCCATGGACCCGAAGGGAAGGCTTCCCAATTTGGTTACTCCATCGACGAGGGTGAGCACACTCTGGCCAAAACGCTCTTTTATGGCCTCAGGGCCAAGAGTTGTATCCTCCAAAACGTCATGAAGGATAGCAGCCATAAGGGTCTCGTTATCCAACTCCATGTCAGCCAGTATCGTAGCAACATAAATCGAGTGGATTATGTAAGGCTCGCCCGTGGCCCTCTTCTGGTCGGCATGAGCTCGGGCAGCTAGCACTAAGGCTTCACCCAACTGAGAGAGCTCCTCCTTCGGCAGATAGGCACAAGCCTTCTCCCATAGCGTTTGCCACGCCAACTTCACCGCCGTATGACGCTCAGTCTCCGGCAGTCGGCCGATGAAGCTATCTCTCAAAAGCCGCAGCGCTTTTCCGCCGCCGCTGTGAGTTTCAGCACCTACAGCTCGAATGCCTATATCTTCGCTCTTGAGTTCGCCCTTAGGCTTCATATGTCAAATCCGTCCTTTTGTTTAAGAGGCCAACTCCGCCCTTCCGACACATGATATCATTTCCCACACCCACATGAGAAGCTACAAAAATTGTGCCGAATGCGCCAAAATCGCGCGACTGTAGATATTCACAATTTATCCATAGAGTCGACGATGAAAAGCCTCACGGTTTATATTGACGATTTATATTGGAGGTGACGAAAACGCTCGCCCATAGGGCATTGCGGAACAGCATTCAAACCTTCGGAGATAACACGGATATACTGCTGCCCTTGGACGAACCGAGAGGCCTCGGATTTCAATCCTGGGGGGCACTGTATCGAAATTGTTTTAAAGAGGATTTAAGCCTGGAAGGATCTATTAAAACACCTCGAGGGGTTATTTACCCCTGTGCACTCTGTAAGCACACGAGGGTAACAAAGCACAAAAAATAAAGACCTCACCCCCCGGGTTATTATTCTTCTTTGTGTCCTCCCTGCAAGGCTTCTATGAACGAGGCTTTCTCTTTTTCCAAGGCGGAGATTTGCTTCTCAAGCTCCTTCACACGAGACTTGCTGCGTCCCTTTAGCTCCACTATCGCCCCCACTGAGGCGACCCACATCAATAACGCTCCAGCGGCGAAAACGAGGACTTCCCATATTCCTTGGTGCACATCCCTCTGCCAAACCAAGAAATTAACCGTTATAATGTCTCCGTTTTGAACCGCATAGAGCGCGGCAATTATCATGCCGGCCGCCACAGCGAGAGCATAGCTCTTCATTTCGTCCATTCACCCCACATCGCACATCTATCTCTTTTCAGATGTCGAGGATACGCAGTTCTTCTTCAAAAAGCGGTCCCGCATTTCTTGTTTGTCTTCTTTGCTGAGTGACCTGAGATACTTTTCTCTTCCCTTCTCATCCCACAGGGGATCGTAAATCTCCTTGAGTCGAAGGGCATAAGAATCAACACCTTCGGCGAGTTCGCCTATAACCTTTTCAGCCCCAGCATGGGTAGGTCTGGCTCCGTATTCTTCCACAAGCTGTCGCAGCAACCATGGGTGATCTATGATGAGGCAAGGACGCAGCAAGTTGTCGTCGTCATACGGCTGAGCCTCGCGGATCGCTTGGAAGAACGGGCTATCCAAGATCTCTACCAGGCTCTTTTCCCTGATGTTGTCAACAGCGAAGTGCACAAAGACGCAAGGTTCCACGTCGCCATTGGAGATGACGTGAAGATACCGCTGGCCTCCGGCCATGCAGCCGTCGACATAGGGACCGTCGTTCCAGAAGTCGCCCAAGAAGATAGGATACTTGCTGCGCCACTCTTCAACCTTCTCGTGCAGCTTGGCCCGCTGCTCTGGTGTGGCCATGTAAGAGAGGTCCGGGTTTTCGCCCGTGGGAATGTATTGGAAGAACCAACCGACCTTGCAGCCCGCTCGAAGCATCTCCTCTATAAATGCATCGCTTGCAATATAGTCGGCGCTGCTGCTCGTATAGGTGGCGCTGAAGCCATAAAGCACACCCTTCTCCCTCAAGCGCTTAAACGTGGCCATTATGCGATCATACACGCCAGGGCCGCGACGGGCATCCGTTTCCGCCTTATTGCCTTCGATGGATATGACCGGCGCAACGTTGCCGAGCTCTACGAGCCTATCGGCCACCTCATCGGTTATAAGCGTCCCGTTCGTGTAAACCTGGAAATAGCATTCGTCGCTATGCCTCGCCCATAGTTCGAAGAGATCAGGCCTCGTGAACGCTTCCCCGCCGGAGATGGTGAAGAAATACATGCCAAGCTCTTTAGCCTGTTTTATAAGGTCATCGAGCTCTTCTAAGGAAAGGTCCTTACTGGTGTCATACTCGCCGGCGTAGCAACCGCGGCAGTGGAGATTACAGCGCATTGTAGGACTTATCACCATAAAGTTCGGTATATGAATGCCGAGCTCTTTCTCTTTGCGATCGCGTATTCCCCGCGATAGGACGACAAAATTCACCAAGAAATTCATGATGAATTTTTTACGGCAATTCGGATGAAGCTCCTGGAAGACCCTTCTAAACACGCCCACAAACGGGTGACCCACGCGAACCATTTCCGCCAGATCGTGGAAGGTCTCACGGTGGTACTTGGCCGGCGAGAGGCGAGATATGGTCTCGAAAAGAAAGGCCAGCTTGGACTCATCCCCTTCGCTAGCCATCTTAGCCACTTGCTCCAAAAGTCTATAAGATACTATGCCTTTCAACCGATCATAAATAGTCATGGCCATGTGAGTTCGCCTCCTCAAGCTATACAGGCCTTCGAAACTATAGGCTTAGGGATGAAGCCCTCTTTATTCCCTCTTCCAACGCGTCCAGCCTGCGTTCCAATATTTTAATATCATCAATTGTAGCTACAGGAAGGAGCGAGAGCAACCGCTGAACCTCGCGCTTGAAGCCATTTCGCAACATCTCCCGTCGCTGCGCTAAGTCACTTTCGATGGCGCTCAAGACCCCCTCTACGTCTAATTCTGTGAGCTTCCCCCGTTTGACGAGTTCCTTCAGGTGTCCTCTGCATATACCGAGCAAGGAGTCCTCCGCGCTGAAGCCTTCCCAAATTAGACGAAGGATCGCCTCCATAGTCACCCCTCCTCGCTAATTCCTTTAGAAAAAATTATAACATTATACCCGAAAATTTTCACGTTTTCGGCGAACGCAATTGCCATTCGCACAAAAGCGCGCCAGCCACGAATATGGAGCTGTACGTTCCCACCACTATGCCCACCATAAAGGCTAACGAGAAGTCAGCTATCGCCGGTCCGCCCCACAGAAACAAGGCGAGCACCGGAAAGAACGTCGTAAGCGAAGTATTTATAGTCCTGGATAGGGTTTGGTTGATAGAGTCATCGAGAAGCTTGACGATCCCCCACTGCCTTAAATGACGCCAGTTCTCTCTTACGCGATCGAGGACTACTATCGTATCGTTCAGAGAGTAACCCACAATGGTGAGGATGGCCGCTATGAAGGGAAGCGATATCTCTCTGCCTGTTAAGCTAAATATACCAAGCGTTATGATGACATCATGAAATAATGCCAACACGCTGACTGCACCAAAGCGAAAACGGAAGCGGAATGTTATGTAGATTAAGATGCAAACCAAAGAAATAAAGACCGCAATTATAGCTTGACGGCGAAGTTGGCTGCCCACAACCGGTCCAACCTGTTCCAGCCGCAACAGGGACATATTGGGAAAGTTCTCGCGCAAGGCCTGAAGCGCTTCTTCTTGTGACTCTTCCGACTTAATGCGTATTATATAGCCCTTGTCGCTATAGGCCTGAATCATAGACGCCCCCAAGCCAACCTTTTCAAGTGCCTGACGCACATCGCCGACAGAAGAGGCTTCATCGGTCTCCATCTGAATCAATACGCCGCCAGAAAAGTCTATGCCGAGATTTAACCCCTTGAAGGCCAATAGACAAATGCTCGCTGTAATCGCGATGGTGCTCACCAGTAACGCCAAACGGCGCACCTTCATGAAACTTATGTAAAATTTCATCCTCAATAATCGCATTTTAATGGCACCTCATCTAAGCAGAGTGAGATTTTTCTTGACTGCCAAGAATATCCTAAGGAGCGTCCTCGTCACGACTATTGCAGAAAATACGCTGGCCACGACGCCTATGCTCAAGGTAACGGCGAAACCGCGGATCGGTCCACTACCAAAATAATATAGCACTGCAGCAGCTATAAGAGTCGTAAGGTTGGCATCAAAAATGGTAACAAAGGCCTTGCGAAAACCTGCATCGACGGAGGCATAAATGGTCTTCCCCGACCTTATCTCCTCTCTGATCCTCTCATAAATCAGGATGTTGCCGTCTACTGCCATGCCTATGGTGAGTATTATACCGGCGATGCCAGGCAAGGTCAGGGTGGCCTTTAGGCTTATAAGGCCGGCTAGAAGCAAAAGCATCGTCACGCCCAACGCCAAATCGGCGACAATCCCCAAGGATGCATAATAGAGGAGCATAAAAATCACAACCAATGCCACTCCTATCAGCCCGGCCCTTATGCCTGCCTTTATAGAGTCAGACCCTAACGTGGGCCCAACGGAGCGATTTTCCAAAATCTTTACGCTAACAGGCAAGGCTCCAGCGCGGAGCATAATGGCCAACCTCTGGGCCGAAGCGGTAGTAAAGCGACCAGAAATTTGGGCTTCTCCGCCGCTTATGCGTTCCTGCACTACAGGAGCTGATATTACTACGCCATCTAATAAAATTGCTATCTGTTTCCCTACATTAGCTGCCGTTGCTTCATCAAATAATTTAGCTCCCTCTTTACTAAACTTCAAGTTAACTGTTGGACGCCCCAAGCTATCATAGGAAGTCTTGGCATCTACAAGGTGCTCTCCTGTCACATAAGCGGTGCCCAAAAGATAAAAGCGCCCCGATTCCTCCTCTTTGGCTACAATGAGGTTGGGATCAGAAGCGGCTTTCTCTTCCATCTGGCGGACATTTTCTTCTATCTCGGCCACCATGGCTCTCCAACGTTCCTGAGCGCGCTGGAACTCTTCGTCGCTGTCGTAGTTTTTTCTCTCAGGGGCACGAGGTGGGGTCGGAGTAACATCTATGACTTGCCTGAACTCCAACATGGCCGTCTTTCCTATGAGTTCGAGGGCGGCCTCCGGATCTTCCACGCCAGGCAGATCCACGACAACCCGGTCTTTGCCTTGGCGCTGGATGACAGGTTCTGCGATCCCATATTGATCGATTCTATTGCGGAGGACGGCTATCAGCCGCTCTATGCTATCGTCAGTTACAGGGACATCAGCGGTGCCTACGGCCTGCAGGAGAAGGTGAACCCCTCCTTTCAAATCCAGCCCGAGGCGCACTCTGCCTTGGATAGGAAAAACAGAAAACAATGCCACTACCACGATTGCCGCCACAAATATCAAATGCCACCGTTCACGCTTGGACATTTATGCACTCCTCCCATTCCAATAAAAAGCGGAGCGAGCCTTCTCTTGCCCACTCCGCACGAGGAAGGTGAGGCTTTACGCCTCTTTTTCCTTTGGTTCTGATGCTGGAGCAGGCGAACGCCTCGCAGAGATAGCGCTCTTCAGAATGCGCACCCTTACTCCGTCTGCTATCTCTAATATAAAGCTGTCGTCCTTAACATCCTTCACCGTGCCAAAAAAACCTCCGATCGTGACGACCTGATCACCACGGTTCACCGAAGCCAACATCTGCTCATGCTGCTTTTGCCGTCTCCTCTGAGGGCGAATGATGAGAAAATAAAAGATGAGGACAAAAAGCAAGAGCGGCAATAATAGAGAACTTAAACCCTGTTGTGGCAAACTGAACACTCCTCTCCGGTAAATTTACAAAGCTATTCTAACACAAAACGGACACTCCGGCTTTCCCTCTGCTTCAGATAAAAGAGCAGTTTTTCCAATTCCACTGATATATCTACATTATACACAAGTATCTCTTTAGGGACAACTATGGGAGCTGGCGCAAAGTTCAGAATTCCCTTCACAAAGCTCGAACTCGCAATCATATCCACCACAGATTGAGCAGCCTCAGCAGGAACGGTCAAAACGAGGACTTCGATGGCCAACTCGGCGATTACATCGGCAATTTTGTCGACGTGAAAACACGGAGCCCCTCGAAAGGTTCTTCCCACTTTTGCAGGATCCACGTCGAAGAGGGCAACCATTTTGAACTTCTCGTTTTGCAAAGGCCCATAACCCAATAATGCCCCGCCGAGCCTACCTACGCCCACCATGGCTATCCTCCATACCCTCGGAGGAGAAAGGATCGCCTCAAGATGTTCACAAAGGCGTGGAACGCTATATCCTACGCCACGCTTGCCTATCTCGCCGAAGTAGGAAAGATCTTTACGCACCTGACTAGCCTTAAGCCCCAGCTCATCGCCGATCTCTTGGGAGGAAATCACATTCACGCCTTCCTCTTTCAGGCGCTTCAAGAGACGCGCGTAAAGAACAAGTCGTTCGACCGTCGGCTCTGCTATACGCATTCGACCACCCCTTTGAGCCCAAGACCCAGAGCGGAAGGGTAAACAACTGTAAACGGCTTTATCTGCAAAGGGTAAGTCCACCGCCCGACCTTGTAGATCGACACGCCTTCGCGACTTTTAACTCCTTCGACGAACGCGCGATAGGCCAGCAAAGCCCTCTTCCCCCCCGAGCATCTCAGCGATCCTGAGTAACTGATTGTATTTCGCTACCCGATCCGTTCGTGCGGGAGCACCACCCTTTATCTGGCCTGCGCCAGTGGCTACGGCCAAATCGCTTATGAAACTGTCCTCCGTCTCTCCAGAACGATGAGATATGATCGCCCCGTAACCGTTCCAGCGCGCCATTTCTATTACCTCCATCGTTTCGGTGAGGGTGCCTATTTGGTTGAGCTTTACCAATATCGCGCTGGCTATACCCTTTTCTATGCCCCTCTTGAATCGCTTCGGATTTGTGACAAAGAGATCGTCGCCTACAAGTTGGACCTTTTCGCCTATGGCACGGCTGAGGAGGCTCCATCCTTCCCAATCTTCTTCGGCCATCCCATCTTCTATTGAAACGATGGGGTAATTGTCGCACAGTCTCTCGTAGTATTCAACGAGCTCCCCCTGTGAAAGATCCTTTCCTTCGCCACGAAGCCGATAGCGACCATCTTCGTAAAGTTCCGTAGCGGCTACGTCGAGGGCAAGGCTCACTTGATCTTTGGGGGAGTAACCAGCTGAGGCAATCGCCTCGACGAGCAAGTCAAGGGCTTCTTCGCTACCTCTTAGGTTTGGAGCGAATCCTCCTTCATCCCCAACGGACGTGCTATAACCTTTCTTTGCGAGGAGTTTCTTAAGCGCTTGGTAGACTTCAACGCCCATCTGTAAAGCCTGGGCAAAACTCTCGGCACCGTGAGGAACGATCATAAATTCCTGTATGTCTAAGTTGTTATCAGCGTGTAGCCCGCCATTGACGACGTTCATCAGGGGGACGGGCATCAGATACGGGCCGACCCCACCAAGGTAAGACCATAACGTCATGCTTCGCTCGCCGGCTGCAGCGCGTGCCACTGCCAATGAGACAGCTAAAATGGCATTGGCTCCCAAGTTACTCTTGTTCGGCGTGCCGTCGAGATCTATCATCGCACGATCAATTGAGATCTGCTCGGAGGCCTCCAAGCCGACTATCTCCGGTCCTATCCGCTCATTCACGTTCTCTACGGCCTTCCTGACACCTTTGCCGCCATATCTGTCGCCGCCATCCCTCAGCTCTAAAGCCTCAAATGTGCCAGTAGAAGCTCCAGAGGGGACAGCTGCCCTGCCAATGCTTCCGCTCTCAAGCCATATTTCAACCTCTACAGTGGGATTGCCTCTGGAATCGAGTATTTCTCTACCGTGAACGCCTATGATTTCGCTCATTTTTGTCTTCCTCCTCGTTACCTACCACGGCACTTCGTCAGGATCTATTGCGCGCTCTTCGAGCACCTCATAACAACGACTCCCTCGCTTGATGAGCGCTTCGTCGTCTACCAAAATGCGCACCCGTAATAAACGGCGCGGGAAAGCCACACTCACGGCATCGCCAGGCTTTATATTATAAGAGGCCTTGCAGGGCCGACCATTGACGCGAACGGCGTCATTTGCGATCATCTCCTGAGCCAAGGAGCGGCGTTTGATCAGTCTTGAAGCTTTCAAGAACTTATCCAACCTCATGTATTGTGTCTTTCAGTATAACAAACTCAAGAAATAGGAAAGCGAAGAACCGCGCCCAAGCCCTCGTATTCTCTTAACAGCGACGGCCGACCCAATACCGTTACATCGCCATCTTGCTCCAGGACTTTATGCGCGATGGCTTCCAAGAGATCATCTTCAGCGGTTACCGATGCTCCGCACACAGGACAAACGCTCGATGGCTCCGAAATTAGGGTATCGCAATGATCACAACGTCCTCCATTTACGGAGCGATGCTCGTCAACCACAAGTTGATGAATGGCGCCCATATTGACGGCCTTTAATGTGCCGCTCAAACCCGTGACGGCTTGTCCTCCCTTGGAGGCTTCGGTCAAAATACGCCCGACTAAGGCCTCTCCCTCCTCGTAAAAGCGACGCATGGTATGAACAAATATAGCTTCTCTGACGGACTCCGGATCGGTAATGTTGCCTAGCTCAGACGCCATCTCTACGGGAACAGAGACAGCGGCCTCCCTGGCCAACTCGACCACTATCGCCGCATATTCCTCGTTGCCTCCTACGAGGACGAGATCGTAATTGTTGTCCTCTTCTTCCACAAGACTCTTCAAGGTAGCAGCAGTAGCTTTAAGGTGTCGTAATACGTGCTCCTCCACGTGGCGCTCTATTCTGCGCTCCTCAAGGCCATACCACCCTGCGGCCTTAACTTTGGCCGGCACGTCCTCGGCGACCTCGAGTAGCATCTTCACCTCTTCTCCGTCGTTGCGGAAAAAGCGTGCCTCCTTGGCACCGACTATGACGGCGAGCGTTTCTTTATGAGGTGAAAGGACCTCCATCAGAGGAAAGATGCATGGGTGATTTGCCACCCTCACCTGCGTAGGTACGGCGACCGGGAGCGAATATTGAGCGAAAAGCCCCGAGGCCGCATTCACATAGAAGGCCTTGCCTTTAGAAAGACCGTCTACGCACCCTTCTATCTCAGGAAAGAGAGATTCAAACACAGCTTTCAAGGCCTCGCTCTCTGAAGCGACCTGCCAGCGCGCAAGCTCTTGAAGTGTCGTTTTATAGATGTTTTTCACCTCGATAGCTATCTCCCTGGGGTTCTTCTTGCTCCGATCCATATCCACGAAAATGGAAATAACCGGACCCTTTTCCCTAAAGCGCTCTATCACTTCTTTGATTACTGCCTTCTTCATGGAGCCACCTCCTCACGCGCATCATGATAAACAACTCATACGATAAAATCCCGCAACTTCTTACTGCGGCTCGGATGTCGAAGCTTGCGCAAGGCTTTGGCCTCTATCTGCCTGATCCGCTCCCTGGTCACGCCGAAACGACGACCCACCTCCTCCAGCGTATAAGGGTGTCCATCCTCCAGGCCGAAACGAAGGCGCAGCACTTCCCTCTCGCGCGGCGCCAGCTCGTCAATCATGCTTTCCAACTCCTCCCGAAGGAGCTGATTGGCCGCTGCGTCATCTGGGCTCAATAACTCTTTATCTTCCAAAAAGTCACCCAATTGGCTGTCCTCTTCCTCCCCTATCGGCGTCTCCAAAGAGACAGGCTCCTGAGCAATGCGCTGGATCTCCGCTACCCTTTCTGAGTCTATCCCCATCTCTTTGGCGATCTCCTCTGCAGTCGGTTCACGACCGAGCTTTTGAACCAGCTGGCGCGATACGCGGATTAGCTTGTTTATCGTCTCCACCATGTGAACGGGTATCCGGATGGTCCTAGCCTGATCGGCGATGGCTCGCGTTATGGCCTGCCTGATCCACCACGTAGCGTAAGTGCTGAACTTAAAACCCTTCCTATAATCGAACTTCTCAACTGCACGGCTTAAGCCCAGATTGCCTTCCTGGATCAAGTCCAAAAAGAGCATGCCCCTTCCTATATATTTCTTAGCGATGCTCACTACCAGCCTCAGATTGGCCGCCATGAGCTTTCTCTTTGCCTCAAGATCGCCTGTCTCTATCCTTTTAGCGAGCTCAACCTCTTCTTCTGGTGTCAAGAGCGGAATTTTCCCGATCTCCCTCAAATACATCCGTACCGGGTCGGTCAGAGGTATATCTTCCACCTCAGGTATCTCGAGGCTGCCTTTCAGCACAACCTCTTCGCCCGGCACCTTCTCCTTGGCCCCGTCCTGAATGTCTATGCCGAGCTCCATCAAATTGAAATAGAGGTTATCGAGCGCCTCCGCTGTCAATAGCTCCGGAGGTATCGATTTTTCAATGTCTTCATACGTCACATACCCCCTTTGCCTTCCCATCTGGAGCAAGTCTCTTATTTTGTCTATGTGCTTTAACAGCTCCTCCTGAGAAGCCGAGAGGTCTTCTACGGGGATATTGGGTTCCTCAGGCGATTCGATCGGCCCGTCGCGCTCCTCGATGCTCATCTTCAGCCACCTCCCTTTATGTCGCTGGCCAATTGCCGCAGTTCTTCCATCTCCTCCGCCGAGGCCTCACCTTTGGCCATCGCCGAAAGGAGTTTATGATATCTTTCGGAACGCCGCCGTTTCTCCAAAAGTTTAAGTAACTCCTTCCATGCTGCTTCCAAATCACCAAATTGGTCACAAAAACTTCCCCCCATCGCGATGAGGCTCATGGGGAAACGATCCCCTAACGAGAGCCACCGTCCCTCTAATTCCTCCGGAGACTCACCATACAGCAAAGCTGCGACAATAGATTTAACGCGCTCATCGTCGATAAGGGGAAGGATAACCTCTGGCGGTGCCTCAACCCGCCTCCGGGCATCGTTCCACAGCACATAGGCTACAGCTGCCTCTACGGGGTCTGCCGCCTTACTCACCGATTTCTTCCCTATCCCATTTATATATACGCCGGAACGAGCGCTTTTATCTTCTTTTGCGACCCTTTTTCTGCTCCTGATCTCTGCGATCTGCTCATTGAGTTCTCGAGGCAAGACGCCCAAGGCGATGCTCAAATTTGAAAGATATGGAGCCACATCGAAGGGTGAAAGCTCCGCAAGGCCCTCGAGCAACTCCAAAATCGCATTATGGCGAGATCCAGGGTCCTCTAGCCAAGGTCGTCTGATCTCTAAGTGGTAAAGGGGAAGGGGCATAGCGCGGTCTAAAGCTTCCCTAAAGACCCTATCCCCATTTTCCTGAAGCAGCAACTGATCGGGGTCGATATCTCGAGGGAGGACGACCACGCTGACTTGAAGCCCTTCCCTCTGGAGGACATACATGCCTCTCAACGAGGCCTCCTGTCCCGATGTATCTGCATCGTAACATATACAGCAACGACCCGCGAAGCGCTGGAGGAGTTTGGCTTGATCCTCTGTAAGCGAAGTGCCGAGGGAGGCGACAGCTTCGGGATAGCCCGAGATGTGTAGCCTTATGGCATCTATATAACCCTCCACGAGGATCGAACGCCCCCGTTGGCGTATAGACTTCTTGGCGCGCTCCAAGAGATAGAGACAGCTTCTCTTTTGAAACAGCTCGCTCTCTGGGCTATTGATGTACTTCGCGCCCTCGCCCACCACGAGCCTGCCTCCAAACGCCACAAGTTTGCCGGAGACATCCCGAACCGGAAACATTACTCGACCGCGAAAGCGATCATATGGGCTCCTCGAACCCATGAGCACTAATCCGCATCTTTCGGCGAGTTCGAAGGTTACGCCATGCCTTTGAAAAGATTGCCACAGATAATCCCACGAGGCTGGAGCCCAACCGAGTTCAAAGGT
>CAYTKB010000001.1:0-8552 GCA_964438265.1 uncultured Acetomicrobium sp. | reverse complement strand
CACACCTCGGGAGGAAGTTCTCTATGCTTCAGATAAGATCTCGCGACCTCGCCAGAAGGGCTATGGAGCGCATCCCTGTAAAATTTCAAGGCCAACTCCATTATCTCTGAAAGGTCTCCCTCGGTTTTGGGGTGAGCGCTCTTAGACAAAGCCACACCTGCCCGCTTGGCCAGGCGCTCCAAAGCTTGAGGAAACGATACCCCTTCTATCTCCATAAGGAAGGTGAACGCATCTCCACCTTTGCCACAACCGAAGCAATGATACGTCTGCCGCTCCGGCGACACGTAAAAAGAGGGTGTCTTTTCAGTATGAAATGGACAGAGAGCCCTGTAGTTCCTGCCCACCTTGCGCAGTTGGACGTAATCCCCAACGAGGTCCACTATGTCCAAGCGCTTTTTAATCTCTCCGATCACATCGCGGTCCATATATGCCATCCCCTACTGCTGGACGTGCACCTCGCACATACTGCCTTAACCGTGTCGAAAGACACAGGAATGCCGGATAAAGTTCGAGCTTATCCGGCATTCCGCCAAGCGAGGCATTGGCCTTCGCCCCGCACCTGTCTCATATGCCCAGCGCTCACAGGAGCGGTGCCAAAACCACAGCGATAACGGACATGAGCTTGATGAGAATGTTAAGGCTTGGGCCCGCCGTATCTTTGAACGGATCACCCACGGTGTCGCCCACTACTGCCGCTGCGTGAGAGGGCGTGCCCTTGCCGCCGAAGTGCCCTTCCTCGATGTATTTTTTGGCATTATCCCAAGCGCCACCAGCGTTGGCCATAAATATGGCCAACATCACACCCGTAACTATGGATCCTCCTAACAGCCCACCAAGCGCCTCGGGGCCTAAAAGCAGTCCTACGGCTATGGGAGCCATCACCGCCATAAGGCCAGGCACTAACATTTCCTTCAGCGCTGCGGCAGTCGATATATCTACGCAGCGCTCGTATTCTGGCTGGGCATTGCCTTCCATGAGACCTGTGATCTCCCTAAACTGACGACGCACCTCGTCGATCATAGACTGGGCAGCTCTCCCGACGGCCATGATCGCCATAGAAGAGAAGAGGAACGGCAACATGCCACCTATAAAGAGGCCCACCATCACCATCGGGTCGTTGAGATCTATGTGATCGAGCCGCACCGCAGTGGCGTAAGCCGCAAAGAGCGCCAAGGCCGTCAGTGCAGCTGACCCTATCGCCAATCCCTTTCCTATGGCAGCGGTGGTGTTGCCAACGGCATCTAATCTGTCCGTGATCTGACGTACAGATGGAGGCAATTGGCTCATCTGGGCTATACCCCCAGCATTGTCCGCTATTGGGCCATAGGCATCCACAGACAAGGTCATCCCAGTTATCGAGAGCATCCCCACAGCAGAGCATGCGATGCCGTAAAGTCCGCCGAACTTGTAGCCTATCAGCACCGCCGCACATATGAGCAATACCGGCACCGCCGTGGACATCATGCCTACAGAAATGCCCGATAAGATGTTGGTGGCGTGTCCCGTGACAGCCGATTCAGCGATCTGGCGCACCGGTTTTGAACCTATAGAAGTGTAAAACTCCGTGACATACCCTATCGCCACGCCCAGGATGACCCCTCCAAGGACAGACCAAAAGAGGGAGATATCGCCAAAAAGTGCGCGCGTGACGAGGAATGCGCCGATCATCATGAACAGACCGGTGGCTATCGTCCCCTTCCTCAAAGCGAACTGAGGGTCGCCGCCTTCTCTCACCCGGACGAAAAACGTGCCTAACACGGCGGAGACGATGCCGCTTCCAGCGAGCAATAGCGGATACGCCGCTCCCGTTGGACCGAAAGCTACCACGCCGAGAGCCATAGCGGCTATGATGGAGTTCACGTATGACTCGAATAGATCGGCCCCCATCCCGGCTATGTCGCCCACGTTGTCGCCAACGTTATCCGCTATAACGGCCGGATTCCTTGGGTCGTCTTCTGGAATGCCTGCCTCCACTTTGCCGACCAGGTCAGCCCCCACATCCGCAGCCTTCGTGTAGATGCCGCCGCCGACGCGGGCGAACAACGCGATAGAACTCGCGCCGAAGCCGAAACCTGTGATTATATTAGGGTCATCATAAAGCCAGTAAGCCAACACCACGCCCAAAATCCCTATCCCCACGACGAACATCCCCATTACCACACCACCGGTAAAGGCCACCCGCAGGGCTTGGTTCATACCGGCAGTCGCCGCGTAAGCCGTATTGCCATTGGCCCTCGTGGCAACGCGCATCCCCAAGAAACCCGCCAAAGCGCTGCAAAAGGCGCCGAAAACGAAAGAGACAGCGAGAGGGAAGGAGGCCTTCCAGGCCAACAACGCTCCCACGAGCAATACAAAGGGAATGAGAGCCTTGTACTCCCGGTACAAAAAGGTCATGGCACCCCTGTGGACGATCTCGGAGAGCTCTTTGACCCTCTCGATCTTCACCTCCATAGCGCCAATGCGCCCCACCGCCAGAACAGCGAAGACAAGCGCCAAAACACCAGTACCTCCGGTCAACCACAACACATAGCCGTTCATTTGTCGAAAATCCCTCCTCCAGAGATCACGAAATGCCGTAAGAGCAAAAGGCGAGGTTAATTATAGTATAAATCTCGCTTTTTTATATAATTTTCTATTGTTCTCCCTCTCTTTTGTCGCCACGCAGATATACAAGAGCGCCACGCTTGACGGCCTCACCGCCTTTGAGCGCCATTATCATCCCTTTCAATCCCCCCGCGATCATGTCGGCCACGAAGTCTTTTAAAGGCAATTCTCTATGGTCCAGATACAGCCTCAATGAGGCCGATGCCCTTTGCTGCTGTAAACCGTATAACCACTCAATCATCGCTTCTTCTTCGCCGCGGCGAAAGGAGAGAACGTCATTTGACGGAAACTCATTATGATAGTAAGCCAAGATTCCTTTCGCCCCAGGCGGTGAAGAACCGGGAGGTCCCACCCAAATTTTAGGCAAAGAGAGCTCCTTCCCCCCCTCCACGAGGATAAAATCCGCTTCAGGGAAGAAGCGAACCATCAAGAAGGAAATATCGAAAGCGGCGCCCTTCGCCTCACATCTGACGCCATCGCGCCCCCAAAGCAGCGTCTCGAAACCCAAGGCGGCGCCGTCTCCGCTGTCCGTGCCAGCGGGAGATAAGACCTCCTCCTGGGTGCGCTTAACGTAAGCCACCCGGAGGCCCTTTGAACGCAAGCCCTCCAACAGCTTGTAACAAAGCGTCGATTTACCGCTATCCTTAAAACCGCATACCGCCACAGCAAATGGCATTAAGGCACCCCCACGTGATCAGGCGCCGCGCATGGCATGCCACACGCGCCTGTAACTGTCCAGAAAAAACACGAACAAAGTGACGATGAGAGGGCCTAGGAAGAGCCCCAGGAAGCCCCACGCCGCTAATCCTCCGACTCCCCCGATAAAGGCGACTAACATGTGGACCTTGCTTCCTTCCGAGATGAAGTATGGGCGTATGAAATTATCGACGGTGCTCACTACTAATAAAGACCACGCAGCCAGCATTGCGGCCTGGCTCCACTGGCCTACCAGGAAGAGGTATAAAGCCCCGGGGAGCAGCACTATCGGTGTGCCGATAAAGGGTATCATAGCTGTCACAAACATCACGCCGCCGAACAACAGCGGCGATGGCAAGCCAACGTACCACCAGCCCAGGCCACCCAAAGTAGCCTGAATACCGGCAGTCAAGGTCACCCCGTAAAGCACGGCGGAGAGCATGGCCCTGCCGCGCTCAAAGATGGCTTCGCGCTCGTCTTTGGGCAATGGCAGTATATCGTCTACATACTTCAATATGAGGTGCCCGTCGCGCAGTATGTAAAATGACACGATCGTCAGCGCAAATAAGTCATAGAAGAGGCGGAAGACGTTGCCCATCACATCTCTTGAGGTGCTGGCCAACCATGTGGCTATCCAACGGGCAGTCCTGAGCAGCATATCGTTGAGATAGCTCAAATCTACGAGATAAGGTTTAACGGCTTCGGCAACCTGCGGCGGCAGATAATTCAAGACGAAGGAGAGGTCGATCTCTCCTAATTTGGTTACGACGCCAGGGAGGGCACTGATTACGTTTATTCCCTCCCTTATGAGGAGCAATCCTATGATGACCACCGGCACGACGATGACCACCAGCACTAAAATAGTCGTAATGGCCGCGGCTACGCCCTTCCAACGCCCCCGGAAAAAACGCTCGTAAAGGAAGCTATAAAAGGGACGGACGAAGAAGGTGAGCAACACGGACCACGCTATCGGGCGCAAGAGCGGTTGCGTTACGCTATAAGCTAAAAATGCCAACAGAGCAAATACCAGGCCGAAGGGCAAAAAACCCTTCCTCCTTCTTTCGTATGAACCCACTTCATTGTATTCCACCCAGAAACACCCCCTTTAGCGCGATATTTCCAGATCCAACCTTCCCATGCCGTGATCCACCTTAGCCACAAGTACGCGAAGAGGATCGCCAAGGCGATAAATCCTGCCGCGGCGGCGCCCAACGAGCGCCATCTGCCTTTCATCGTAAATATAGTAGTCATCGTCCAACGAAGAGACGTGCACAAAGCCCTCCGCGGAATTCTCCAACTCCACAAAAAATCCTGTAGACACCACGCCGGAGATCACCCCTGAAAAAACATCCCCGACATGACGCTCCATGTATTGTAGGAGCTTCAGGCGGATCGATTCCCTTTCCGCCTCATCGACGACCTCTTCTCGAGCGGAAAGGTGCGCGGCCACAGAGGCCGTTTCGCTCCGAAAGCGATCCATCTCTTGAGCCAAGACCCCATCGAGGAGGAAGCCGATAATGCGGTGAACCAAAAGGTCAGAATAACGGCGAATAGGAGAGGTGAAGTGAAGATATCGCTTTAGGGCGAGGCCAAAGTGAGGAAAGGTTTCGGGGGCATATCTGGCCCGCGGCAGCGAGCGCAGAAGCAACGTGTGAACCAAGCGTTTCTGAGGTCTTCCCTCCACGAGTTTCAGCAACTCGAAAATGTCTTTGTGCCTCGGACGAAGCGCGCGAAGGCGAAGGCCCAAATTGGCCAACAGCGCCCGTAATTGCTCGAGCTTCTCCGCATTCGGCCTTTCGTGTATGCGATAAAGAGCTGGAACGCCAAGGCTGAAGAGATGGTCTGCCACAAGGGAATTGGCCATTATCATCAGGTGCTCTATAACCTTATAACTCCAACGGCGCTCCAAAACCCTGATCGTCACAGGGTACCCCGAGGCATCGAGATCTACTCCTACCTCAGGGAGGTCGAATTCGAGCATCCCATCCTCCAAACGCCTCCCGTAGAGTCGGCGAGCCAACTTGCTCGCCTCATCGAGCGTGCGCTGAAGAGGCGCTTCGAGCGGTAAAATCCCATCGAGAGCGCGCTGCGCCTCCTCGTAAGTGAGTCTTCGATCGACATTGATAACGCTTTTTACGATCCTATACCCTTTGACCCTCCCTTCGCCGTCCAAATGCGCGTCGACTGTGATAGCGTAACGATCCTCTCCCTCTTTGAGGCTGCAGAGGTTTGAGGAGAGCTGGGGCGGAAGCATCGGCGCCACCCGATCTACCAGATATACGGAAAATCCCCTTTCTTTGGCTTCCTCGTCGAGGGCGCTCCCCTCGCGCACATAATGGGCTACATCCGCTATGTGCACCGCCACATGCCAGCCATCGTCCGTCGCCTCGACGGAGATGGCATCGTCAAAGTCTTTGGCTTCCTCAGGGTCTATCGTAAGGGTAGCCCAATTGCGAAAATCGACGCGCCCCTTTGCTTCAACGGCAGCTTCCTCTCTCAACAGGTGCTCCGCTTCATCCCATGCAGCCTCGGGGAAGTCTTCCTCCACGCCGAAGTGTTCCATCAAGGCCTTTACATCCACGCCTCGTTCGCCTTCTTTGCCTATCCTGCGCACGATCACGCCGAAGGCAGGTTCAAAGGGCGTGGGATAGCGTGCGATCTCACAGACCACCACATCGCCGGGCAAGACAACTTGCCCGGATTCGCCCGAGAGCGCGACGACGAAAGCATAGCGTTTCTCCAAAGGGACGACGTAAATGGCGGAATCGGCAGCGCGCACAGTGCCAACTATCCGCTTTGTGCTTCGTTGGAGCACTTTAATAACACTGCCGACCAGCCGTTTGCCCTTTTCTCTGTGATAGCGCACCAAAACACGATCTCCGTGGATGGCATCACCTTTCTGATCCGGCGGCACGAATATATCAGGCGAACCCTCCTTCTCCGGCATGAGAAAGGCGAACCCTTGAGGATGCACCTGAAGGCGTCCGACAACTATGTGGTTACGCTCACACCAAAGATACCGACCACGACGGCTTTTAAATACAAGGCCGTCGTCTTCGAGTTTCTTCAATGTTTTCTCAAGTTCCCTAAATTCCTCCGGCGAAACGGTCAAAGCCGAAGCAATCTCTTCGGCTGTCGAGGGTTCGTAATTGCAGCTGCTCAAATACTTTACGAGGCGCTCCTTGGAGAGCACTTCCCTCACTCCCACTCTATCGTCGCCGGTGGCTTGCTGGTTAAATCCAAGACCACCCTGTTGACGCCCTTAACTTCGTTACATATGCGCCGTGCCACCTTATCGAGCAGTTGGCGGTCCAAGTAGGCCCAATCCGCCGTCATCCCATCTTGAGACTCGATCGCTCGCAACACCACAGGATGGCCATAGGTGCGCTCATCTCCCATCACGCCGACACTCTTAACGGGGAGGAGGACGCAGAAGGCCTGCCACACCTTATCGTAGAAACCTGCAAAATCCAACTCCTCAAGAAATATGGCATCAGCCCGCCGCAGCAGCTCCAGCTTTTCCCGCGTCACCTCTCCCAAACACCTCACAGCTAAGCCAGGGCCTGGAAATGGATGGCGCCGCAATATCGAATTCGGCACGCCCAAGATAGCCCCTATGGCGCGGACCTCGTCTTTGAAGAGATCCCTCAACGGTTCCAAGAGCTTAAACTTCATATCCTTCGGCAGCCCGCCGACGTTGTGATGCGTCTTTATGACGGAGGCCCCCCTGCCGCGATGTCCGCTCTCTATCACGTCCGGGTAAAGTGTCCCCTGGAGGAGCCACTCCGTGCGACCGATCTTTTTCGCCTCTCTCTCGAAGACGCGTATAAAGGTTTCCCCCACCGCTTTACGCTTGCCCTCAGGGTCTGTAATGCCCTGCAAAGCGGTGAGAAACTCTTCCGAAGCGTCCACATACTGGACGTTGAGGTTTAGCTCCTGACGATAAAGGGAGAGCACGCTTTCCGCCTCATTCAAGCGCAAGAGGCCATTGTTTACGAATACGGAGCGGAGCTTATCTCCTATTGCCCTCCTCGTAAGCATTGCAGCCACAGTGGAGTCCACGCCGCCGGAAAGGGCCGAGAGTACGCTCCCATCTCCTACCGTTTTCGCGATTTCATCCACCTTCTCCTTGACCCAGTCGCCCAAGTCCCACGAAGGGTCACATCCGCATATCTCAAAGAGAAAGTTCTTCAATATCTCGACGCCATATGCCGTATGGGCTACTTCCGGATGGAACTGCAGGCCCCAAATGCACTTATCCGGAACACCTATAGCAGCTGGTAAACCGCCTTCGCTCCTCGCCAAGACGCGCACATGTGGCGGAAGCCAAGTCACCGAGTCCCCATGGCTCATCCACACACAAAAGCGTTGGGGGAGATCGCGAAATAGCGGAGAGCCTTCGTCTTCGATTTCAATTTGAGCGCGTCCGTATTCTGCCGCCTCTGCCCTCTCCACCTTGCCGCCCAAAAGGAAAGACAACAGCTGCATCCCATAGCAGATGCCCAAGATGGGAACGCCGATTTCCAAAAGGTCACGAGGCAGCGTGGGAGCCCCAGGAATCGTAACGCTCATCGGGCTTCCCGAAATTACTATGCCCTTGGGGCTCCTCGATCGGATTTCCTCTACAGACACATCCCACGGAAGAATCTCGCTAAAGACGCGGAGCTCCCTGATCCTCCTCGCTATGAGCTGGGTATACTGAGAGCCGCAGTCCAAGATCACTATGACATCTCTTGTCTTCAAGCGATGCACCTCCGAAGGAATCTCAAACCTTGTCTTAAGGTCGCAAGGAGACGAAGAACGTTCGCCCATCGCGCCACACCAGAAGGACAACGATGTCCCTGCTTTGAGAGGCGCGCTCCAGGTCTTCTACGCTCTCAATCGCAGAGCCATTGGCTTCAAGTATCATGTCTCCCTCTCGAAGGCCAACGCGATCGGCTGGTGAGCCAGATTTTACCTTCGTCACCACCAGACCTCTCTGGTCTGGCAGGCTAAATTCCTCTTTCAGAGCAGGAGTTGCGGGAGATACTTCTATCCCGAGGCTCTCCTCAAGCGATGTCCTGCGCGTGCGAGGTTCTTCGGATTGTCCTGGTATCTCGCCCAAAGTCACGGCGACACTCCTACGCCCGCTCTGGCTTACGACTTCGAGGTTCACTTTATCTCCTGCCATGCGCTTGCGTATCTGAAAAACCAGATCTTGAGGATCTTTGATCTCCGCGCCATCGACGCTCGTTATCACGTCCCCTCGTTTT